>NZ_RQER01000011.1:0-300000 GCF_004770615.1 Leptospira langatensis
GAGGGGGGAGTGGCTCGTGGGCTTTCCTTCCTGCGCTATATCACAAAAATTGGATCCGCGCAAGAAAAATATTGAGCAGTTCCCATTCGCGTAGGAACTCTTGAGGTTCTTTGTAGGAACTGTATAAATTCTCTATAAGAAAATCTACTTTGTCCAAGCGACTTGGATCTCTCTCGGTCCGACGAACGGGAGTCTTCCGTGAGAGACGGAATAGTTGTCTATATACAAGATGTCGTTCTTTTTCCAGGAGAAGATCTGGATATTCTTCCAGAATACATCCAGTATTTCTTTGATCTCTTTCTGGCTGATCTCTACTCCATCCCCATAGGTAGCGTGCACGTCCAATTCTTCCGATCTATGAAATAGTTTTTTGAAGAAGGTGAGGAAATTCAATGTCAAGAAGACTCCGAGCCCTCTCAAGGTCCTCTGTCTATTAAGCACGTATTTGTATTCTAATCTTGGGGAATCTATATGAAAGGTTTGGATATGATTGTGCCAGGCTTCTGTTCCAGAAGAAGGGTGCCTTCTTGTCCCGACCTGAATATTCGTTAATCGTAATTTGTTTTTAGGAAGCCATGCATGTTGGAAGTTTTGCTTCTTAAATTCCTTCTCTGCATTTTCTTTTCGCGTCGTATTGAACATTTCACTCCAACGCTTCGTTTTCCAGAGGCTGAATCTGGAAGAATCCGGACCGTCGTAGTGTCGGATATAGCGAACTCCTTTTTCTTCTATCTTCTTTCGGATATTTTCCGGGATCTGCTTTAAGACTGCTCTAAGATCTGTAATCGGAGTTTCCCCATTCTTGTTTGGGGCTGTCTTCGCGTAGAAGAAAAGTTTTTTAGGAGGTTGGTCTAGAAAACTCATCTCTGCATGTTGCATGATTGGATAGGCTGAGGGAAGTTCACTTGCCGTATGAACATATTTCGTAACCTTATCTCTGGGAGAAGTGCCCAAATATGCTTCGGAAAGATTCGAATCTAAGGCGAGGGCAATCTTCTCAAAGTTCTTGGAATCCTCTATTTCAAACCCTCTGAATAGGATCGCTCCATAGATGAGCAGATCCCGTTGGATCTCTCTTTGGTTCTTTTTGATCCAAGAACTTAAAATATCCTCGCTCGCAAATTTAGAAGCAGAAGGAGAATAAACGATCGGTAATTTAAGACCTGGTAAATGATCTTTGAATATAATATTTTCTTTATGCTCTTTCTTCTGTTTAGGGATTTTTCGGACTGGGGTTAGTTTCCTGGAGGAGAGTTTCGATTTTCCGGAAGAGGATTTGGATTTTGTTTCAGCCATTTTTTTTCTCCTTTTGCCCAGCTTGGAAATCGGAACGGTTCGGCCTATTCCTATATCTCATATCATGAAGGAAAATTCGTTATAATGAATAGGCGCTTGCTCGACTGCTCACTATATTGTTCTTCCTTCCAATCCTATTTATCCAGGTGTGGATTTCGGAGTTCCTACAAAGGGTGGCCAATAGTTCCTACGCGTGTGGAAGCACTTTTTATTCTCCTTGCTCTGGCACAGTTTCTGTGATATAGCGCGAGGAGCTCCCACGGGCCACTCCCCCCACCCAATACAGGGCGGGGGCCCTCTTGAAAATAGATCGACCTCACGCAGTTTTTAGAAAAAGTACTGCGCATTCTATGAAAGTATCCAAATTACTTATCGCGAACAGGGGAGAAGTCTCTCTTCGCATTTCTCGCGCAGCTGCGGAGCTCGAGATCCAATCCGTTTCCATTTACTCAGAAGACGATCAAAATTCAAGACATAGGCTCGCGGCGGACCAGGCCCTTCCTTTACGCGGGAAGGGAGTTCCCTCCTATATGGACCAAGAGCAGATCTTAAAGCTGGCTAAAGAGAATCATTGCGATGGTATTCACCCTGGTTACGGCTTCTTGAGCGAGAATCATGAGTTCGCAGAAAAATGCGAAAAATCTAATATAGGATTCATTGGTCCAAATTCTTCCACATTGAGGATGCTTGGAGATAAACTGGAAGCAATTCGCTTAGTAGAGGAATTGGGTCTGCCTGTGCTTCCCGGAATTCGGAAGGTCGCGAGTTTGGAAGATGCGAAAGAATTCCTTTCTGAACAAGGATCTATCATGATCAAGGCTTTGGCTGGAGGAGGGGGAAGGGGCATCCGAGTCGCCACAAAACGGGAAGAGTTAGAGGAATTATTCAAGACCTGTTCGGAAGAGGCAAGGGCTGCATTCGGAAATTCTAATGTATATCTGGAGAAGTTCCTTCCAAAGGCGAGGCATATAGAAGTTCAGATCTTAGGGGACGGGACCGGGGATATAGTCCATCTATGGGAAAGGGATTGCTCCTTGCAGCGGAGAAATCAGAAACTTGTGGAGATCGCGCCAGCTCCCTTTCTACCTTCTCAAATTAGAGAGAAGATCTATTCATATTCTAAGACTATTGCCAAACATTTGCAGTATAAGAATCTTGGGACCTTTGAATTTCTCTTGGATTTGGAAGATCCGAAAAATGTCTATTTTATGGAGGCCAATCCTCGTTTGCAAGTAGAGCATACGGTTACGGAAGAAGTTACCGGACTGGATCTTGTACAATTGCAATTGCAAATTGCGAATGGAAAATCCCTGAAAGATCTATCTTTAACCCAAGAATCTATCCCTTCTCCTAAGGGATATGCGGTGCAGATCCGGATCAACTCCGAGATCATGGATGAAAAGGGGAATACTCGTCCTTCTTCCGGAAATATCCGTTTGTTCGAGCCTAGTAGTGGGCCAGGGATCCGAGTGGATAGCGCCGCTTATTCCGGCTACGATCTGAACCCGAATTACGATTCTCTGCTTGCGAAGTTGATCGTTCGTTCTAGGTCAGAGAACTTTACGAATTTATTATCTTCTTCTCTGCGTGCCTTGGAGGAATTTAGGATTGTAGGAGTTCCTACTAATATCGGTTTTCTACAAAATTTACTGCGATCCAAAGAAGTACGAGAATATTCCATCCATACTCAGTTTATCCAGGAAAGGATTTCTGAATTGGTTCAAGCCAAACCTTCTGATTCTAAGCAATTCCCCTTTGAAGTCGGATCTCTAACTCTCTCCAAGAGTAAATCGGATGCGGATGAAATCTTTGCGGACGGGATCGTTCGCTTTGCTTCTCCGATGGCAGGAAGGTTGATGGAAATACTTCCTTCCGAAGGGGATTACATTCGTAAGGGACAGAAATTGGCTTTGCTTTCTTCCATGAAGATGGAGCACGTATTGAGCTCTGAGATCAGCGGTTATGTGGAGAGCATCCTTGTTTCCGCAGAAGATACTGTTTCGGAATCCCAGACCCTTCTTCTGATCCGCAAATCGGACCAAGAAGAAGAACATCATACGGAAGATGTTTCCGTGGATCCGGATCGCATTCGTGTAGATCTGCAAGAAGTAAAAGATCGATTGTCCATAAACGAAGATGCTGCCAGATCCCAGGCAGTTTCCAAGCGTCATAAGAGAGGGCAAAGAACGGCAAGAGAGAATATCGCAGATCTTTGCGACCCTGGAAGTTTTGTGGAGTATGGCGCTCTTGCTTTAGCCGCGCAGCGTCGTCGAAGAACCTTGGAAGAATTGATCAAACTGAGTCCGGCTGACGGTCTCGTGGCGGGACTCGGAACGACTAACGGAGATCTTTTCGAACCGCATAGATCCAGAATTTCTGTATTAGCTTATGATTATACAGTTTTTATGGGAACACAGGGGGCTATGAATCATAAGAAGACGGACCGCTTTCTGCAAATGATAAAAGAGCAAAGACTTCCTCTGGTATTTTTTACGGAAGGAGGAGGAGGTCGCCCGGGAGAAGTAGATGTGCCGGCAGTCGCAGGCTTGGATCTGCATACATTCCGTCAATATGCGAGTTTAAAGGGCATCTTACCTAGGATCGCAGTGAATGCGGGCAGATGTTTTGCGGGGAATGCTGCCTTATTTGGAGCCAGCGATATTCGGATTGCAACAGAAGATTCTAATATAGGAATGGGCGGACCAGTCATGGTAAAGGGGGGAGGCCTTGGCTCCTTCTCCGCAGAAGAAATTGGACCTACCAGTGTGCAGACTCGAAATGGGGTAATAGACATTCTGGTCAAAAATGAATTAGAAGGAGTCCGAATCGCTAAACAGGCATTATCCTATTTTCAAGGGAATCTTCAGAAATTCGAATCTTCCGACCAAAGAGCACTTAGGAATAGTATTCCGGAAAATCGCCTTCGCTCTTACGATATCCGAAAGTTAATAGAGGTCTTAGCAGACAAACATTCCGTTCTCGAACTCCAGAGAGAATATGCGAAAGGTATTGTGACTTCCTTTATTCGAGTAGAAGGAAGGGCTCTGGGCCTTGTTGCAAATGATCCCACTCATTTGGGAGGAGCGATCGATGCAGAAGGAGCGGAGAAATCCGCCAGGTTTTTGGACTTCTGTAATACATTCAAAATTCCTGTATTATTTCTTTGTGATACTCCTGGATTCATGGTAGGACCGGATGTGGAGAAGAAAGGACTGGTCCGAAAAGCCGCCGAGCTATTTGGTGCCGGAGCCTCCTTAAGGGTTCCGGTATTCACGATCATTCTCAGAAAAGGATACGGTCTGGGAGCCATGGCGATGGCAGCAGGAAGCTTTCACGCTCCCGTGTTTACGATCTCTTGGCCTACGGGAGAATTCGGTGCAATGGGGATCGAGGGGGAGATCAGGACCGGCTTCCAAAAGGAGTTGGCCGAAGTTAAGGATTGGAAGGAAAGGCAATTACTCTTTGAACGCTTGGTCGCAGAAGCCTATGAAAGAGGGAAGGCGATCAATATGGCTTCGTATTTAGAGATAGATGCCGTCATCGATCCAGTCGATTCCCGCAAATGGATCGTCCGAGGCTTGGATTCCTGCGATTAGAGTTATTCTACTTTGGAAATAAATGTTTTTCTTCCTCCAGGAAAAATCTTGATAAGATCCTGATCTATGATCAGATTTTGCCTCTCTTAGGAGGATGGCATGTTTAAAAATCCCAAGGCCAGGATCTTGACTCTCGTAACGATCCTTGTGTTGATCGTTTCCTTTTCCTATGCGCATGCGCAAGGCTTGAACGTCTACGGAATGTACAAGGTAACTGGAACGAATCCGGATGGTAGTAGATACAAAGGTACAGTGAATGTTACCTTAAACGATGATGGTTCTTACAATTTCGAATGGAGTGTGGGAAACACTTTTTCGGGTACGGGTTCTTTGGATGGTAATACTCTCACGGTGGATTGGGGGGACACTTATCCTGTGATCTATACCGTGAAGAACGGAGGTGCGAAACTGGAAGGTACCTGGGGAAATGGTGCCGGGACAGAGATCCTATCGAAATAGTTTATTCCGCGATCACGAAATCTCTGCCTCGCTGGGAAGAATACGGGAATTGTTCCTTCTTGATCACAGATTTCGCGATCTCAGGCACTCTTAAATTTATATAAGAGATCAAACTGGAAGCTGTGACCTTTCCGTTCGTATTTGCTCTTCCTCCCAGCCCCTCCAATAACGCAGTAGTAAATACTCCGTGTTCCAAAGCGGAAGATTCATATGCATCTTCTTTTTCTAATGTAGATGCAATTACGCAAAGCCCTGCGGATTTAGCAAGATTTCCTAACTCTTTGAATTGGGTGGTCCATTCTCCTCCCGAATCACAGGTATCGAAGATCAATAGCTTTCGGGTAGCGTTCACTTTTGCAATGGAGGATACAAAGTCTTCTTGGCTAAAGCCATTCTCAGAATAATTAGGATTTTCAGGGTCGAATGTAGAAGTGAGAAAATAGAACTTACCATCCTGGTTCGCTCCGTGTCCCGCGATAAAAACGAGTAAAAGATCTTCAGGAGCGGATTCTTTAGCTACTTCCTCAAAGATCGAGAGGATCCCTTTCTTGTCGGCTTTTCTATCGTAAGCGGTATAGATCTTAGTAGAAGAGAATATATTCTTCTTTTTGAATGCTTCCGCCCCGGAAAGAGCAAGCGCGTCTTTTACCGCATATCTCAGGTCCATGCTCTTTCCTTTATAATCATCCACAGCTAACAGAACTAAATGAAGTTTTGGTAATGTGGATCCAGACGCTGTTTTATGAAAGGATACCATTTTAGAATATCCGACTATTCCTGCCTTGCTTGCGCTCGAGACCCTAAAATAATTTTCTCCGGGAGAAAGATCCGGAGAGAATGTCTTATGCACGCAAGTGTCTCCGGGGATGAGTCGGATCGCTCTGGACGTTTCTAACGAGACCAAGGAGTCGTTGTGATATAAGTAGAGATCCCCGACTCCTCCTCCTTCGTCGCATGCCTTTACGGAAACGGAAACTGTTTCACGATCCGAAGAAGGCTCTAAACTGATATCCACTCTTGGAGGAGGAGAAGTATTGATGAGATCGGAGACGCTTGGCCTTGTTTCCTTGCTACCCTTGAAGATTTTTTGGATCAAACCGGGAGAAAAGAAAAGACTGTAAAAGGAATCTAGCCCGGAATGAATATCTACATTTTCCGTATTGAAATAGAAATAGCTCTCCAAGAATTCCGAATCATAGTCGAATCCTCCGCTTGGATCGAAGACTATCTTTCCCTTATCGGTTAGGACTATATTCGCTAGTTCCTTTCCATTTATATCGAAGATCTTTTGGGTTCCGTCGTCACTCCCTGTAAGGATCTGCTTTTCATCGTTAATGAAGATGGCTTGATTAACAGTATCGGAATGACCCACTAATGTGGCCTTTAGTCCTGTCTTGGTATCCCAGATCTTTACTGTTAGATCTTCCGAAGAGCTTAATAGATACTTTCCAGTTTTTGAATATACTACGGATCTGACAGAGGAAGTGTGCCGTCCTATTTCTGTCTTTTTTCCGTCTTCGACGAAAATCTCTCGGATCTTTCCATCGTCTCCGCCTGTAGCTACTTTCTTACCGTCCTTTGAGATCTTTGCGCACAATATAGGACTGTCCCTAGTATCCAGGACTTTGATCTGAGTTCCTTCAGTATTCCACAAGGAGGCAGTTCCATCCTCGCTGGCAGTTAATATGGATCTTCCATCCGGAGAGAATTGCACAGAAGTGATGGATAAGGAATGGGCCTGAAAGTTTCCTCGGATCTTGCCACTTAGGTCCCAGATCCTGACTCTTCCATTTTCATCTCCTCCTACTAGCTTAAGGCCATCCGGGGAGAAATCCAATGAAGTAATGGAGCCAAGCGAATTTGGGATCTCCATGTTTGTCTCTAGATCTGGAGAAAGGATCTTGATCTTACTTTCATCCGATTGATAGGCGATTTTGCCCGACGGATCGGAATGAGCGATGGAAGAAATAATGGAAGTATTCGAGGTCAATGCCTTGAATTTTCGATTGGTAAGATTCCAAACCAGAACTGTTTTATTTTCCAGACCTGTAGCAATGCTTCCATTTCCAAGATCCGTAAACGCAGTGATAGCTGAGGATTCTTTCCAAGCAGGATGGAATGGGTTTTCTATGGCGAGTATTCCCGCACTTAGAATGAAACATGCCGCTAAGAAAAAGATCCTCATCGTACTATCCTTACGTTAGTTATTGTCATCGTCCGAATTGATCGAATTTTGCTTCGTATTCGTAAAAGAGCCGCTCACATTCGCTTTGGATGGCGACTTAGCGCTTCCGATCGGTTCGTTTATATTCATTCGAACCGTCACAGGCAAACCGTTCGGACCGACGGGAACAAAGATCAGTTTATTCTGAGGGTTATCATACGCCTTGTACTGGATGTATTTGGAGGAAATAGCCTCGTTCACAATTTTGATCGCATCGGCTTCTGCTTTCGCCTTAATGCTTACGATCTCGGCGTCCCTCTGCGCATTCATCCTAGCGATCTCATTGTCCTTTTTCTGGATGGCGATCTCGAATTTCATGGTTTCTAATTCTTGTTCTTTCGTAAGCTTCTTCTGGATAGCGTCCATGATCTGTTGGCTAAAAGAAATATCGTCTATGTTCACATTATTGATCTCGATATGACGGGAGCTTAGTTTATCCTCCATCATCGCCTTGATCTCTTTTACGATCTGTTGGTTGTTCTTAGAGATCTGGATCATGGGATAATTGGTGAATGCGTTTCTCACGCTCGTCCTAAAGTCCTGTCTCACTACATGATTATAATATTGAGGGCCCACCTCCGTATGAAGACTGACCAATTGACTCTGGATCGGACGAAGGGTAATAGAAGCGACTACGTCTATCCTTAGATCGTCTCGAGTGATCACATCTATAGTTTCCTTGTAAGGCTCCCATTGCAGGTTGTAAACGATCACGTCTTTGGTGGGAGGGATCTGATAATTTCCCGCAAGTAGTATGTCCTTTTCTACCTTATTGTCGAAGGGCGCAAATACGATCCCGGCTCGCCCAGGTTCTATGGTGGTAAGGCAGCCGGTTGTGGAAAGGGCAATCATGATCGCTATGCCCGAAAGGATGGATTTATTGAACATCTTCGTACTCCTTTTATCTTCTGGAATGAAAGACCGAGGATGTTCCTAAAAATTTCCATTTCTCTAATATTCTATTTGGAAATTTATTTTTCCAAGGTAACGATACTCAATTCGGAGGTATTCCAATCTCCGTCAGACACCGTTGTCTGGATAATTTTTATACCTCGACTAACGGACTCGAATGGACGATCAATAATGCCGAAAGGAGAATCTCCGTACGGTTTCGTTCGGAATAGATCTAGTTGAGATTTGGACGCAATCAGCTTAATGGAATCCGTCCCATACGGTTCGCCTGCCGCCAAAATATAACCCGATCTTTCATCCGGAATAAGAAGTCTGACGTTTGCCTTTAAGAAATTGTTCGATTGAAACGAGTTTGGGAACAAAAGCAAAGTTTCCCCGTCGCTTTGTAAAAGGATCAGATATACATAACAATCTTCCGATGTGCTTACGGAGAAGGAAACAGGCTCATTCGACCTATAGACTTTTTGAGAAGAATTCAAACTGACTTTGATCGTTTGGCTTTTCGGTTTTAAGGCGCTTAGATTTCTAAGAAGAAGGTTTTGGGTGAGGAATCCCGTAAGCTCAGTAAAGATCTTTTCCGACTTTTCTCTTTTAAAAGAACGCAAAAACTCGGACTTGGATGTTTCCACGTCCACAAGTTCCACGCTCCAACGATCCTTTTGGCTCTTTAAGTAGATTAGTTTCTGAGCGGCCAGTATCTTTCCTAACCTGGGAGCATTTGCGGTATCGGTGATCCCTGTTTGGCTCAATGAGATCTCATTCAATACGTCAGCAGTCCTTTGTCTATCGATCACAGAAATCCTTTCGGATCGGATCAGCAAATCTTTCAGTTCGTCTTGCGGATTTTCGGAAGAAGTGTCCGAGCTAAGTAAGGCTATATTATATTTATCTAAAAAACTGGGAGAAGGGCTTGCCTCCGATCTTGGAAGAGGGGCAACAGGAACAGAAACGGTTTCCGAAGGACTTGCGCAATTGACTAAGACGAATAAGGAAATGAATAAGATGGTTTTGGATAGAACGAAAATACCTGGAAGAAGCAGGGTCACCTGGAGTTCCGGGCCTCGGCCGTTCTTTACGGAAATCCTCTGCATGGTTGCCTCCGGAGACAAAGCTCTGTAAGATCCTACTTTGTACTTGGACCTTTTCGAAACCTGTTTTTCCTCGTTTTCCGGAAATTTTTTGAGCTGTTCTACAAGAAGGAAAACCTAACCTAAGGACTTAGATCGAGAAATCTTCCACATAGACTTTCGCCTTGCGGATCCTCAGATAAACCGTTTCCCCAGGGAGAAGGTTTAGTTCTTTGTATATGTTCTGATCCAAAAGTGATTCTATCAGAGTGCCAGAATCTAGGCGTTTGAGTTCGATCCGCACATTCCTTCCTGTAGAATGGATGTATTGGATCTCGGCGGGAATCCCAGCCTCTGCCGAGCGGGAAATTTCCACGTCATACGGTCTTACATAAGCAACTGCTTCTTGGTCTACTAGGTCCGAATGTTCCGGAGTCTCCACATGAAGATCGCCTATCGTAGCTTTTCCTTCGTTGATCCTTCCGTGGAACAGATTCACATCTCCTAAGAAATGGAATACGAAAGGGGTCTTAGGTTTATTATAAACCTCGTCCGGAGTGCCGATCTGTTCTATCTTTCCCGAGCGAAGGATCACAATAGAATCGCTAACCTCTAAGGCTTCTTCTTGGTCATGAGTTACGAATACGCTGGTGACGTGGATCTCATCATGGAGTCTGCGTAGCCAAGTCCGGAGTTCCTTTCGTACCTTGGCATCCAATGCACCGAAAGGTTCATCTAAAAGAAGGAACTTGGGCTCTATCGCCAATGCTCTTGCCAAAGCCACCCTTTGTCTCTGTCCACCGGAAAGTTCGAAAGGAAATCGATCGTGAAAATTCTCCAATTGGACCAATTTCAGAAGTTGGAAAACTTTCGCTCTAATCTCTTCCTTAGAAGGACGAGTGGCTCTCGGACGGACCTTTAGGCCGAATGCGATATTCTCAAAGATCGTCATGTGCCTAAATAAAGCATAATGTTGGAATACGAATCCAACTCCTCTGTCCTTGGAATTCTTGGTCTTGGATCTTTCTCCGTTGAACAAGACCTCTCCTTCATCGGGGACATCCAATCCTGCGATGATCCTAAGCAGAGTGGTCTTTCCACTACCCGAAGGACCGAGTAACGCGACCAAATTTCCTTCGGGAATGGTCAGGTCCACATGAGAGAGAGCTTGGAACTCTCCGAATCTTTTGCTAACATTGCGTATCTCTATGGACATCTGTATCTCCTAAATTTGGAAATCCGGCGTATTATTCTGGGCAAGCGATTCCTTGGAAGAAGAGGACGGAGTTCCTTCTTCCGGCTCCTTCTCCTCTTTCTTAGAATTAAGATTTCTTTCTAAGATGGATTTCAAGACCAGAGTGAGTAAGGAAAGAAATACTAAAATAGAGGCTGCGGAGAAGGCTCCGATAGAGTTGTATTCATTGTACAACATTTCGATCTGCAGAGGAAGCGTGTTTGTCTTTCCTCGGATATGGCCTGATAGAACGGAAACCGCGCCGAATTCTCCCATCGCTCTTGCGTTACATAAGATCAATCCGTAGAGAAGGCCCCATTTGATATTCGGGATGATGATCTTGAGAAAAGTCTGCCTAAGAGAGGCCCCCAAGAGAATTCCAGCTTCTTCCTCTTCTTTTCCCTGGCTTTGCATAAGAGGGATGAGCTCTCTTGCGACAAAAGGAAGAGTGATAAAGATCGTCGCTATGACAAGGCCAGGAGTATTGAATACGATCTTAATATTCCATTCTTCTAATGTATTTCCTAGCCAACCCTGTCTTCCGAAAACCAGCAGGAAGATAAGCCCCGAGATCACCGGAGAAACAGCAAAAGGAGAATCTATGATAGTAAGAAGGATATTCTTTCCCGGAAATTCGAAACGGGTGAGAAGGAACGCCGCAACGAGTCCGAATACTGTGTTCAAGGGGACCGCGATCGCCGCCACCTTAAGGGTCATGATCATCGCAGAGATCGTATCCGAATCCTGCAATCCTTGTAGATAGGCCTCCCATCCTCCGGCGAACGCCTCTAAGAATACGGTGGCGATCGGAAGAAGAAGGATGAGCGACGCAAGTACAAGCACGGAGCCGATGAGCAGGATCCGGATCCAGATAGGCTCGGCATGTTTCATCCCAACCTCCTAGATGCTCTGTTCTGGAAGAAATTGATCGCAAGCATGATCGTAAAAGACAGAACCAACATTAAGAGTGCGATTCCGGTAGCCTTCGCATATTCGTATTGTTCCAACTTAGTAACGATGAGAAGGGGAAGGATCTCCGTCTTACCGGGCAAATTCCCGGAAATGAAAACTACGGAGCCGTATTCTCCTATCCCTCTTGCAAACGCCATACTCGTTCCCGTTAACAGAGAAGGAATAAGTTCCGGCAAGATCACTTTCGTGAATGTCTGGAACCTGCTTGCTCCCAAGCAAAACGCACTCTCTTCTAATTCTTTAGGAAGTTCTTCCAGGATGGGTTGCACTGTGCGGACCACAAAAGGAAATCCGATAAAAACGAGAGCGATCACGATCCCGGCGGGAGTGTAAGCGATCTTGATCCCGAGGGGTTCGAAGAATTGGCCGATCCAACCCTTGGGAGAATAGATCGTAGTGAGTGCGATCCCTGCCACTGCAGTGGGAAGAGTGAACGGAAGATCCACTAAGGAATCCAAGATCCTCTTTCCGGGAAAATCATAACGGACTAGGACCCATGCGAACAAGAATCCCACAAATAGATTGATGATCGCTGCGACCCCTCCGGCCCCGAAACTAAGGATTAGTGCCTTTTGGATCCTATCCTCGGAAAAAACCTCTAAGAGTCCGGACCAACCTAGATTTGCCGATTTGAATACAAGAGAGGATAAGGGAATAATTACGAAACAACTCAGGTAAAATATGGTCAGGCCCAAGGAAAGGCCAAAGCTTGTTTTAGAATAAGGGCGAAAGATCAGTTTCAAAGCGGAAGGAGTCCCTGAAGTCGATTCTTGGGAGACAGTCTATTTCGTCAAACCAAGAGCCGACAAATGCCGGCTCTTGTAGAGTAAGCTTTTTTAGAAGAAGGATTACTTCTTCGCTTCTCCGTAAATGGAGTCGAATAGACCTCCATCCGCGAAATGCTTTTTGTGAGCTGCTGCCCAAGATCCTTCAATGCTTCTTACATCGAATAGATTGATCTTAGGGAATTTGGAAGCGTTTGCTTTCAATACCGCAGCATCGTTCGGACGGAAGAAATGTTTTGCAACGATCTCTTGTCCTTCTTTGGTATATAAGAAATTCAAGTAAGCCTTTGCGAGTTCCGTAGTTCCTTTCTTCGCTGTGACTTTTTCCACGACTGCAACAGGGGTTTCCGCAAGAATACTGGCGCTCGGATACACTACTTCCAATTGGGAGTTCCCACCGTTCGCTTTTTTGGATTCGGAGATGGCGAGTTCTGCCTCATTTTCCCAAGCTAAAAGAACATCCCCAATCCCTCTTTGCACGAAAGTGGTAGTGGAACCTCTGGCGCCAGTATCCAGAACGGAAGTGTTTTTGTAGAGAGCCTTCACGAATTCGGTAGCCTTCGCTTCTGTCCCGTACTTCTTTTTTGCGAATCCCCAGGCTGCGAGATAATTCCAACGAGCGCCTCCGGAAGTCTTAGGATTCGGAGTGATCACACCGATACCAGGTTTTACTATATCGTCCCAATCCTTGATCGCCTTGGGATTTCCCTTTCTTACTAAGAATACGATGGTAGAATAGTACGGAACGGAATGATGAGGGAATTCTTTCTCCCATTCTTTAGAAATCGCACCTGAATTATTTACGATGCTATCAATATCGTAGGCCAATGCCAAAGTAACCACGTCCGCTTCTAAACCGTCGATCACCGCTCTGGCTTGCTTACCTGAACCGCCGTGGGATTGTTGGATGGTAAGTCCTTTGCCTGTCTTCTTCTTCCAAGAATCGATGAAGTGCTTATTTACATCTTCGTAAAGTTCACGGGTGGGATCAAAGGAAACGTTCAGTAAAACATCGTCTGCATACACGGAAAATGCTGCCACACTGCTGAGTAGGAAGATCGCCAAGGATCGGAGGAACTTAGATTTCGTTTTCATAGGATTCACTTTTACATCCCTTTTGCCAATAAGCCAGAGGTTTAATCCAATTTATTGGATATTTTTCTGCTATACTTGGAAGACCTCCAGGGTTTGTCAAGGAAGGTTTTATATCTTGGAAAGATTTTTTTCCTATGCTTTTCACTCGATCTAGGTAAATTTTCCGGTAAGCGAGGAGTTCCTACCATTCATCGATTTGTTACCAATCTGAAAAATGGGTTTTTGGTCCTTCTACTTGCGGCCGTCGTTCTAGTTCTTCCTGGTTGCGGAGATATTTGGGAGAAGGCCGATCATCCTCCTGTGGTCCAGGGTCTCCTGGAGTTAAACTCCCACGATCTGGAAACCCAAGGTCCGATCTTACTCTCCGGAGTCTGGAAATTCCGTTGGTTGTTTTGGAAAAGTCTGGGCTCCGAAGACCAGGGCACCTACGAAATGCTACCAGTTCCCGCTTCCTGGAATGGAAAGAACGGGACCAGATTGGGAGAAGGGTACGGAACCTACGAACTCACGATCAAACTGAACCGGCACTATGGAGAACTTGCTCTTCTTGTGCAAGAGCAGAGTTCTTCCTACTTCTTGTACGTGGATGGAAAGCTACTCGCTTCCTGCGGAGAAGTAGAATTCCCGAATACTACGGATATCACCGTCTTCGAAGTGAAGCCTGCTTGGTGCACTAAGTTCGTAACCTTCTATCCTCAAAGCGACGAGGTGCATATAGCTATGCAGATCGCGAATAAGGAGCATAGGTTGGGTGGCTTCTGGGCTCCCATGCGATTCGGGACGGCTAAGAATCTGGCTCAGGTCTGGCATGGGGAAAGGTTCATGGATGTGTTCCTTGCAGGAGGACTTCTTTGCATAGGACTACTGCATTTGATCTTTGCCGTTGTACGAAGGGGGGAAGCGGCTTCTCTCTATTTTGGACTGTACTGTCTCATCATGGCAACGAGGGGAATCTTTGCAGGAACAAGGGTCGTTTCAGAATATTTTGATTTTCTAAAATACTCTCATTTTATCCGGATAGAATATATTACCTTCTACTTGGCCATTCCCGTCTTCTTAAGTTATATCTTATCCGTATTTCCCAGAGAATTGAAGAGGATCCTTGTGGATCTGGTTTGGTGGATCGCTGCCGGAGCCTGCTTAGTCGTACTCATCTTTCCCGTACGGATCTTTACTTATACGGTCACTATTTATTACTTGGTGGCTTTTCTTGCAGGGACCTTAAGCCTATTTTCTCTCACGAAAGCGGCGCTGCGAAAGAGAAAGGGTGCGCTTATCATTCTCGCAGGATTCGTATTCGTATATGCGGCGCTCATACATGATATACTCTATGCTACCTTCTTCTTGGATACCGGATACTTTACGAATATAGGAGCATTCATCTTCTTGATCGCTCAATCCGTATTCTTATCTATACGGAGCTCGGACAATTTGGACAGGCTCTTGGATCTTTCTAGAAATTTGGAGAGAAGGGTAGAGGACAGGACCAAGCAATTGAGAAACGCTCTTCGTCTCATCCAGAACGATCTGAATATTGCAAGAGAGATCCAGAAGGGTCTCTTGGATCTGGAAGACGGTGCCGAGCGTATCCTAGACGGTCTGCGATTTCGGATATTGCATAAGCCTCTTGCCGAAGTAGGGGGAGACCTCTACGATATCGTACGACTTCCCGATGGAAGGGTCCGTATCTTTCTTGCGGACGCTACAGGACATGGGATCCAAGCCGCTCTCATCACCATTCTGATCCGGAGAGTATACGAGGATCTGAGATGGAAGGAAGGAACTCCAGGCAGTCTATTGTCCGAAATGGGTTCCGAGTTCCATGGCAAGTACGGAAATATCTCCACATACTTCTCCGCTGCGATCTTAGAGATCTCCCCGAATAAAGAGAAACTCACGCTGTCCTTGGCAGGATCTCCTCCTATTTTAGTGCAGACCCAAGACGAGGAGCATGTAGTAGAGTGCGAAAATCCTCTCGTAGGTCTTTTGCCTAGTTTTCAATTTACGGATAGAGAGATCGCGCTTACGGAACACTATCGTATTCTTTGCTTTACGGATGGGCTTTCGGAGTCGGCGAGATTTCCAGGAGATTTCTTCGGAATGGAGAGAGTACTCGCAGCTTTAAGAATGGGGGGCGACCAGGATCTCCAGGAACTACTTTCTACGATCCATTCCGATCTGCAAAGATTCTTGGGAAGTGCGGAACCGAAGGACGATCTTCTCCTTATCGGCATAGAAGATAAGAGAAAGTAAGGCTACACCGCGACGGATTTTTATAATGAATAACGAAAACCTTTTTCTTTTAAATTACGGATATTGAGATCCTTTCTTAGTACATGGTGTTCGTTTTCTAGTTTTATTGTATTGATCTCTTTAAAAGATGGTTAGAGAGATGGTACACGGGATCTCCTTGAGAGATATTCCCGAAATCATTACCAGGTAGAGGACCCTATGGCATTTAAGCTCGACGGGGCAAAATTCCCCACTTTGGAAGAGCTCATTACGGCTCTTTATCCACTCTATGCGGATAAAATGAGCGAAGCTGAATTCAGAAAGTACGTTCAGGAAAATGTGAAGGAAGAATAATCTTCCTTCTACTTGATCCTTTAGGGAATCGGAAACTGCCTTAGTTTTGCTTGTCAATTCGGGCCGTTTTCCTTACCTTCGCGGCATGCCTTTTTTTCAGAAGAAATGGAGACTCGCTCCCGCCTGGCGTAGGCCCTTACTCTTACTCGCCTCTTTTCTCATCCTAATCCTAAAATTCAGTTTTCTATTCAGCCAGGATACTCTTTCCGGTTGGAGCCTTCATGCCCAAACCCACTTGGCGGAGATCTACGATTCTCTACTGAACGGAGGGCAGTCCTTGGGCTACGATACTCGTTGGTTTTCCGGAATGCCTGTCTTTTTTTACGAGCCTCCCTTCTTCTATTTCATGGTGGCTATCCTTCACAAGACTGTATTCTTTTGGTCTTCTCTTTCTCTTTCCTTTAATATTGGGATACTTATTTCGATCCTACTTTTTACGTACGCTTTCATCAAGTTCAGTCTCCTTTTGTTAAGCGAAACGAACCATAGGGCAAATACGGTCATGCTCGCTATGACCGGGTTACTATTCTTCTTCTTATGTGCGGGAGAAGAGCCCTTCGGTCTCTCTTTAGTAGGCCTATTTAACGGTTCCGTAACGGGATTCTTCGGTTTAGGTTGGAGTTTATTAGGATTTTATTATTTAGAAAAGTACAGGACCACCGGAAAGCTCTCAGCACTAGCAAAATACTTGGTGGTCAGTGCCTGCGTTTACTATTCCGATTTTCCTTCTTCCATGTTCTATTTGGTTTCCCTTCTCATTTACTTCTTATTCTTAGGAGAAGAGTTGGGGAAAAGGGCCTTCTCCATCGTATTCTTTACACCTCTTCTCTTCGCCGCTCCTGTTTGGTGGAATTTCCTGAAATATTCTTCTTATAGAGCGGAGACATTCCCGATGGAATCCACTCCGGGACTTATCTCTATTTTGGGATCGGGAGCCTTAAAGCCGATTTGGGAAGGAAGCGGGCTATTCGCATTCTTATGGAATTTTGTCGTTGGGTTACATTGGATCCAGGCAGTGTTCCCGATCCTGTTTCTATTAGGAATTCGTTCTATTCTAAAACGTAAAATATTCCCTCCTGCTTCCCGATTTGTGTTCTTCGCAAGCTTGATCTTCTATTGGATCGGAGTGGATACTTCTCTCTCTAAATTCTTCCCTGGCATAGGCTTTCCATGGTTTAGGGCATTGGATCTTTCTCTCCTTTTCTTGACCCTATCTGCTTTGGAAACTGCAGTCCATTTGTTGAAGAACAAGACCTCCTCCGTGGTCGCGCAGTATTCGGTGGCCGCCTTATTATTCTTTGCGCTGATCCGTTTCTTTAATTGGCATCCCGAATTGGAATGGAAGGAGAATACTACTTTCCTAAAGGATAGTTTCTCCACGGTCGGAATGAAGGAAGTAGAAGCGGCACTCTCCGAGCTTCCCAAGGATTCCAAGATCTTTCCGGAAATCGATTCTCGTAGGAAATGGGGAGACAGTCCTTTCACTCTAGGACTGATCATTCGCAGGGCAGGACATCGAAATGTTTTAGGAATGGAAGCGGATGCTTCTCTCAGTTCTCTTGCGATCCAGCCGTACTTAAGCCGCTATCTGCCTTGGACTTCTTGGAAAAGGAATCCGGGCTATGAGGAAGAACTTCCGGATGAGGAAGCAGGGAAGGGACTGCATCGTTTCCTTCAGTCTAACGGAACCTCTTATGTTCTAGGTTCCACGGAGAAATTTTACAGAATTCTAAAATCCAATCCGGAGCGGTTCGAACTAGTGAAGGGCTGGGTCAATGAGGATATACTCCAGACGAACGAAAGCCCTACTCATACGTACGAAAAGGAATTGGAGAACAAAGCCTTCTTGTTCCTATTCAAGGTTAAGGATCCAGGAAGCGATTTAGCGATCTTAACGGAAAAAGCCTGGGGAGTCGCGGACTATCGGGAATTGACCGGAGGAAAGGCGCTTCGCCCAAAACGATTCTTGTACAATACGAACGAGGCGATACTGCATGAAGGCTTGGATAGCGGGATCGTATTTGCAAGAGTAGGAAAGAAGGAGATCCAACAAGCAGGAGGAAATCTTTCGAAATGGTTCCAAGGGATCCTGGTCCTGAATGTTCCTCCTACACAAGCTTTTTGGAAGGAAGAATTAAAGGCGGAATTCGGAGATCTGCAGTTCTTAGATCGGAACGAATTTTTCGGAAGATTCTTCCCTGTGAAAGACAGAGCTAAAGTCGAAGCAGAGATACCGAGACTCTCTGAGATCCCTGTATTACCGATCATTCTTTCCGATGAGTTCGTGCAGAGCGAGACCAAGACTGTTGCATCGGTGTCGGAAGCCAAGGGGCCTGAAAAGAATTCTGACTGCAAGATTGTTCGCAGATCCTTCTTTCCAAAATGGGAAGATGAGAATGGAGGAGTCCTTTTTCAAACGCAAAGAAATGAGATCTTGGTCTGTTCTGAAAACAAGGACCTGCGACTCCGGTTTTGGAAGGGAAACTCGCCCATACTTACAATCGTGATGTTCTTATTACCCGTACTATTCTTATTCGCGGCCTTTGTTAAGGGAAGGTGGTTTTTCCGGTGATCCGTCTGTACGGAAACAAACCGTACTCTCGCTTACAATTCGTATCGAATCTATTATTGGTTTTGTTCGGAGGGTCCTTACTCTCCGGATTCTATTTCGGATGGAGTTCCTACGCTTGGGGAAATATCCTCGTTCACGGTTTGGAAGGAGGACTCGTAGGCGCCATCTGTGATTGGTTCGCCGTTTGGAAGACCTATAAGGCAGTCGAGGCCCAGAGCGAAAGCATCGCAGAAGAGATCGGGAGTTGGGTCTCTACCGATCTCTTGAACGAGCACAAATTGAAGTCCTATTTGGACGAGATCCTGGACGGGCCGGAGAATATCAGGATCATCCGAGAACTCTTGGACAAGCATATCCATGGAGAGAAAGAGATCCGAGAATTCCTGGATCTGGTCTGGAATAAGGTAGAAGAAGATATCGTTCTCTATGTGACTAACTTCAAGTTCTCCGGAGCCGACAAACAAATATTACACGAACTGAATCGAAGAAAAGAGATCTTGTTGACCGTTCGCTTTCTCGTCGGAGAGGCATTGGTCAAGGCAACCGATAAGGAGGATTTCGGAGAAAGGATAGATAAGATCACTAAAGGGTTTTCCTTTCTTGCTAAGCCTCTCATCTGGTTGATCGATCCCAAGAAAAGGATCCGAGAATTCGGAGAAGGTCTCAAAGAAGGAAAGGATTTCCAGACGGAAGAAGAGGAGGTGTTGTTCGAAGTATTCTCCTTATTCTCCGAATGTGCGGAATTATATGTGGGTTCCTGGAACGAGTTACCGGATCATAAGAGACAAGAGGCCGTAAGAGCACTCGCGGATTTTGGAAAGGAACAGCTGAATCGACTCATCAGCGAGTTGGTATTATCCCATAAAGAAGAATTATCTAAATTAGAGAATCTGAGAGAATACGGACCGATCCGAGGACTTCTCGAATTTCTCAGGTCCAAGACAAGCGAATCCGTCTCTCAATATGTAGGAGAGCAGATCGCGAAAGGACTGAAACTGTTGGAGCCGAAGCAATTCCGCGAAAATCTGGAAATGAAGACGCGCAGGGTCCTGGAGAGGATCCGAATTAACGGAAGTTTATTGGGTTTTTTAGTAGGATCTTGTATCGGAATTCTCGTCTTATTATTCCAAAGCTAGGCGGGAACCGTTTATCTCTTGCCTAATTTTATATCCAAGTATATAAGATTATTTCGATGAAGTCCCGCGTTCTCATTCTTCTTCTTATTAGCTTATCTTTCGCGAATTGTTATTCGAGCACGGCTTTCTATTTTTATAATTTACGAATGGATCAAATTCCACCAGGAGTGCAGCGGGGATTGTATAAGCAGGATGAGAAGGCCTGCGGAGAATCGATCCGAAATATACTGGTCCGCATTCCTCGAAAAAATCCGAGCGCTACCCATATTCGGGACTTAGAGATCTTGAAGAAGGACGATGGATTGTTCAGTAGCTGTTATAGATTGCATTATGGCCTGGAGATCTCTCATTGAAAATTTCCGGCCTAATCCTAATTCTATCCGTTTTCTTTTTCTTCGCAAATTGCTTCGGAGAATCTCTGATCTATCGAGTAGAGAGGATCCGACCAAGCAAGGATAGACCCGTATTCTCCAACCAAAGGGTAGAAGGGGAAGATTGCTCGGCACTCGTATTTCCTTTCTTTTTCGGAAGGTTTGTGCCCGACTTACAAAGGGCATACGACCATGCCATGGAAAAGGCCCCTCCAGGTACGAAGTCCTTAGCAGACGGCGAAGTATATACGAAAGGGTTCTTCCTTCCCCCCTTATTCTTTATTCGCTGTGTGACTGTAACCGGTTCCCCTAGTATGGAATGATCCGAAAATCGGCTTTTCAAAAAGATCGTCCTCAATACTTTAAACATGAACTAATTCGACTTACCCATGTCTAATTAGTAATCGCCCGCCAAAGTCAGGGCGAGAAGGAGATACAATGGAAGCGGTGGTTCATAAGGCAAACACAAGAGGGAAGGTGGATTTCGGTTGGCTCAAATCCAATCACACTTTTTCCTTCGGCAACTATATGAACCCGGAAAGAATACGATTTGCTTCATTACGAGTTTTGAATGATGACATCGTTGCTCCGGGAAGGGGATTCGATCCGCATCCACACCAAGATATGGAGATCATTTCGATCCCGTTGAAAGGGGCCTTGGAACATAAGGATAGTATCGGGACTGCAGGTGTGATCCGATCCGGAGAAGTGCAGGTCATGTCCGCGGGAACAGGGATCGTTCATTCGGAATACAATCATTCCAAGACGGAGCCTGTAAATTTTTTACAGATCTGGGTGCTTCCGGATAGAAGAGGTGCTGAACCTCGATACGACCAGAAGCAATTCTCCGTCGAGGAGAGAAGGAACAAATTCCAGGTAGTGGTCTCTCCAAAAGACTCTACAGAAGGGCTTTGGATCAACCAAAACGCATGGTTCTCCATGGGAAATCTGGAGGCTGGGGTAGAGGTTTCGTACCAACCCAAGAATGAAGAGAGAGGTGGAGTTTATGCTTTTCTAATATCAGGAAAAGTGAATATAAATGACACCGAACTTTCTGCGAGAGACGGAGCGGGGTTTCCTGCGACCGAGCTCTTAAAGGTAAAAGCCTTGGAAGAATCGGAACTTCTACTCATGGACGTTCCTGAGATCGTTTAAGCAGATAGAAGGGAAATTTTCGCTCTTCCTTGTAGGAACAATAGTTCCCACATAGAAGTTCGCGAAAATTTTCCGTTGCCGGTTTGGGGAATTTCTGGTATAGGGAATTCTCTTCTCCCACGAGCCACTCCCCCCAATCCCGAAGATGGGTGGGGGCTGTTCAAAATTACCCTGAGCCTTCGATTGAATCCAGTCTCTCAGTTAACTTGGCTGGCTCGCTCGACTTCGCTTTTTACTTCAATTCTCCTGGTTCCACAAAGAAAGTCCTGATCGAACCGTCTCTCAATAATCGGATCCCAAGCTTCTTACCGATAGAAGATTCATCTAAGATCTTGTGCAGGTCATCGATCGTATGGATGTCTTTCTCATCCAAACCTATGATCAGATCGTTACTCTTTACGCCTGCTTTGTCTGCTGGAGAGCCGGATTCTAGAGACATTACGAGAATTCCAGAATCCAAATGTAGACGGTTCATGGATTTGGTAAGAGCCGGGATCTTTTGGTTTTGGCCGGCAATTCCTAGATATCCTCGTTTGACAGAACCATAAGAGATCAACCTTGTGATCACATACTCGGCGGTGTTCGAGGCCACTGCGAAACAGATTCCTTGTGCGGGAAGAATGATTGCGGTATTGATCCCGACGATCCTACCTTGGGAGTCCACCAGAGGGCCTCCGGAATTTCCTGGGTTCAATGCCGCGTCCGTTTGGATCACGTTATCGATCAGACGTCCATTACGAGAACGTAAACTTCTTCCGAGAGCGCTAACCACTCCTGCGGTAACCGTCGATTCGAATCCGTATGGATTCCCGATCGCGACTACCAACTGCCCGACTTTTAATTGTTTGGAATCCATGAAAGAAGAATGAGCGAAAGAATTCCCATGAACTTTCAGGACTGCCACATCCGTATGAGGGTCGTTCCCCACAAGGTCGGCTTCTTTACTAGAACCGTCGGAGAGATTTGCCACAATCTTCTTCGCACCATCCACAACATGGCTGTTCGTAGCTATATATCCATCCGGAGTCAGAAAGAAACCGGAACCGCTCCCGCCTTCTCCCTTTGCATTCGAGACCTGTAAGTGGACTACGCTCGGTCCAACTGTCTCCACCGCGCGGACCACAGACTTGGAGTATGCATCTAAGATCTCTTCTTCACTAAAGGAGCGATCTTTGGAGGGAACTTTCTTTAGATCCTTCTCTTCTCCTCCTTGTAAAGAAGACACAAAATTTGAGGTTGTGTTCGTAAATAATACCATGGTACTTCTTTGACTCCCGGCGTCCAAATGAGAGTCCCAAAAAGAGCAAAATTACTAGGTGAAATTATTAGGTCAGGTCCAGGTTTTAAGGATCCGGACCCTGTTCTAAGAAGGAGCAGATAGATAGAAAGAAAGTGGAAGTATTTTAGAAAAAATGAATACTTATCCGCTTCTTATATTGAGATTATTTTTTGTATTCTTCCGCTTTGGGAGATACCGGTTTATAATAAACGGTGGTTGTTCCTTGCGAGAACATCTCGGGAACTGTTCTTCTCCAATTCACGAAATGAGGAGTCTCCAGGTGTGCCTTGCGGATGCTTTCGTTTTCATACGCCTCTATCAATAAGAATCTGCCATCGTCTCCATCGTTTTGCAATAGGTCGAAGCGAAGGATCCCTTTTTCTTTCAAAGATTCTCTGGATAGTTCTGAACTGATCTCCAAGAACTCTTGGATCTTTTCGGGAAGGATTTTGTAAGAAGAAACGGTGATCACCATGCTCCCTAGTTTCAAGATCCGATTTTCTTTCGCCAGAAAAAAAAGATGGATCGAATCCTGTAGAGATGAAAGTTTTTCCCTATGAAAATAAAAACTCCCATCACGGAGATGCTTGGTATTGACCTGCCCATTATCGGGGCCCCCATGTTTCTCGTTTCTTATCCGGATCTAGTCGTAGCAGTTTCCGAGGCCGGCGGTTTGGGAACGTTTCCATCCCAAAACTATCGTACTCTGGAAGAATTAAGAAGAGGTCTAGAAGAGATCCGCTCTCGCACAAAGAAACCTATCGGTGTTAACTTAATTTTACATAAATCGCATAATCCGAATTGGGCCAAACATTTTGAGATCCTTTTGGAGTTCAAAGTGGAATTGATCATTACTAGTTTAGGAAGTCCTCGCTCTATCGTCGGAGAGGCCAAGTCCGTAGGAACAAAAGTATTCTGCGACGTAACTACATTAAAACATGCGAATATAGTAGCGAAGTCCGGAGCGGATGCGCTCATCGCAGTCTCTCAAGGGGCAGGCGGACATGCCGGTAATATTTCTCCGTTCAGCTTATTCCCATATTTGAAAAAGGAAGTAGGTCTTCCGATCATCGCTGCAGGGGCGATCAGCGGGGGAGCTCAGATGGCGGCTGCCATGTCTTTGGGAGCGGATGCAGTCTATGTGGGAACTAGACTGATCGCTACGAAAGAAGCCTCCGCTTCCTCCGAATACAAGAATATGATCGTAGAGTCGGCTCCGGAAGAGATCGTTTATACCGAAAAAATTTCGGGAATTCCCGCGAACTGGTTAAAGCGTTCTGTAGAAAAAGCGGGAGATAATTTCCATAACGAAGGGTCCGGGGATATAGACCAAGAATTCAAGCGTTGGAGAGATATTTGGTCTGCAGGACACGGCGTGGCACAGATCGATTCCATCGTTCCTGCAGGAGATGTGATCCGAGGAATGGCTCAGGAATATTCGGATATAGTAAAGAATCTGCCGAAGATGAATTAAGATTTCAGAATATAACACTTAAGGACCCCGAGTTATCTTAGGAGGCTCGGGGTTTTTTTACGTACTTGTGGAATTATTTCTTTTCGGAAAAACTGACCGGGATCAAATGAAACACTCCGAACAAAAAGACCTGTAGCGCGTCGGAGATCTGAAACCCACCTCTACTTCCGGAGCGGACGGAATAAATTGCCACTTCTATGATGTGAAGTCCTAAAATAATCCAGCCTAGAGCAGTAACGATCCCGTTTAGGCCCTCATGCAGACTTACGAGATTTACGAAACCGCTTAGAACTCCCAACCAAAGTAACCAGAAGGCTCCGGTAGCAATCTTATTGATCAAATTCATTTTCTCTTTCCTTTGCGAACGATGGAGAGTATGGGAGCCTATGCGACTCGATCGGTCAAGAAGAAGTTACTAAATTTGGGAATGGAAACGTTGTTCGTTAAGGATTTTGAATAAAAGAGAAGAAGGAGCCGAAGGTCAACCTCCGGCTTCTACCTCGATCTTCTCATCTTGTTCCGATTCCGTAAGGACAGGGCTTTCTACCTGATCCAATAAGGACTTTAGAAGATCATAATATGGAAGGACTTTGGGGCCGATGGATTTTCCCAGTTTATTCTCATAAGAAGTCCTGAGAGTTGCATCCTCGTCTCCTTCGAGAGGATAAGAAGAAGAGGCTCTTCCTTCCCAGAGAGTTTCCTTAGTATCGCATTTCTGGATGGATGCGGAGATGGAGAGCCTCATCCCGGTAGAAGAAGGGCCCAATACTGCCGGAAGGAGCCAAACCAGAAATCCGGGAGTGCTTCCGTGCAAGGATTCTTCCAGTTTTAGTTTGAGAACTCCCTGAGACTTGCCGATCTTCGCTCCACAATCCACATTCTTATTAGAGGGATCCGGATACACGATGAATTCCTTATGATGTGCAAGCTCTTGCTCTGCGATCGCTTTTGCAAGAATTGCCTCCGTCGGATTCACCTTGGAGTCAGGAGAAACCGAGATGGTAAGCCTTTTGAAATTATGGAGAGAGGTCTCGTAATTCGGGGATTGCCTTACTTGCTTTACCGCGCAGTCCATGAAGAAGACTGCGAGGATCGGTAGTATTAAGATGGAAAACTTGGATCTCATTTCTTCTTCCCTGTTTTTTTCTTGGCTGCCGTCTTCTTCTTAGCCGCTTTTTTAGGGGCAGGCTTCTCTTCCTCTCTTGCGAGTAAGGGAGAGAGACCAGGAGTTTCGGACCCTTCTTCTTCCGAGCCGAACCCAAGAGGGATTGCCTCCGATTCCTCGGACTTTCTTCCTCTATAAGCTAATTCTAATATGGCAGGAAGTAGAGTGAGCGCGATCAATAAACAGGCGGCGATCCCTATGGTGGCCACATTCCCGATGGAATGAAGTCCCCTTTGCTCGGCGAGTAATAAAGCGCTCCATCCGACCAAGGTAGTCAGCGTAGATGCGATAACTGCGGGGCCGACCATCGCCATCGCTTTTACGATATCATGATCCTCTCTGAATCTGTAGTAGATATAGATCCCGTTTTGGATCCCGTATCCTATGATGACCGGGAATACCAACACATTCATAAAATTTAATTTAAGATCTATAAGAGCCATGAAGCCTACGGTCACTACGATCCCAAGTAGGAGCGGGATTAGAGAGAGCAATGCCGGCAAAAAGGCTCTGTAGAACAATATCAGTACAACAATGACCAGGGCCAAAGTCACGAAGAAGGCGATGAAACCTTCTCGCTTCACGATCAGTACAAGGTTTGCAAATAGGACCAAGCTCCCCGCGGTATCCGTTTGGAACGTATAAGAACGCACCTGTGCGATATCCTTGTAGGGTCTATGCTCTAAGATCGTGTCTACCGTCCCCGGAAGGATATGGACCGAGAGGAGTTTTTCCTTGGAGTAGGTATTCAAGGCTTTGAGTAAGACCTTGGTTTCCTCTTGGGAATAATTCTCTTTCACAGGATCCAGATATCCTTTTCCTGCGATGCCGGTGGAATACAAGATCGCATTCAAGGTCCTTCTGGAAACTTTAGGAACATCTAATCTTCCGATCGCAGCAAAGAATTCTAATAATTTCCCACCATGCCAAAGTGCAACCTTAGGATAGAGGAAAAGAACATGCCCTTTCACTTTCGATTGAGGCACTTCTTTGAACTGGCTTGCAAAATAATCCGGAACCTCTTTATAGTCGTAAGGCTTAACGGAAAGAAATAGCTTAGCCTTAGGGAGATACTTTCTCTGTTCAGGCTTCAGGAAGGAAGGCTTCACAGGTTTCATATCCTTGGAAATTTGATCCAAGATCTTTCGGTTCGCCAACTGCTGGTTGTATGGAGGAACGAAGTTCCAAAGGGAAACTACCTGATCCACGGAGCCTGCGATCTTGTCCGGCACAGGGCTCAGATAATCGAATACAGCTTCAGATTCTTCTAATGTCTGTACTACGATCGCCTGCGGATCCGAAGAAATATCGAACCGATCTCCGATCTCGTCGTACAGGTTCACTGACTCCAGGTTTTCCACGAGAAGGTTCTTACCATTCACGTCGAATTCTACCCGAGGAGCAAATATGCCGATTGCGATCACAAGTACTAAAACGGTAATGGAAAGGACTCCCGGCTTGGAATAGAATCTTCTTAAGAGTCCGGAAGGAGTTTGCTGATCTTCACTCAAAATAAAGAGCTTTGCAAGAGAAGGAAACCATTTTAACAAGAGAGCGATCTGCAGTGCCGTTACGCCATACATTGCGATCGCGATCAAAACGATACCGTAGGTTGCGATGATCCCGAATTCGCTGAATCCTCTAAATTCGGAGAAGGACAGCACTACGAATGCAGAAGTGGTGGTCAACGCGGAACTAAAAGAAGCAATCCCGGTATGATAGATGGTATCCTTGATCGCTCTGACGAGATCTTGCTTTTTAGTGAATTCTTCCCTGAATCTATATAAGAATTGGATCCCGTAGTCTATTCCTAAGCCCATTAAGATGGAGCCTATGATGCTAGTGATACTATTCAATTCTCCGATAATAAGCCCTGTCATTCCGAAGGTCATGAGTAGTCCGCTGACAAGGGAGAATAGAAGAATAACGATGAAAAGAGGATTACGGAAAAATAATAGAAGGAGTAGGGCTATCCCTAAAAAGGAAGCGATCCCTATCGGTTTCAGTGCCCTAACTAGGGTCTCGTAATCGTCCTGGTTTAATTTATAAGCTCCTGTATAACCCGCATAAATATCGTCTTTCTCAAAGTTCTGGCTCTTGACAAGGTTCTGGACCCAAACATCCAGTTTTTCCGTGAATTGAATGTCAACAAAGGAGCCGGTAGGTTTGATCAGGACGATCAGCATTCCCTTGTCCGGAGAAATATTATACTCGTCGAATATATCTCTTTTGGCTAGCTTTTGGTATTTGGCAATGATATCGGAGAAGTCGGGATTGTATTCTTCGTTCGTGAGCTTGATGAAGAAAGGATTCGCTTTCTCTATCTCGTCATCTATCTTGCGTTTTACCCTCTTACGGATCTCTATCAAATCGTCCGTTTTTAGGAAGAGGGGAAGCCTGTCCTGTAAAAAGGAAACATTGTAACGAAAGGAAACATAACGCACCATCTCCTTATTCTCTAGGAGTGCGGCCGCCAAACGATCGGAGGCTCTTTTGAGCGCGATTTCCCGAGCCTTATAGTAGGCAACGTTCTTGCGTTTGGCCTCGTCTGCGAGATCCAATTCCTTCTTTTGGGTTTCCGGATCGCCGTTCCTTTTGGCGGCAAAGGCTTTCGCGAGATGTTCGCTCATTCCCTTATCGTCTTTGAATTTGAGAACGACAGTGTAGAAGCCGCTTCCTCCTACCATCTCTATGACCTTCTTGGTCTGGACCACGGAAGGATTATCAGGAGGGAGAAGTTGAAGGTTATCGCTGTTGATGGAGAGTCTTTGCGTATAGAAAATAGATAACGCTAGAATAATAAGTAAAAGGAGAGAGGAAGCGGCCGGTCTGGTTAAGACTAACTCGACCGCTTTAGATAGAAGTTTTCTCATCAGTTTTTAGCTGCTTTACGAACCAATTCGATCGTGCCCTTGACCCCGTTTTTCTTGATAGAAGGATCTATGTTCTTCACACGGTTGATCTCGGTGGCAAGCTTACCTTCCGTTTCAAAATCGCTAATATACCAAGCACCTTCCACTTCGGAGAGGATCCATGCAAACTTGATCTGGTCCGATCCTTTGTATAGGATAGAGGAACCGATCCTTGCGTTTGTCCCGTTCACGCTCGGTTTTTCATACGTAATATCTATCTTGTCGAAGTACTTGAGTGCGATAGGGAAGGCCTTGTTTATGATATATTCCCCGATCGCATCTTCGAAATCCTTTCTGTCTGCAGCGGAGATCTTATGACCAGCCAAGAGTTTATCGGAGAATTTTCCCACATGGATGAGAGCCAAAGCCTTATCATTCTTTTTATATCGAATAAAACCGATGAGTTTCTTAACAGCGGCTAACGTTTGCTCTTCTACTGAGACTTCGGGAGAAGGAGACGGATTTTCAGCGGGAGCCTGGGCCTCTTCGGCGAATAGAATGCCGGAGGAAAGAAGAAGCGAACAAAGTAAGAAGGTTCTAAAAAGTCTCACAGTATTACCTAAGAGGTGGCCGAAGAGGAAATTTTACAATCGCATGAATCCGATCGCGCTTCGGCCCGGATAATTTACAGTAATCGGAGACGAATGCCTAAGTCAACGGAAAATAGGACATATCCAAAGAGCTTTACGCATTGGGTTTTTTCCAATCCAAGACTCCCTTGGATTCGAAATACTCCAGATCCTTGCCGTCGTCCAAGTCGGATAAAACCGGAAGAAGTCCAACTTGCTTGCGAGCCCATTGCATTTTTTCCAAACTTCTGGAAAACACCGTTTCGGTGCTCCATTCTATTCCATGAAAAAGCTCGGGAGTGTCCGACTGCAGACCAACTAAATAATATCCTCCGTCTTTTGCCGGTCCGAGGATCACATCCTTATTTTCTAATATCTGGAATGCTTCTCGAATATGAAGAGTGTCTAACTCAGGGCAGTCGCTACCGATTAACACGGATAAGGTGGCTCCATTTTGAAAAGAATACAGAAATGCATTCCTCATCTTCTCGCCTAGATCCTTGCCTTGTTGGAGACGAATATGTAGAGGGGAATGACCCCAGCTTCCTAGATCGGAAGGATTGGGAAGATAGGAATCGAACCAAAGTACCTTGGTCACATCCACTCCCTTGCAAGCTTCTCTTGTTTTTTCTACAAGAGCCTGGTAGACTTCCAGTGCTGCTTCTTCGCCTATTTCTTTAGCAAGCCTGGTCTTTACTTTCCCAGGCACTGGGTTCTTTAAGAATATATGCAGTATTGGGCCTTTCATTCGGAAAACCTAGTATCCTTTCTTTTTTACTCTGAGGCAGTTTTTGGCGTCCCTCTTTCTAAAAAAACATCTATTTAGTCTGTTCCTTGGGGGATGTTCTCTTTGTGTCCAATGCTAACAAAGGCGAGTAGGACCAAAAGAAAACGGTTTGTTATAAAAATGATCTTGTAATTAGAACAAGCTCTTTAAATGATCAAAAATCGAAAAATTCCCTCATTTGGAATGTCATTCAATTCAAGAGGAGATATCATAATGATCTTAAATCTAAAACGGGGGCTATTGCTCCTGATCCTAGGGATCCTTCTCAGCGGTATCGTTTCTTCCGCTTGTAAGCCTGGGGGAGGAAACGGACTCATTCCACTTTTCAATCTTCCCCACGTGGAAAAAAGTAAGACAGGTTATTTCATCATCGTTCCACAAGGGATCGCACAATGAAAAAGAATATTCAAAAAGTCTTACATAAGACTGCTTTAGTCCTCTTTATTTTCTTTGCGATCAGTTCCGGATTTAAATTCGATACTGTCTCCCAAAAAGACGCGAGTCCTTTTCCTCTCTCTTTGAAGTTTGGGCTTTTGCAGCCCTTGCACGCTTCTGCGGATGATTGGGGATTTGTGAGACAATCTGCCACCTGGGCCAGAGGAAATTCCCTCTTCATGGACGATATCATTGCAGGGATTGAATCGAATACCTTGCTTGTCGCAGCCGCGAGTGGTAGCACTGTAACGGCTACCAATATGAAGGTGGGTGACGGAGGAGGGGTTTTTGATGTTCGATTGACATTGAATAATTCAGGAGCCGAATTTTCTCCCACCTCAACCGTATACACAGGAACAAAGACATTCTCGAATTATTTCGAATTGAAGGTAACCGGAACTTCTACGATAGCACTCCAATTCTATTGGGACAATAATCCGAGAGATCCTTCTACCCAAGGAGCATTATTGCTTTATAATTTAGCTTTGGTCGCTCCGGATCTTTGGACGGCGACTGCGAATATTGAAAGCTACGTGTACATGCCGGATTTGGCAAACGATACTACTAACACGTATACATCCTATCCTCTCCAAGGTTTGATCCAAACTTATTCTTGGTCGGGACCCTTGGGCACAGATTCGGAATTATCTAAGCATGCTCAAAGAGGCAGGGTGATCTTGGAAGAAATGGACAACCGGACTGTTTTCTGTTTCAAGACGGTAGTCCGTATTGATGCGACTACAGACCTATTTCCGACCATTCCTTCATTCTCCAGTAAGGGGCTTTGCCAACCCGGTGGAACTTCTAACGAATATTATAAATTGGCCTACAGCCAGAAGTTGACAGGAGATCTAAACGTAACCGCGAAAGAAGGATGGGACGAGGGAACCATCGCCGCTTCCGGAACGGATACGATCTGCGGAATCGGCGGGACCAGTCTTAGTTATGGTCTGTTCAATTTCAATGGGTTCGTTCGGGATCATGTAGCTGGTACAGATATTCCTTCTGATTATGTGCCTTCTTCCAGAGTGGACTTACTCTATGGAAGAGTCGGTGGTCAGGGTAAAACTGGAAGTGGTGACGCGAATGGTGTCCTTTGGGACGATACTACTCAGGCTACGATCGACGGCTTAAGTGTTTCCTTTCAAACTCCTCCCGGACAGGTCGGCTCTCTCATTCCGATCAACTAGAAGTTAAAAGTATAGAGTAACGAAGGGAATCGTAACGATTATCCTCTAAAAAAGCCCCCGACCTCGGGGGCTTTTTATTTCCTTCTTCTGCCCTGGAGATCCCTAAGAAATTCCATCTACTCCTCCAAGGTCGTCGGATACTCCTGTTCTTCTTTCAAGAATGTCTTACTAAATTCCTCCTTTTACTCTTGACATGCAGTTATTTACCTGCATAATAAAAGCTGCATGCACGACGTGTTTCGGGCTCTTGCTGACCCGATCCGAAGGGAATTACTGGATATGCTCTATAAAAAGGACGGCCAGAGCTTAGGGCAGCTCTGCGGATCCATGTCGATCCGCAGGCAATCCGTTTCCCAGCACTTGGAGATCCTAGAAGAGGCAAACCTGATCGTTACTCTGAAAAGAGGAAGGGAGAAGATCCATTATCTCAATCCTGCACCTATTCATGAGATCTCTGAACGTTGGCTAAAGAAATATGAGAGAAAAAGACTGCAAGCATTGCAGGAGCTCAAGGAATCGTTGGAGGGTCCTAAGAAATGAAAACTGTTACCGATATAAAATTCGTATATAGCACCTATATCTCCTCTTCGCCGGAAAAGGTATGGGAGGCTTTGACCAGCGCCGAATTCTCTAAGAAGTATTGGTTCGGTAGGGCCATCGAAGGGGAATGGAAGGAAGGCGGTGCAGTCCGGTTCATCGACCCGGAGGGAAGGCCCGAGATCGTAGGCACTATTTTAAAATGCGAGAAACCACTTCTTCTTTCCTATACCTGGGCGATTAGCCCGGATCATCCCTTCTTGGAGAAAGTAAAGGATAGATTGGAAGAAGAGAACGCGCCCACTAAGGTAAGTTTTATCTTAAAGAAAATGAAACAAGGACTGACCAAGCTTACCATTCTGCACGAAGATCTTCTTCCTAAGGACATTGTGGAAGATAGCGATACATTCTTCGGATTGAATAACGGATGGCCTGCAATCCTTTCTTCTTTGAAAAGCCTCTTGGAAACCGGAAAAGCGATCGAATACGATCTCTCCGAATAAAAGAAATTCTAGATGTAAGCAGACAGAAGGGTCTTGATTTGCGTTCTCGCAAAACCCCGACTCAGTCGGAATTTATAGATAAAAAAAACGGAGGATGATCGGGCAGGAATTCCCGTTCGTCCTCCGCTCTTTCGGCAAGGATCCTCTTTAGAGATCTTACGCCGCTCTGCGTCCCATTTCTTTAACAGGATCGATCTCTTTCCAGATAGAGAACGCATGTCTTTGGGAGAAGAACCAAACCAAGGAAGCGAGTCCGATCCCAGCTGCCACCATAAGAAAGGTAGAAGGAAATCCCAATCCGTAAGCGGTATAGACCAGTAAAAGAACTCGGACAGGTTCTAAATACAATGCCCAACGTTTCAGATCGAAGATGGCACCAATAGTAGTCAGAGATAAAATGCTAAAGAAGAAGATGATATACTGTATGTTCGTAGGAATGGAATTGATCTTTACGAGCATCGCGAAGGTCCCAACCAAAGTGACAACGAACCAGGTCAAAGCATAAGCGGTAAGCGCCTTGGGAAGGGTAATATCATATTTTTTGAATGTTTTTACATCCACTTCCGGGATCGGGTATTGTCCGCCCAATTCCTGAGGTCTCCAGCCCGGCATCGCAAAGAATACCTTGATCTTGTCGATGAAACGAGGGCTTTTCCAGGCTTGCTCCACCATCTCCACCCAATAGTGAACGTTGGCCCAGATCGGATTGAAACTACGAAGAGGTTTTACCGTTCCATATACCGGAGTCTCTTCTTCTTTTTGGAAGGTTCCAAACCATTTGTCGAATACGATCAAGGTCCCGCCATGGTTCCTATCGATGTATTTCGGATTGATCCCATGATGCACTCTATGATGAGAAGGAGTGTTGAAAATCGCTTCGAACCAAGAAGGAAGTTTATCTACTGCCTTAGTGTGGATCCAAAATTGATAGATCAAATTGAGTTGTCCGTTCAATACCATGACGATCGGAGAAAAACCTAAGAGCGCCAAGGGAACATAGAAGATCCAAGTGAACAAACCATGAAAGCTCGCCTGACGTAAGGCTACGGTTAGATTGTATTCCTCACTTTGGTGATGGACCACATGTCCGGCCCAGAGAAAATTCACCTCATGGCTAAGTCTATGGCTCCAATAATACGCCAGGTCATAGAGTACAAAGCAGGCGACCCAGACTCCCAAAACGATGATCCAGGACCAAGAACCAGCAGAAATGCCCCAGACTTCTCCGGTAGGCATCCAAGCAGCGGGTTCGCTTGGCCAAGACGGAAGGTCAAACAGCTTCCAATTCTCATATATCCAAATATATGCAAAAAACTTAATGGTCTTGAAGATGATCCCGAAGATCTCGCTAGAGATCCCAGCGCTTAGATCGTTGATAGAATCGTTAAGTCGGTATAACTTCCCTTTATGAAACCAAGAAAAGGCTAACTCCATACCAATAAGTAAGAAGAAGAACGGAATCGCGATTGTAATTAGATTTATTTTTTCCATAGTAATGGCCGTTGGCCTCTATGATTCTCCCAAAACAAACCGGGTCAATCCAAAACTAAGTAAGCTTCTAATACTTATATTTTTACCTATCAAACGTATTAAAAAAAATAATCCTTTGGTCGTATGCCGGTTGACGAAATCCGGATTTCATTCCAATTTCCTCCCTAATGGCAATTTCAAAATGGATGATCTACGGAGCGAACGGTTACACGGGGGAGCTCATTGCAAGAAGAGCAGTTTCTCGAGGACAGAAACCTGTGTTAGCAGGAAGGAGCGAATCTAGGATCGCTGAACTCGCAAAAGAACTTCGATTGGAGTACAAAGTATTCGATCTTAAGGATCCTGAGGAAATTGCCAAGAATATTCGGTCCTTCCAATTGGTCTTGCATTGTGCCGGTCCATTTGTGCTTACCTCCGAGCCGATGGCCAAGGCCTGCATCGCAGAAAAAGTGCATTACTTAGATATCACAGGAGAGATCCCGGTCTACGAATCCTTACAGAAATTAGGAAAGGATGCGGAGAAGGCGGGAGTCCTTCTTCTGCCAGGAGTGGGATTCGATATCGTTCCTACGGATTGTTTGGCTTCTTCTTTAAAGAAATCCCTTCCGAATGCGAAAGGATTGGAGCTTGCCTTTGTGGGTTTAAGCGAAGTCTCTCCGGGGACAATGAAGAGTGCGCTTGCGCAGCTTCCCTATGGCTCAAAGGCGAGAAGGAATGGCGAGATGGTGGTCCTTCCTCATTTGAGTACGAGTCGAGAGGTCCAGGCGGGAGGGAGATCCTACAAAGTCTTCGGGATCCCTTGGGGAGATGTTTTCACTGCCTATATCTCGACCGGGATACCGAATATAGATGTGTACACGGATATTCCGGAGAGCCAGGTCAAGGCACTGCGTTATATGAAACCGGCCCTATCCTTATTAAAAGTGCCCTTTGTTTTAAAAGCTGTCCAGGCCTTGGTCGGAAAAACGATCAAAGGACCAGGGGAATCGGTTCGCACCAATACCATGACTACGGTCTGGGGAGAAGTGCGCACGGAAGACGGAAAGAGATCCAATCGAATCCTAGAATGCAAAGAAGGATACGAGTTCACGATAGAATCTTCCTTGGCTGCTGTCTCAAAAGTTTTGGCGGGGAAGGGAGGAAAAGGATTCAAGACCCCAAGTCTTGCGTTCGGAGCGGATTTTGTTTTGGAGATCCCCGGTTCTAAGTGGACGAATCTTCCCAACTGACAGAAAGGAAGAAGGAACTCCATCCTTTGCAGAAAGGAAAAATTTTCTTTACATTGTCTTGGATGGAAGAAGCATGATCGCGCGTACAAAGAATGATATCTTTCTTTCGACTTAGTATCCTATTCGCTTTTTTACTAATCTGTTTGGGATGCACAACCATCAAGGTGCATGTTCCTAGAACCTTACCCGATCCGCACCTGATCCAAGAGAATTGGAACGAGATAAAATATCTTGCGTATGATCCTGCCCAAGACTGGAAATCTGAAAATTTGGAGATCGAATATTCCCAAGAAGATCCAAAACGTTTCGTAAACTACAGAGATATCTTTACCACTTGGACTGGGTGGGGAAGGGATTACGAAAATCTTTATGGTCCGGTCACAAAACTTCTCGCAAAGGAATTCAAGGACAATCCGGAGGAGTATTTCGGAAAGACAAAGATACTGATCCGAAAATTCCATTTGGAATCCGTAGATCATTGCATATACAACTCTGTGAATGTAGAGTTTGAGGCGGATGTGATCTCAAATGGAATATCTTGGAATTATAATTTTAAGGATGGGATCGAGTCGGAGGTCAGCGATTGCATGACGGTGCTCGCTACTCTTCCCGTTCTAACCGGATGGATCGTTTATCTTCCTTATATAGGGTATAGGGGAAGCAGGGAGGATCAGCTGAATCAAATGGGCCGAGTCGCCATGCTGGATTTCTTGGATGAATGGAAGAAGCGTAATCCGAAACCTACGGATAAAAAGGGGAAAGCGAAATGAAAAAGTCACTTCCTATCCTTCTTCTTTTTCTCAGCTTCACATTTTCCTGTTATTATTCTACGGACAAGAGATATACGGTAGGTCAGCCTTACGAGCCGAACAAGGATATGTATTTCGATGAGGAGAATCCGCAGTTCGAGGAAGGAGAACCTTATTCCGTAATCGACTTTATAGGAAAATGGCTCTGGCCGGATAGCTTATTCGCAAAGGTAATGATCTGGGACAGAAGAATGCAGAACCATTCCTTCTCCTTTGAGACCAAAAGGTATTTGAAAGAATATATCAGGGATAATAATCTCAAAGACGTAAAGGTCCGTTTCAATCAGTATGCTCCCTGGGACGATCTCAAAAGACTATGGCATTCTAGATCCGTGAATCCTTTCTTGAAATGGACGATCGGGCTCTACGCATATTTTGTAAATGATCTGATCTTAGTGGGAAGGATCTTTGGTGGGGACCATTATAACCCCTATTCGAATACGATCCATGTGTATTCCGATATCCCTGCTGTGGTCGTGCATGAGGGAGGCCACGCCAAGGATTTCTCCCAAAGGCAATATCGTTCCTTGTATGCACTTGGCTATGCTGTTCCTGTCTTAGGTGCCTTTTATCCGGAAGCGAGAGCTTCGGATGATGCGATCCGATATTTCAGATATCGCTGTGATAAAACAGAAGAGATAACCGCCTATCGCACGTTATATCCTGCCTATGGTTCCTATGTGGCCGGAGGGGTATCGGATCTTGTCCCGACTTCTCCCTATTCTACGTTAATCTATTATTCCCTACTGGCAACTGCAGCGACTGCCGGGCATCTGGTTGGCTACGTACGCCAGCGTCAGGTGGAAAAGGAATGGATCCCGAAAGAATGCCAGATCGCAAACGAGCTAGGAAAGAAATAGTTCCCACAGCGTAGATCCGAAGGGTCCCCGCCCTGGTTCGGGTGGGGGGAGTGGCCCGTGGGCGGCGCGAAATCCCTATATCACAAAACCGAAATATTTGCAACTCCTCTTAAAAACAGTTCCCACGCTGTAGGAACTCCTTCCTCTCCTAAAATCGAACTTCCTTGGTTTTCCCTACAATCCGGCCAAAACTAGATTTCTTTCCAAACACTTAGTTTATATATTAAATAAAATGATTAGTAATTAATCATATATGAAGTTATAGTATAAAAAATAAGCGTATAATTTAATTTCTGCTTGTTTATTAACAGGGAAAATCGTCCCCTTCAGTTAGATGGGAGGGACGCTATGCTCCTGACAAACTATCAAACGGATTCTTTTTACGATGAAATGTTCTCCGAGGAAGGCGGGATTCGCCAGAGTTATCATATTCTGAAATCCCGGATCGAGGGGATGGACGATAAAGAACTTCTGAGCAGGAAGGCTTCCGCAGAAAAGGCACTTCTTTCTCTCGGGATCACATTCAATGTCTACGGAGACGAGGAAGAAGAAGAAAGGATCATGCCTTTCGATATCATTCCGCGTATCGTCACCGCTTACGAATGGAAAAAAATGGAAGAGGGCTTGAAGCAAAGAATTCGTGCCCTGAATCTTTTCATCCAAGATATTTATGGAGATGAGAAGATCATCAAGGACGGGATCATTCCCGCGGAGATCGTCTATAGTAGTTCCGGTTATTTAAAGGAATGTAAGGGGCTCGTTCCACCTAAAGGGATCTGGATCCATATTACTGGGACCGACCTTGTCCGTGACGGGGATGGGCAAATGCTCGTTCTGGAAGATAACCTTCGTTGCCCTTCCGGTGTTTCCTATGTATTAGAAAATCGTGAAGTAATGAAGAAAACATTCCCGGAATTATTCGCGAGTCTTTCTGTGCGTCCTATTTACGACTATCCGATCCGTCTTCGGGGAATGTTGGAGCATCTCTCCGACAAATCCAATCCGAATATCGCCGTTCTTACCCCTGGGATCTATAACTCCGCTTATTATGAGCATAGCTTCCTTGCGTCCCGCATGGGAGTCTCCTTGGTAGAAGGTACCGATCTTACTGTCCGGGACGACAAGCTCTACATGAGAACAACCAAAGGATTGAAGCAAGTCGACATTCTCTATCGCAGGATAGATGATAATTTCCTGGATCCTAAGGTCTTCCGTAAGGATTCCATGCTTGGTGTTCCGGGCCTCTTTGAAGTATTTAAAAAAGGAAATGTTGCTCTTGCAAACGCTCCTGGGACAGGGGTTGCTGATGATAAGGTGATCTATTCCTATGTTCCTGATTTTATTAAGTACTATCTGGGAGAGGATCCTATCATCCCGAATGTTCCTACTTACCTTTGTTCCAGAGAGAAGGATCTGAACTACGTTTGCGAGAATATCGGCAATCTGGTTGTAAAGGCGGCTAACGGAGCTGGCGGATATGGAATGATCATAGGTCCAGTCGCAAGCCAAAAAGAGAAGGAAGAATTCGTGGCCAAGGTAAAAGCCGATCCACGCAATTATATAGCTCAGCCTGTGCTTAGTCTTTCTCGTATCCCTACATTGATCGAGGATAAATTGGAAGGGCGACATGTGGATCTAAGACCCTTTATTCTCTATGGGGAAGAGATCTATGTCATGCCTGGAGGATTGACGAGGGTCGCCTTGAGAAGGGGATCTTTGGTGGTAAATTCATCTCAGGGTGGAGGATCCAAAGATACCTGGGTAATGGGTTGATCTCAAGCCAAATAAGCAAAGAGGGAATGATTTCAAGCGGAACCGAAACATACTATAAAAACTAGAGAGGTTTCCTAATGCTAAGCCGAGTCGCCGAATCCGTATATTGGATGAATCGCTATATGGAGAGAGCGGAGAATTATTCGCGTTTCTTGGACGTGAATTTTCAGCTTTCTCTGGACCTGAATGAAGACTCCAATCGCCAATGGATGCCGCTAGTCTATACTACCGGTGATAACGAACTATTCTTCCGCAAATACAATTCTCCTAGTAAGGAAAACATAATACACTTTATGAGCTTGGATACGGAGAATCCGAATTCCATCATGAATTGTTTGATTCGTGCCAGAGAGAATGCGAGGACGATCCGGGAGAATATTTCCACTCCAATGTGGGAAGTGATCAACGAATTCTATCTCACGATCAAATCCAAGAGACGGTTTGATGAATCCGATATGCCTGGCATTGCCGAATTCTTCAAGGCGATCCGGAACCAATGTCTCTTATTCTACGGTTGCCAAGAGGCTACTATCTCTCACGACGAGGTTTGGCATTTTGCTCTGCTTGGGAGATTGCTTGAGAGAGCGGATAAGACTACGCGTATCCTGGATATGAAATATTTTATCCTACTCCCTTCCGGAGAAAATACGGGTTCGACTTTGGATCTGATCCAATGGCTATCCCTTTTGAAGTCGGCAAGTGCTCATGAGATGTTCAATCGCTTCTACACTAGGATCACTCCTAAGAGTATCGCAGAATTCCTGATCTTGGATAAGATCTTTCCGAGAGCGATCCGATTCTGCCTCTCTAAGACCTTCGATAGTTTGAAGACCTTAAGCGGTACCGAAAAGGATAGCTATGGAGAAGAGACTGAGAAGAAGGTGGGAGTCCTTCTCTCCGAAATGAATTATGCTTCCATTGACGAGATCTTTACTTCGGGAATGCACGAATATCTGGATCAGTTGCAGGTCCGATTGAACGGGATCGCTTCCCAGTTGGACGAAACATATTTTAGAAATTAATAATACTCGGGTATCTTCTCGATCTTTCGGGTAAAAGGCAAAGACCGCATGTCTCTTTTAGTTTCATTAACTCACGAAACATCCTACGAATACGATAGGCCTGTAAATTTATCTCCTCATGTGATCCGCTTGAGGCCGGCGCCTCACTCTAGGACGAGGATCGTATCTTATTCCCTGAATGTGGAGCCTGCAGAGCAATTCCTGAATTGGCAACAGGACCCTTTTGGGAATTACCAAGCAAGGCTTGTCTTCCCTAAAAAGACCGAGAAGCTAAAGATCCTAGTCGATCTCGTGGCGGAGATCCAAGTCATTAATCCTTTCGATTTTTTCTTGGAGCCGGACGCGGAAGAAACCCCTTTCATTTATTCGGATGCTTTACGAAAGGAACTTCTTCCGTATTTAAGTGCGACGGATGGAAGCCACGCTCTTGCGAATTATATTTCTTCTCTTAGAAAAGACGGCATATTGAAATCAAAGAGAACGGTGGATTTCCTAGTAGGGCTCAACCAAAGAGTGTACCAAGATGTTTCTTATGTGATCCGAATGGAGCCTGGTGTCCAGACTTGCACGGAAACCTTGGAGAGAAGATCCGGTTCCTGTAGGGATTCCGCCTTCTTGCTTGTGCAGATCCTTCGTCATATAGGTCTCGCCTCTAGATTCGTATCCGGTTACCTCATCCAACTGAAGCCGGATGAGGTTGCGATCCACGGACCGGCAGGACCAAAAGAGGATTTTACAGACCTGCATGCTTGGGCCGAAGTCTTTTTGCCGGGTGCCGGTTGGGTGGGTCTTGATCCTACCTCCGGTTTATTTGCAGGAGAAGGTCATATTCCATTGGCAGCGGTGCCGGAGCCGATCAGTGCCTCGCCTGTGTTCGGTTATTCGGATCCAGCGGATACAAAGTTCGGGTTTCGAATGGAAGTAAGACGCTTTCAGGAGAGTCCGCGGGTAACTAAACCTTATTCGGATGAAACCTGGGACCGGATCTTGAAGATAGGAAAGCATCTGGATGAAAGATGCAAAAAGAATGATATTCGTATCTCAATCGGAGGTGAGCCCACATTCATCTCGGACAAGGACAGGCAGGATCCTCAGTGGAATACTGCTGCATTAGGAAAAGAAAAATTAGAATTCGGTGAAACTCTCCTGGAGAAACTGAGAGAGCGTTTTTCTAAGGGATCTCTTGTGCAGGTTACGCAAGGAAAATGGTATCCGGGAGAACCCCTTCCTCGATGGTCTTTGAATACATTCTGGAGAAAAGACGGGGATCCTCTTTGGAAGGATCCTTCTTTGCTCTCCGATTCTCAAGGCAAGAAGACGATCCCGGACTTGGATATCGAGATGAGCCAAGCACAGGCTTTCGGGGAAAAGCTTTGCTCTATTCTCGGAATTTCCCCTCGGCATTTGGTCCCTCTCTATGAGGACGGATTCTATTATCTTTGGAAAGAAGGCCAGTTCCCGGAATGGAAAGATCCTAAAGAAGGAGATCCTGAGAAAGACGATTTTTCCTTCGAGGCCTTGGAGAGAAGAAAAACACTCTCTCTGATAGACAGGGATTTCAAATTAAAGAAGGCTTTCGCAATTCCATTACAATTTAATTATATATCTTCCGAATGGGAAAGCTCAGAATGGAAGTATAGAAGGGAAAAGCTCTTTTTGATCCCGGGAGATAGTCCTGCCGGATTCAGACTGCCTTTCTCTTCCATTTCGGATCATTTCCGAAGCAGTGCCGTATTCACCGATACATCTAAAAAGAGATCCTTCCCGAATAGAAAGGAAATAGATTCTCGTTTAGAAAAAAGAAGTAAGAAGGAGCCAAAATCCTTTCCTGCAGGCAAGGACCTCCCTATAAGAACTACATTGGTCTTGGAGCCTCGTTTTGGGGTCTTAAGAATCTTCCTTCCTCCTGTAGAGGGAGCGGAGCCTTGGTTGGATCTGATCGCTTCCTTGGAAGAAGCAGCGAGATCTTGCGGGATTGCAATCGTTCTGGAAGGATACGAACCTCCTTCGGATGCAAGACTTGGCCTATTTCGCATAACGCCTGATCCGGGTGTTTTAGAAGTGAATTTACATCCTTCTTCTAATTTTGACGAGTTGGAAGAGAAGACCCGTATCCTGTACGAAGAGGCAAGAGAGCTAGGTCTAAGCGCAGAGAAGTTCATGATAGACGGAAGGCATACCGGAACCGGAGGAGGGAACCATATTACGGTAGGTGCCATGTCTCCGGAAGATAGTCCCTTCTTAAGAAGACCGGATCTGCTCAGGAGTCTTGTAAGCTATTGGCAGCATCATCCTTCTCTTTCGTATTTGTTTTCCGGTTTGTTCATAGGACCTACTTCTCAGGCACCTCGTTTAGATGAGGGAAGGGACGAAAGCCTGTATGAATTCGAACTAGCTTCTTCTCAATTGGAAGGGATCAAGCAGCCGGATCCTTGGCTCGTAGATCGGTTATTTCGGGATTTATTAACTGATCTTACCGGAAATACCCATAGGGCCGAGATCTCCATCGATAAATTGTATCCTCCTTCGGGTCCTCGCCTCGGGCTAGTAGAGTTAAGAGGTTTTGAAATGCCTCCTCATTATAGGATGAGCGTGGTCCAACAACTTCTCGTTCTCTCCTTGCTCTCCCGTTTCTGGGAAAAACCTTATACTCATCCTCCTATTTTTTGGGGAACAGAGTTGCATGATCGTTTTTTATTGCCTCATTTTGTATGGAACGATTTCAAGAATGTACTGCAAGATCTGAAAGAGCACGGCTTCGATTTTAAAGAAGAGGAGTTCCTTCCTTTCTTCGAATTCCGCTTTCCTGTCTATGGAAAGACCCAACGAGAAGAAGTCTTCTTGGAATTGAGAATGGCGCTCGAGCCTTGGAACGTTTTAGGAGAAGAAACTTCTTCTTTTGGCACTTCGAGAGCGGTGGACTCTGCATTAGAAAGATTGCAAGTAAAGGTGGAAGGCTGGAGCGATCGCTACGTTCTCAGTTGCAACGGTTACGAGGTTCCTCTTCGGTCTACCGGCAAAAGAGGAGAAGCGGTTTCCGGGATCCGGTTCAAGGCTTGGAATCCTGTATTCACCTTACATCCGAATCTTCCCATTCATTCCCATCTCGTATTCGATATTTGGGATACTTGGTCTTCTCGTCCTTTGGGAGGATGTCGCTATTATGTTTCTCATCCAGGGGGAAGGTCCTACGATACCTATCCCGTGAATTCTTTCGAGGCCGAGAGCCGTAGGATCTCCAGATTCCTGGCTGACGGCCATTCGGTGCAAAGCGGTTCCGCCCCCAAGAAGGTGAGCCATTCCGGCGGTTATACCTTGGATCTTCGCTGGGCAAGCACCCGGAAAGAGAAGTAGGAGATCCTACACTCTTTCTCTTTCTTTGGGAGGCAAACGATCCCTTAAACCCCATTCTGATATTTGTCAATTCTTGAGAACCTCTCTCAAAAACGGTTGCAAGCAAGGACTTAAAAATAATCCTGATTCTGAGAAACAGACTTAGTTAGAGCCGGGGTAACTATGCGACCAATACATACAAAATGGCAGGAAATAAATTTGTTTTCCTGGCGTTTGGATCGATTCACGATCCCGCTCGGAGTTTTTTCTAGTCTGCTTCTGGTCTTCTTTTTCTTCGTGTCTTGCGCTCCGAAAAACTCGGCGAGCGCAGAGTCCGGTATCAACGGATATCTCTATCGAATGTTCAACTCTTTCGATCCCAAGTCCATGTTGAACAATCTTGGGAACAATGTCATGCCCCCTTTGTATGCGGATTTGGGGACTCAGGCGGACGATCTATTAGCAAAAACGAATACGTTTGTAGGCGGTTGTTCGGCAGGGGCCTTGAGCGGTTTACAAACCTCTTGGTTAGCGAATATGAGCGCCATCCAAAAAATAGAACAGTTTCGCTTTGGAGTGATGCTTTCTCCTTATACGCATGTGGATCCTTTTGCAGTCGAATATTTGAGCGAGACCCCTCCGATCAACGATGACCTGAACGATATGGACCTTTTTAGCGGTTCCAGTTTGGGAGCAGCACAGGTTTATATCAACGGCCTGGACCGGGATGCAAGAGGCTTGACTGCAATCGAATATGTTTTATTCAGCAAGGCTTCTCCGAGTTGGGGAACTGCTCCGGATTGTTCCGATTTTACTACCAGCCGTACGTATCTACTCCAGGCTCTCGTTGTAGATTATAATAATAACGCACATATCATGTCCGATGCTTGGATCGTAAGCGGCACGAATTATGGGGCTCAGATCTCAAATGCCGGCAGCGGGTCGACCGCATTCTCCAGTTCGGGAGCTGCGTTAGACGCATTCGTAACAGGCACGATCCAACTCTTAACCATTATGAAGGATGGAAAGTTGGAGATCCCGGCGGATCTTTCTAGCGGGGGGAATGGCTCTTCTCCTGATCCGAGCCGTCCTGAGTCCAGATTCTCTGCGAACTCTTTCCAGAACCTGGAAGATAATCTAAGCACTTTTAAAATCGTATACAATGGGAATGGAACCGGGGCAGGCCTTTCGGATTACGTGAAATTCTATAGCCCCGATCTGAATACTGAGATCCTTGCTACGATCACTCATTTAGAAAGCGTGCTCGCTCTTGCGAAAACGGACGGTACTTGGGGTAGTTCCAATCTTCCTAATATTAAGGCCGCGATCAAAGATATAGGGCATCTATTAACTATTTTGAATACTGAATTGGCTGCGCTCACCGGTTCTTCGCCCGTGTCCGGCGGACCTGGAGGGGACGGAGACTGATGTTTCTCAGAAAAAGTTTCCGACTCACTTTATTCGTTTTTATTTTCATTCCATTCAGCTTCCTCCTCTCCCAACCGAACGATACTACTAACGGTACGTCGGAGGAGGACCCTTCCAAGAAGGGGACCTCTTCTTCCGAGGAATCCGTAAACGAAAGGAGAAGAAGATTCCTCGAAAGCGGTCAGATCAATGTGATCGGTGCCAAAGACGATGATATGAAGAAGATCCCCGGATCTGCGAGCGTCATCGGGAAGAAGATCCTAAAAGAGACTAATCCGATCGATTCCATGGAGGCCTTGCGTCGGGTTCCCGGCGCCACGATCCGTTATCAGGATGCCGTCGGTCTCACTCCGAATATCGCATTTCGAGGTGTAAGTAATGAAGAGTCCCGTAAGACACTGATCTTGGAAGACGGTGTATTTACTTCTCTCAGTCCATACGGGCAACCGGAGAGTTACTTCATTCCTCATATCGATAGAATGGAACGAGTCGAAGTGGTAAAGGGCTCCGGTTCTATTCTCTTCGGGCCGACCACTCTAGGCGGTATTGTAAACTATGTGACCCGCAAGCCTCCTGAAAAGCCTACCTTTAATGCGAAGATCATCGGAGGTATGAACGGATATGCTTCCGGCTTATTGCAATACGGTGGAACTTCTCAGGCAACGAATACCGCATACGATATTTCTTATCTTAGGACACAAGGGAACGGATTCAGGGATTACCAAGGCTTCAAGACCAACGATTTCAATATGAAGCTTATGCAGAAGATAGGGGAGAAGGATACGGTCTTCTTAAAATTCCAATCCTATAACCAAGATTCCCAAGCTACCTATCTAGGTTTGACCCAAGGATTGTATTGGAAGAATCCAAAGATCAATCCTGCCAAATATGATCATAAGAATATAGACAGACAAGCGGCAGTCATTGGCCACGATCATACCTTCAACGAAAATTGGAAAATGATCACAAGAGCCTATTGGACAAATGTAGGATTCAAGTTCAGACAGGAATCCTTCTCTTACAATAGCCAAACCAATTTCGGATTTGCTTCTCGTCCTCCGGACAATGCGTTTGGGGTTTATGCTCCAGGTCTTTTCGGGAACCAAGCTGGCGATGTGATCTACATGTTGGATTCCACTCCGAACCGGAACTTCTTCTTTAAGACGGGCGGTTTGGAAACCAAGGTAGAGGGAAAGTTCGTTACTTTTGGGATCGAGCATGAGATCGCTTTCGGAGCGAGAGTGCATTCCGAGAATGTAAATGCCGCGAATAATATATTCCCTTATCCTAATATGACCCAAGGGATCACGACCCAACAGCAGAACAGGAATTCTCGCGCACTCGCTACCTATGTCCAAGATACGATCAAAGTAACGGAAAAGTTTAAGGTTATTCCGGGAGTCCGTTACGAGGACATTCATCAAAACGTATACACTCACAGAAGGCTTGCTACTTCTGCGGATGTGGCGGCAGGGACCGCTTCCAGTGTGGGACAAACACTTGTCGTGAGCGAGGCAAACGATTCCGTAACAAGGGTTGTTCTTCCCGGACTCGGTCTCACTTATGATATTACTGATAGGTTTATGTGGTTTTCCGGAGCACATACCGCATTCTCTCCTCCTACCTTCTCTACATTGCAAAACCCCGCAGTAGGGATCGGATATAAGTTGAGCGCGGAGAGATCCAATAACTACGAAACAGGCTTTAGGGGAAATATCACCCGTTACTTCTATACCCAAGTCAGTACATACGCATTATTCTTTTCGAATCAGATCGTTAATACGAACGAGGCCGGTTCTCTTACGGGTGCGGTTCCAATTAACGCCGGTAAGTCGGTGAACCGAGGAGTGGAGAGTAATTTTGTTTTCGACTTCGGAAAATTCTACCAGTCTAGATGGGAGATCCCATTGGAGATCACCTATTCTTATACCAAGGCTGTCTCTACTACCTACCAACCTGTTGGTACCGTGCAGAATGCCGATGGGACAGTCAGTGTTACCAACCAACCGCAGTTCGCGATCAATTCCAGTGGGAATCTGATCAAGGTGAATACCAACGGAAATTATCTGCCTTACGTTCCGATGCATACATTCATCGGAGGGATCGGTTTCAAGAGCCCACAAGGTTTTTATGCTAGAATGGAATACCAATACTTCGATAAACAATATTCCGATCTACAGAATACCAAGAACCAAAGTACGGACGGAAGCCAAGGTGTGGTTCCCGCGTACGGAATTTGGAATGCGGACTTTGGTTACGAGGCTCCCGGAGGAAGATGGTCTTTCTTCGTGAATGGAAAGAACTTACAAGATAGAGTGTATATTTCCGGAAGACTTCCTGTGGGGATCCAGCAAGGGCCTTACAGGCAGATCAATATCGGATTTACTTTGAAGCTGGACTGAAGGATCTGAGGTCCAGATTTCTATCCGCATTCTCCCTAATTTGTACGCAAAATGCTAAAACAAAATGAGAAGGAACTCCTTCGCATTTCGTAGGCAGAATAAGCATACCAAAATTTTCCTGTTCTATTTCTGAGCAAAAACTCATTCGGAGTCTTCGAAAGGATGGAAAAAATCCACCACTAGGAGAGAATGACTCCCGGCGGATGAATCAGAGAACTTCCCAAACTGCGAATCTTCTCTCCGGATATCGCCCAGGTCCGGGAGTGTACGACGAGGTATGCTTGCCGGATGGAAAATCCAGGGAAAAGTATGAGTTCCTTCTTCGGACATTCAATCATTTAGGCTCTCCCGAACTTAGGCGTAGAAAAGAAGACAGTCTTCGGATCCTGCAGGAGAGCGGAGTTACCTATAATGTCTATGGGGACGATCGAGAAAGAGTTTGGGGTCTGGACCTTTTTCCTCTTCTCATGGAGAGTAAGGAATGGGAAGGGATCGAAAGAGGACTCGCTCAGAGATCCGAATTACTCAATGAGGTCCTAAAGGATGCATACGGCCCCAGACGTCTCTTATTCGAGCGCAAGATCCCTCATGAAGTGCTTTTTCAATCCGGTGGTTTCTTAAGAGCCTGCGCTCCCGTTTACGATTCCACAAATTTTCGTTTGGCCTTCGTCGCTACTGACGTTAGTCGGGATCATCTCGGCAATCACTATGTGATCGGAGATCGTATCCAAGCTCCTTCCGGGTCCGGTTATGCCTTGGAGAACCGTATCGTTCTCTCCCGTATTTTTCCTTCTCTCTATAGGGATTCTCAAGTCCATAGAGTGGCTCTGTATTTTAGGGCCTTGCGTAAGACATTAAATTCCTTTTCTCCTACGAAGGACAGAGAACCACTGATCATCCTTCTTACTCCGGGGCCGGGGAATGAGACCTATTTCGAGCACGCGTACCTTGCCGGTTATCTGGGATATACTCTTGCTCAGTCCGAAGACTTAACTGTCCGAGAAAATAAGGTGTTCCTAAAGACTGTAGAAGGCTTGCAGCAAGTGGATGTGATCTTTCGTCGTGTGGACGATTGGTACATGGATCCTCTCGAATTAAAAGGAGATTCTCTTTTAGGAGTTCCCGGGATCTTGGGTGCAGTTCGCGCGGGCAACGTGGTGGTAGCAAATCCCATCGGTTCCGGTTTTTTGGAGAATCGTGCGATCCATGCTTATCTTTCTATATTATGTAAATTTTATCTAGGAGAGGAGCTCATTCTTCCGAATGTTCCTACTCTCTGGATGGGAGAAGAATCCTCTCGCAACGAAGTATTCTCTAACCCTCATAAATATGTGCTAAAACCGGCGATCCGTTCTCCTCTGGATCCTTCTATCTTTCTATCTTCTCTGAGCGATGCGGAGAAGGAGGAATGGAAACAAAGAGTGGGGGCAAGACCAGAACGTTATGTGGCTCAGGAGATACTGACCGGCTCCACATGTCCTATCTTCTCCGGAAACTCCGAAGAGTTATTGGTAGGGAAATCCGTATTACGTACATTTACCACTCTTTCCGAAAACGGATATATCTCCATGCCGGGGGGACTAGTTCGGGTTTCTCCTAAGCCGGATGAACTCATTATTACCAACCAAAGAGGGGCCATTTCCAAGGATCTGTGGATCCTGGCTTCGGAAGAGAAGAAAGAATTCAGTCTTCTTCCTGGGCATGTGGGAAGGATCCCTCTCCGAAGAAAGGGTTCCGGGATCCCGAGCCGGGTCGCGGACAATATGTTCTGGATGGGACGTTATGCGGAACGCGCAGAGAATATGTCCAGGCTCCTGCGCGAGACGGTCCACAAGATCCTGGAAGCCGAGGAGACGTATGAAAAGGAACAGTTCTCCCTTCTTCTTGGAGTCGTGGACCAATTGTCCGGATTCAGCACTCAATTCTTCGATCAGAACGGCGCGGACTCTTTGGATACGGTTCGAGAGAAGGTATTCGCTTTGGCAACTTCTCCTCATTCTTCCGGAAGTATTCGTCACGACTTGAATTTCTTTGTAGGTTCTAGTAAAGCAGTGCGAGATAGGATCTCGGACGATACCCGTTATTTGATCTCTAAGTTGGAATCCGAATACCCGAATAATTCCAGCTACGACGAGGTATTGGAATATTTACAAAAGCTTGTGAACCTATTCGCTTCTCTTTCCGGTCTTGCGAACGAGAGCATGAGTAGGGAAGCGGGTTTCTTCTTCTTAGATATGGGGAAGAGATTGGAGAGAGCTCAGTTTATTTCCAGATTGGTTCTCTCTGCGATGGAGAGGACTACCATTTATAATAAGGGGATCTTCGAGAGCCTATTGAATGTGACCGATATTCGGATCACCTATCGTCGTCGTTATAAGTATAGGATCGAAGCGGAGTCCGTGTTGGACATCCTTCTTTTCGATGAGAGTAACCCTAGATCCCTTGCCTTCCAGTTAGAAAGACTGAGAGAGAATACGATGTTCATATCCAGTGGCAAGGGAGAAGAGATCTCCGAAGAGATCCAGATACTCACCGATCTTTTGGCAAGATTCAACGAAGAAGACGCCAAAAGGATCTTCGAATATGCGGACCCTGCCGGCGGATTGAAACGTTGGCTCTTGGATATATTAGATATTTTGAAATCTCTTTCAGACGCAGTGGCGAAAAAATACTTCCGCTATGTGGAAAACCAGGTCAGATTGGGAGGGCCTTATGGCTGAGTATTCGATTCGACATCTGACCCATTATACGTATGAGAAGGAAGTATCTCACTGTTTGAACCTGGCCCATCTCTGTCCTACTTCCAACGATAGACAGATCTGTAGGGAACTGAGGATCGTCATCCTTCCTAAGCCAAAGGTGACCGAATTCAGAACGGATTATTTCGGAAACACCGTATATTCCTTCGCAGTGGAATCTCCTCATAAGATCCTCTCCGTTACCGCGGAAGCGAAGGTCTTTACTTCCGATCCGATCAAGAAGGATGTTGCTCCTCTTTCATTCAAGGAAGTCTTGGAAAAAATGAGATCTTCTACGGATAAGGATACTCTGGAAGCGCTGGAGTTTGTGGGGGATTCTCCCTTTATCGCACGCTCGAATTTATATAAGAATTTCTTGGAGAAGTATCTTCCTGCGGATCGTCCCTACTTGGATGCGGTTTTGGATTATGTGAAAAAGTTCAGAGAGGACTTTAAGTTTAAGGCGGGAAGTACTCATATCTATACCCCTTTAGAGGAAGTTTTGGATAAGAAGGAGGGAGTCTGCCAGGATTTCACTCATTTGTCCGTAGCGGCCTTTCGTTCTTTAGGACTTCCTTGCAAGTATGTGTCGGGTTATATAGAGACCTATCCTCCTCCCGGTAAGCCTAAGCTCCGAGGAAGCGATGCAACCCATGCATGGATCTCAGTGTACTGTCCCGGTGTAGGCTGGTCCGATTTTGATCCGACAAACGGAAAGGCGATCACAGAGGAATATATCCATACTTCTGTAGGTCGGGATTTCTCAGATGTTTCTCCTTTGAAGGGGATCCTATTCGGTGGAGGGAAGCACAAGCTCAAGGTCGAAGTGGATGTTTCTCCCATCGGAGATCCGGACGCGATCGGCAATCATATCTAATAACAAAAAAGCCCTCCTTTATGGGGAGGGCCAGTAATGGGTTCAGGTATATTGAGTTCTTTATGCTGGAGCTAAATCTCCGGAAACGAACCTCTTCCATGTATTCAGAGCTACCTTGAAATCGGACTCCGCTTCTTTGATCGCCTTCTTCTCAGCGTTCGTTTCGGAAGCCTTCAGATCGATCAGTCTTTGTTGAGACTCTTGCACTGAATTCCTAAGAGCTTCTAATCTTTCTTCAAAACCCTTGCTAAGAGCTTGGGACTTGGATTCGAGTTTGCCGCGAAGCTGCTTCTCATCCATGACCATTTTCTTACGCAGGATCTGCTCTTCGGAGATCGTCTTTCTATCGGAAGCTAATCCGAAGAAAGCGAAGGTATTGATCAACCATTTGGTTGGATCGTAATCGAACCAACGGATCCCGTTTCTGTAGTCCGCTTGGAACTCATGGTGGAAGTTATGATAACCTTCTCCGAAAGTAAAAAGTGCGATGATCCAGTTGTCTTTCGCAGTATGCTTGTCAGAGAAAGGTTGATCTCCCTTATAGTGAGCCAAGGAGTTTATGAAGAAGGTCATGTGATGGTTGACTGCAATTCTAAGAGAACCTGCAAGCAACAATCCACCTAACGCGTCTCCCCAAAGCGAGCAGAGAAGGGTAGGGAAGATAAATCCCATGAAGATCGCGATAGCGTAATAGTAATCATCTTGGAACTTAACTAATTTGTCTTCGTAGAGATCGTTTACATTCACAGGCGTCCTATGATCTCTATTTTCGAATAACCAAAGAATATGTGCATACCAGAATCCTTTGGTGATCGCATACGGATCTTCGTCTTTGTCGACAAAACGGTGGTGGATCCTATGGTCGGAACTCCATTCGATTACGGATTGCTGGAACGCAGCTGCGCCGAAAAGAATGTAGAAGAGTTTGACCGGAAAAGATGCCTTGTAAGCTCGATGAGAGAATAATCTGTGATATCCTCCGGTGATCGAGAGTCCGGTGGCAGCGGTCATGAATAGGTAAACCAACCACGTGTTTAAAGGGATTCCCCGGGTGAGGAGTAGTGCTCCTGTACCAATGACTCCAATGATTGGAGTCGCAATCAAGAAGATGGTAGTCTTCAGCGCTATTTTCTTTTTCGTTTGTTCCATATCGGTATTCCGGTCTTGGTTTTCCTGATACGAGCCAAAACCTTCCATTAGGTTGCAAAAAAAAAAATCCGGGTCCTGGAATTTTTCGGCCAGAGCCTTTCCTTGCCCAAAAATCTGTTTTTTCCTGGGGAGTTCCTACTAAGATGGAATTCCGGGCAGAGAAGCTCGAAGAGAGGATCCAGTGAGGGAAGAACTATTTCGACTCATCCAAAATCATGCATATCGGTTCAGAGAAGAGCCCTTTACCCTAGCGAGCGGAAAGAAATCCAGGCATTATTTCAATTGTAAAGAGATCACATTGCATCCGGAGAGACTGGAACTTCTCTGCAAATACATCGTCCAAAAGCATCTTCCTGAGACTGGCCTGGACGGAGCGGAAGCATTCGGAGGGCTGACCATGGGAGCGGACCCGATCTGTTTTGGGATCTCCTTGGAATTCAGAAAGCAGTTCAAGAATGTATTTCCTTTGATCGTGAGAAAACAAGCCAAGGATCATGGTACCAAGAATCTGGTGGAAGGGGGAGTGAACGCAGTAAAATCCTGTGTGGTCGTGGACGATGTGATCACGACCGGAGGTTCCACCCTGCAAGCGATCAAGAGCCTAAGAGATGCAGGACTGGAAGTCAAGGCTTGCATTTGCATCTTGGATAGGGAAGAAGGCGGAAAGGACGCGATAGAAGCGGAAGGCATACGGGTCTTTCCTCTCTTCAAGAAATCGGAATTCGGAAGCTTGGAATAGAATATGTCCGTATATAAATACGACTCTCCCGTTTTTAGAAAGAAGCTTCTCGTTCGCACCGGGCTAGTGCTTCTCGTTTTTCTAATATTCATCGGCGTGAGCGTGGTCCATTTGGACGAGGACAAGAAGCAGACATTCCTCACCACGTATCTGTTCTTGGGAGGAGTTCTCCTTCTTCTTTTAGTAAAGAATTATAATAGGCAATTGAAGATCCTACAAGGTGCAAGCGTAGAGATAGATGGTCCTGTCCTCAAGCAATGGAATGCGAAGGGTCAATGTATGGAGTTCGAATTCTCCGATCTGGAACATATAGAGAAGGATAGTTTTCGGGGTTACGATCGTATCCTCTTGATCACCAAGGAAGGGAATTATATCCCTCTTTTGAATCTGGAGAATATGGAGGGTTTCTTAAGCGAATTGGAAACAAGATCCGGCAAGAAGGCGACGATCATAGAGGGAGATACAAGGGTCCTGACTTGGAAAACACTTCTGTATTTCATTCCTTCTTTCGGGGCTGCGATCTCTTACGGGGTTGGGATCTGGCAGATAAAGCAAGATGCAATCTTTATCGTATTCATCGTGAATGCTCTTCTCTTCTTACTTATCTTTCCAAAGGATAGAATGGATACAGGCTACTCTGCCAGAAGAAGATATATTTTTATCCTTCTCGTCTTGCTTGCTGCCTTTGTGGCCCGGTATTTCGATCTGATCTAAACGAACGGGAGAATTCAGGAAGTAATGGATCCTGAGTTGGTGATGCCTTTTAGGATATTCATTTTCTTTTGAGCGAGTCTTCTTAATTCGATCATATCGTTTGCGTAGGCCTGGAGGCTTGCGTCTAGGCTCAAATGAGTTTCCATTTTCTGAATGCTATCTCGGACATATTTCAGATCCTCGAATTCTGTCAGCTTTCCGCCTAGGATGAGTTTGCGAATGGTATCGAATTCATACTTTCTCAGATGGATCCTGATCAGGAATTCCACTGAAAATTTGGAAGTCAATCTAGACCAAGGACTCTTGGGATTGTAAGGTACCTCGTTGGATGCGACCACATCCGAGGCTCTCTTGAAGCCTGGATTGCTTCCGGAAGGAGAAATCTCGTAATCCGGTATGTCCCTTGCGATCGTAGTGGGAGTTCCTGCCTTTTCCAATAATTCCGAAAGCAGGTTCCGACGACGATTATCGTCATATTCATTCGCGGAAGAAGTGAGAACCCTTTGGTATTCTTCCAACATGACGGATATGTTGATGAATCTACCCAGTGGAGTATTATTGTGCTCTTTGATCTTTGGGAATAGTTCGCGAGTGATCTGAAAGGGCGACTTACGTTTGTAATACGTAGCCTCGTAAGCTTTCTCTAATTTCTTCTCGGCATACGCTTTTAGGTCGGTCACGATCTTTAGATCGGCGTAGACATACGCGTCCACTCCCTGGTCCTGTTCCCTGGCATTTTTGGATTGTTCCGGAAGAACGATCTTGATGATGAATATATACTTTGCTTGGCGAAGTAATTCCAGGGAATGACGGATCTCGTTCGTTTCCCTAGAAAAGAAAGCCATCATATCTTTCAAAAAGGAATCGGAAGAAGGGATCTTATTATCTTCCTGCAGATTGGTTTTCTTGATCTCTTCGGCGAGTTCCAGGGCTATTTCTAGAGGGGTAGCCATCGAAGGAGTACCTTACTCGGACCTAGTCTGGAATCAAGATAGTTTTTCCTTATTCCGGGCTGAGTTGGAAGCTCATTTTTCTCAAGATCCGGAGCGGATAGATCGCGGAAGCCCAACCCAATATGGGTGCAAGTAGAAGGATCAGTACGGGTATGGTGGGTAAGAAGGAGAAGGTTAGGGTCCATCCGAACGCGTTCCGATTCACTACGTATAGAATGATGGGCGACATTACAAGGGAGGCTAGGATCCCGAATATAGCTCCGAGGCTAGTGAGATAGATCGCTTCCGTTTTTAGGATGGTTCCCAATTGTTCCGGAGAAGCCCCCAGATATTTGAGTAAACCAAGCATCCTTCTTTTATCATAAAGAGTGTGAACAAGAGAAGATAAAAGGGAGATTACGGAGATAAAGATTGCGGTAGCCTTCAGGGAATCCAGGACCCGAAAGACCTTGTTGATCTCGTAGAGATAGATCTCCCTAAGTTGCGCGGAATCCAAAAGACTTAGATCCTTGTATTCCGGGTTCGATCGGAAAAGTTCCAGTATCTTCTTCTTGGCACGTTCCTGGCCTATGGGACCGGAATATTCCTTGTTTAAGAAAAGCTTAATGGAATTCAAAGTCTGGAATCCGAAATTCTTTTCGTAAGAACGAATGTCCATCATGACAGTTCCTCTTTCCGAGAAGAAATGTTCTTTGATTCCTTGAATCCTGAATTGCTTTTTTCCCTGAGGGGTTTGAGAGAGTAAAATATCTCCGGCCTTCAATTTCTTTAAATATGCCATATTAGAAGAAATTAAAATATCCGTTTCTTGTTTCACTGAGTTCTCGATTCGTTCCGGTTTATCTGCATAGACCGAGAAATCATATGCGTGAAGAGTGAATGTGCCCAGATCCGTTTCGAATCCGGTATTCACTAAGAATCCATCCAAATAGGAGCTGATCCCGAGGCTTCGGATCTTCTCCGGGAGATCCTTTGGAACCCCTCCGTGGATTCCGGAATAGAAGAAGCGGTCGTTGATGATAGTAAAGTCGGAAGGATATTCCGAATCCACCCAATCGTTCAAAGACTTCTTGTAACTATCCGTAAGGATGGTCAGGCAAAGAACGAGAGAAACTGCGAGCATTACTGTAGCAGCGGTTAGGGTATTTCTCCCTGGATTTTCTTTCAGCTCTTCCAATCCGATCCTAAAAAAAGGAAATCCTTTGTCCGAACGATCGATCAGCTTGGAAGTCAAACGGCCGAATACGGAAAGTAAATAAGGAAAACTGAATGTGATCCCGATCACGATTCCTCCCACGCCCATGAGCCCAGGTAAAGGCAATTTCCAAGGTGAGGGGAGATTGGAGATAAGAAGGGAGCCTATAAATAATACCAGGCCGTACAATGCCAATTTTGGATCGGAGATACGCCTTTTCTCTTTTTGAGAATCTCGTAAAATGGAAATAGGAGGGATCTTGCCTGCTCGAATAGCCGGGTAAAGAGCGGAGACTACTGAGCCTACAATTCCCAAGGCGGCAGCGAGACTTAGATCCCAGGAGGAAACGGAGTTGTAAGTGGATAATAGATCCTTATCTACAAGGCCGGATTCCGGACGGAAGAAATCCAAACCGGAGAAGAAGATCCCTAAGAAAAGTCCGAGTATGGTCCCTAGAATTCCCAGCAGAACGGATTGGCTTAAGAAAAGTAGAATGGACCGATTTACATCCAAGCCTAGGGTTCGCAAGATACCTAGTTCTCTCTCCCTACTCAGGAAAAGTCCGGACATGGTATTGGAGACCATGAAGAATGCGATGAGTAAGGAGATAAAAGAAATTATGAGAAGGTTGAGTTGAAAAGAACGCAGTGCGCTTGCCGATCTTTCCTTGATCTCTTCCGAGGTCTCTATCTTTAAATGGGATCCCAGAGCGACTTGCAACTTTTGCTTTTCTTTCGAAAGATCCGAGCCAGAAGTCTTTAGAAGAAGATAATCGGGTCCTGTCCATTCTGGCATCTTGCCTTGTAAATAAGAGAGGTCTTCTATGATCAGAAAACCTCCCTCTATATCCACGGGAATATAATCCTGGAACTCTAAGGTTCGACCATTAACTAGAAGAGTAAAAGGTCCATTCTTGAATCTGTTCGCCAGTGCTCGGGATACATACGTTTTTTCTAATGGACCTGAACGATTCGGGTCCTTCTCCTCCGGTAGGGGAATGCCTAGATATTCTTTGGTCAGGTCCATTCCCAAATACAGGACCCGTATATTGTCGGAAGAGATCCCTTCCCTCTGGATGCGGGGCCGGATCAGAAGAATAGATCTGAGTTTCGGGTCTTTATAGATTTGGGTAAGCAGATCCCAAGGCGGGCTTTGATTCGGTTGCGGTGTGGAGATCTTAAGATTGAATTCTCCTTTCAGATATCCCATGGAAAAATCCACAAGGGACCTTTCCGCCTTATTTGCATTCGTGGTTGTGGATAAGAAGAGCCCGACTCCTAAGGCAATCCCAAGTAGCGCAAAGATAAACCTGGGCAAATGGGTCTTAAAGTATTCGTAGAGAAATAGAAAGTATAGTGTCATACTCTAAACACAGGGTCTTCTTGCGGAAGGATCAGGCCGTCCTTCATTTTCAATCGGATCTTTCCTTTTTCGCCGATCTCTCTATCGTGGGTTACGATAAACAAAGAGAATTTTTCCTTCTCCTGAAGCTCCAAAAGAAGCTCCAGGATCTTATGAGCGTGATAGGTATCCAAATTCCCTGTCGGCTCGTCTGCCAGAACGATACTTGGATTCTTGGCTAAGGCCCTTGCGATCGCGACCCTTTGCTGCTCTCCTCCGGAAAGTTCGTCTGGTTTATGCTTAAAACGATGGGATAGATCAACTTTTTCTAATGCGTTTTTTGCGATCTCTCGTGCTTTCGATTTCCCGATCCCGGCAATATAAAGGGGGAGGGCCACATTCTCGAGCGCACTCAAGTAAGGAAGTAGATGAAAGAATTGGAATATGATCCCGGTTTCCTCTCTTCTATAATTAGTGAGCTCTTCTTCGGAGAAGGTGGCGAGATCCTTTCCCCCGACCCAAACTTCACCGGAATCGGCTTTGTCGATCCCGGAAAGAATATTCAAGAATGTGGATTTGCCCGAGCCGGAAGGGCCCATTAGGGTCAAAAAAGTATCGGGAACATCCAACTGGATCCCTTTCAAGACCGGAACGGAATGAGTGCCATTCCGGTAAGACTTGATCAGATTGCGAATGATGATTCGATTCGTCGGATTCGACATGGGCCTATTTTCAATCTTCCGAGAGAATGGCAAGTGAAATGCGACGGCCCCCGCTCCGGGGCTTGGGTGGGGGGAGCGGTTCGTGGGAGCGCGAAGGCCTCTCTATATCACACCTCCGCCCACCTCTCCACAGAAAAACAGCGACAACCGGGCGTCTTACCGCCCGAGCCTCAGGTTATCGCGTAATTCTCGCGAATTCAATTCCTTGGTAATAGTGACGGAGGATTTCCGCATACGTGTAGTTCTGCTTCGCCATACCGAAGCTTCCCCATTGGCTAAGTCCCACTCCGTGACCGGAGCCCATTCCCTTGATCAGAAATCCTTCGTGGTCTCTTTTGATCCCGAAGCGTAAGGATTTCACGGAGGCGCCCAGTAGATTTCTGAATTCCTTTCCTTTGATCTTGGAGGTTCCTTGTTTCCCGATGACTTCGAGAAGATCCACTCTACCGGATGGAGTTCTGGAAAGGACTTGGATGGATTGAACGGAGCCCACTCCTAAAGAAGAGAGATTGCTGTCCATGCGCTCTTGGCTTAAAATATCCTTCCAAACAAAATTGTCTCCGGCTTCATCGAATTTAGAAGAAACAGATTCCAAATAAGGCAAACGCTTTCCTCCCCAGACTTGGTCAGGAGTTTCGGTTTTTCCTCCGCTGTTGGAATGGAAGAACATATGGATCGGATCTTCATCATAAATTGCTAATACACCTTCTGTGTCACGGACTGCCTGTGTGGTTTTAGGATTTTCCTTGTCCATTCCGGCATAGGCTTGCGAATTCACAGTGGCTTCCACATCGTAGTCGGCGTTTCTTTTGTTCAGGATCTCGCGAACTGCATAGGTGCGGGAGCAGATCGCCTGAGCCTTTAACGCTTCCAAAGGCCAGCCTGCGGGGACTTCTGAAGGAACGACTGCGAACAGATACTCTTCTAGAGGAATGCGATTGATGACTAAGAAGGATCCGCTCTTGTCCGGTTGCAGTAGGATCTCTCCTCTGACTTTTCTTCCTTTGTATTCTAGGCCGGGGTTATCCGCTACGAATCGGATCGGAGCCTTGAGTTTTCGAATGTCCAAGGAGACATGGTCGTATGCTCTTTTAATGAGAAGATCATTCACATCGTAAACGAAAATGACCCCGTCGGATTTTACCATTAGATCAGACTCAGCTTTTCCTAAGAAGACTCGGATCTTATCGCTGGACTTGATCGCGTGAGGTCCGTTCCAGGGCTTGATAATGATCGTATTACATCCCCAAGCTGCCAGGACTAAGAATGAGAATAAAATAGATTTGAGTCGGTTCATGTGTACCTTCGGAAAATGCCTTTGGGTACTTATATCGAGAGAAAACCGAGATCCCTTCAGCGATTTTTCGGCAAGAAGAGTGCCACCGCTTCCATATGAGGGGTTTGGGGGAAGGGATCGCAAAGTAGGAATTGACTCATCTCGTAACCTTCTTCCAAAAGTTTACTGTCTCTTAATAGATTTTCCGGATTACAGGAAACGTAGAAGAGTTGTTTGACCGGATTCTCATTCAAGAAGGAGCAAAGTTCCGGACTCAGACCGCTACGAGGAGGATCCGCGATAACCACAGAATCCTGCCAGGGAAGATCGGCAGAACTCATCTTGGCCATTCCCTTCTTATGAAAAAGATCGAAGGCCAAGAATTCTATCTTCTTCTCCGGAAATTCCTTCTGCAGACTTTCTTCTCCAGCGGAAACAGAAGAAGGAACTATATCGATCCCTAAAATATGAGAGAAGGACTCCCCAAAGAGCAGGGAAAAGAATCCGCTCCCACAAAATAGATCCACGAGAGTTCCGGAGCCGATTAAGTTCGCTCGGATGAATTCAAGGATCTGTAGGAACTCCTTTGGGTTGGGTTGGAAGAATCCGTCGAAAGGAACCTTGAATTTCCTTCCCCAGATCTCTTCTTCCAAAAAGGAATTTCCGCGGATGGCAAGAGCTTCTCCGGAGGCGGAGACCTCTCCTTTTCTGCGATTGAAGCAGAATACGATATTCTTTGCGAGAGAGATCTCTTTTACTTTTTCGGAGACTTCTTCTAAGAGGGGACTTGTGCGAAAATCTTCGGTAAAAGTGAAGATGCTAAGAGAATCTTCCGTGAAGACAGACTTGCGAAGAGTGATATATTTTAGGAATCCTGTCTCCTTCTTTCGATCGTATTCCAGATCCGGAAAGGCCTCGAGGATCTTTGGAAGTACTCTCATTTCCTCATTGGCCCAATCGGATTGGATCGGACAGGTTTCCAGGGGAATGATCCTTCTGAAGTTGCCCGCCATTCTAAGGCCGATGACTCGGTTAGGAAAGACTGCGAAGTCCATCCGATTCCTATAGGAATATTGGGAAGAGGCCGGAGACGTTTGCGTCTTTTCTAATTTAACATTTTGTAATTCTTTGAGAACAGGCGCTGACTTCAGAGCGAATTGACTGGAATACGCGAGATGTTGTCCTGCGCAGCCTCCGCATTCCCCAAACTTAGAACATAAAGGAGAAGCCGATCTTTTTTCCAAATGCTCTGCTTGCCATTTGAAGAATATCTTTCTCTTTCCGAATTTATAGACTGTGTATTTGTCGCCGGGAATAGAGTAGGGGATCTCTATCTTCTTCTTATTTATGAAACCTTCTCCTCTTAGATTGGGGAGAAGGCGCTCTATTTCTAAACTACCGAAGGGCTCCTGATCGAACATGAGAATCGTTTAAGAACGAATCTCCACATTCTCCAAGCCTTGGTTCGTAAATATTTCTTCGTACTTGCTGATATAGGGGGCTTCTTTTTCGATCCTTTCTTCGATGGCCATTCCTGCGATCCCGGACTCTCCGTGCTCTTCTAGAAAATCACGGCGAGCCATTCTATGGATCAGCTCGTCCCAGAAGAGTTCATTATCATAATCGGAAATGATATCGAATATATCCGTCTGGTCCTCGAACTTGCGGGTAGGATAATAGATATCGTCAGCGGCATCGTAATCTACGAATTCCTGCTTTCCAAAATCTTTTGCAAAGGAAAGTATGTATTGCTCGAGTTCGGCGTAGGAGTTGGATTCTTCTTCCCCTTCGTTGAATGCGTTGATCATCCAACTTGAAATCGCGATGGATTTAAGCAAGGTCTCGTATTGCTCGGGTGTGAACTCAATTTTCATGAATAATCCTCGAATTAGGGTCAATTTTAACCGGAGATCTCAAGGGGCTACCAGATTTTTGATCAGACATTCCTTTGTTCTTCTAGTTCTACTCACCTTTTGGAGCTGCTCTAGTACGCAAAGATTCGACAAGTTGTCAAAGGAAAAGCCGGAAGTTTCCGCTGTTTATATACTTCGTCCATCCCGAGTGGCCCAATCCCTTTTCTCTTTCGAGGTAGAATTGTTTCGATACGAGGGGAACTTTAAGTCCGGCAAGAGAGAATCCGTTGGAAAGTGGAGCTTGGACTCCGGAGAATACAAACTCTCAGAATTGGAACCGGGATTTTATGCGTTAAAGTGCAGGGACGCGGAGAAGATCTTTTTCGCAAAGCAAGGAGAGAGACAATTCCTCTCCCTCGAATTATTTAATACGGGCACCTTCACTCTTCCGGAACTGGTTATCCAAGAATTAGATGTGGAGAAGGCGCTACGCCTCCTCCTCGAAGGGAACAGGATGTATTCCCTCACTGAAACTTCGGGTTCTGAGAAGTAAGCTGGTCCACATATTTTAAGAAGTTCCCGGCTCCCTTGGACCTTCCCATCTGCATCCAATCTAAATGCTTGGCTCCCTTGATCTCCCAGAATAGTTTTGGATCCTTTGCCTTCTCGAAAAGTTCCATCCCATTCGGAAAGGAAACCACATCGTCTTCCGTTCCATGCACAAGAAGAAGTCTTGTAGGGGAAATTTGGTCGATGGTATCTCCCGGACTCAAGTGATCCGAAAAGAATAAGCTCACAATAGAACCTACAGGGGCAAAGAATACACGATCCGCGATCGTCTTTGCCACATGGGAATAATATGCAAAACTCCCGTCCGCAACCACAAGTAAGAGTCCGTCTTTGTTCTTCATTTCACCTACTCCTCGTAAGGCGATTGCTCCTCCTAGACTTTGTCCGTAGACGATCCAAGGGATACCCACCTTACGAGCTCTCTCTTGTGCAAAATCCAGGATCTCCTTTGAATCTTGGTGGATCTCTTCTTTGTCTGCTTCTCCTTCGGATTCGCCATAACCTCTATAGTCCCAGGTGATGAGCTCGTATCCTCTTTCCACCATCCAGACGAGAGTGATATAATGACTGCTCATATTCTCACCGTTCCCATGGAACTGCAGAATACTGGCCTTTGCCTGGCCTTTAGGTTTAAAGATCCAAACTCGGACGAGCGTTCCATCCTTCATTTTTAAGAAGAATCTTTCGGGTTGGAACCCTAACTTCTCCGGTTCAATATACGTCTCCCTTGTGGGATGATAGAGCATCCCTCCGCAATAAACGGAAAAGAGAAGAAGAAGGGATAGCAATACCGAATTAAAATTGATACACATAGGAAAAACTAGCTTCATTATAATTTCTCTGGGCCTTGGCCTCTAACCTAAGCTCATGGTTTGGATGGATCGCATATCGCAAGCCCAACTGAGCCTTGTAATCGTTCGGCACATTGTATATTCCAAAAGCATAATAGTGCAGGGAAAGCACCGCCTTAAAAGAGTCGAAATTTGCGACAAAATAAGCGGCACCTTGCGGAGCTATAACCGCATTCGTATCGTAGCGTCCGTTGTACCTTCCTTTGAAGCCGGCTTGCACGGAGAATAGAAAACGTTTCGCACCCGGAGAGAATTCGTCCTGGAAACTGTATCCTGCGGTGGCTTCTAAATTCGCATTCGTTACCCTTTCGAATCTGTCCTTTCCCGCATCCCTTTCGAATTGGGCCAAAGAATAAGAGCCGTACACAGGATTCACGTAGGCCTCGTAACGAAGAGCGTTTCTTTGTCGGTCCTTATTCTTTTCATACACCGAAGAATCTGCCCCCGAATCCACAAAATAGGAAACGGATTTTCCCAAAGAATTATAAGGGGTCAAAGAAAGAAGGCGCACAAAATGGAAATCCTCCAGATGGAGTTTCTTTGTATTCTCGTAATATCTTGCCTTGAACGAAAAATAATCCACAGAAGAATTCGGAACGTATCCGGTATCCGTATTCAGAAGATCGTGGATAGCGGCCCTATAGCCGAACCCGTAAAAAGTTCCTAGATTGGATGTTCCTACTTCGTTGTATAAAGCGGAACTTCCATGGGAAACGTGAGGGCTCTGGGTGATCGGATCATTCTTAGAATCGTCGTAATCCGTATTGATCTTGCTTCGGAACAAAAGAAGTTGTTTATAATTCTCGTTTTGGTTTGGAAAAGGATCTCTTTCCATTCTCCTGAATTGAAAAGAGTCCATAAGAGAATCCGTAAGTAAAGAAATTCGAATATTCTTATTTTCCTGGTTCGCAAACAGAGGGGCTATATCCCCATTCCCGATGATCTTTTCGTAGAGTCCTCTTTCCTCCTCGTTCATGCTGCGCACTTTCTGCAATATCTTGCTGTGTAAGGATGGTCTGTATTTGATCTCTTTGACCAGATTTGCCTGTTCTATATACTTCTTTACGGTGTCGCCGGGGATCACGAAAGGAGCCCTGTCTCTCAGATGAAGGGTAGGCCTCGCTACTTCCAATAAAGAAAGAAGGTGATACGAACAGTTCTCATCCAAGAAGTAATAATCGAAGGAAGCAGAGCCCAATTCCCAAATATGCCGTGTCATTCGCAGGACCTCGTTTTGGTTTAGGCTCAATTCATATTCCCAAAGGTCCCGACTTTCCGTATCATTATATTCGCCGATCTTTATATAGTACGGAAACAAGGAAAATACCCCGGGATATCCTCCCATCAAACCTCCCACCGCATATACGATCGCATTCGTTGAATTCGGATCCGCATTCGCAGCATAGTTCACCGCATATTCCAGGATATCCTTTCTGTCCTCGTTCGCAGAATCGATCTTTAAGAGAGTATGACCGAAGATGGAGGCAGGAGCATTCATATAATACGAAGCGAATATGATCTTAGCTGCCTTAGGATTTAGGGTACTTATCCATTTCTCATAGCGGGAACAATCCGCAGGCGCCAGATCGGAAGTCTGAATCCCTAGTTCTTCCTGGAGCCACCTAGTTCTTTCCGGGAATTTACAGCGAGGATGCATCCAGTTCTTATCTTCCGGATTGGGAGAAGAAGCTGGGGATAAAATAGCGTTTAACGTAGATAGAAGTTCTTCCTTGGGATTTTTCTTTCCCTTAGGAGCAAGGAAGAAAGAAGTAGAATCCGCCTCACTCTCCCAGCCGAGAGTAGACTTGGTATAGTGGAGAAGAAGGATCCAATACCGATCTTCCCAAAGTTTCTTAGATTCCGCGATTTGTTTGTACTTTGAGAAGGGCTCCGGCTCCGTCGCAAAAATAGAATGAATGGGGAAAAAGAGAAAAATTAGAAATACAAGGTATTTCGATTTGAGAGGCAAACTTGGATTCTTTACGTTTTTATGATTAAGAAAGCTCTTCTTCCTTTCGGAAGAAGAGCGATATCGCTTTTAAAAAGCTTAGATCTTGCAGCTGGAAGCCAGAACTGCGTTAGAAGCTACTTCAGCTCTCATTCTTTCCAAGAAAGAATCAGGAGAGTTTTGGTTGAATAGGTCGGAGAATTTCTCTCTTCCTACTTTTCCGAAAGTGGCTTTGTCAGAGCAGCCCATCAAAGAAGCGAAAGCTTCCATCTTCTCACCGGATCCTTTTGCAAATTCTTGCTCCAGGGATTGGTAGTTCAAGTGAACGAAGATCTGTTGCTCCATTTCCTTTTGGCTGAAACCGCTAGTTTCACAGTTCAAAGTTCCTGTGGAGATCCCGAAGGTTTGGTTTCCTAAGGTAGCGTTTACGGTCGCTCCGATCACTTGGTGAACTTTTTTGTTCTCGGTGATCACGATGGAACCCAAGCCGCAACCCGATGCTCCGTATCCTTTAGCGGAAACGAAATAAAGAGGAGCTGCGAACAATGCTAAAAATAGAGATAATGCTAATATTCTTTTCATCTGCTATTTCCTTATAGTTTGCAATTTTTAGAAAGGACTGCGTCTTTTTTGATCCCTTCTTTCACCGCGCTGAGTAAGGAAGAAGGAGTGGTCTCTTCTTGGAAGAATTGGCCGAAATTAGTTTTAGTGTAAGCTCCAAGCGCGCTATCGGAAGAACATCCGAGTAGGCTAGAAAGAGCTTGCAGTTTCTCTCCTTTTCCTTGTGCCATTTCCATTTCCAAAGAGTTGAAGTTCACAGAAACGAAAACTTCTTGTACTTTTTCATTGCGGACCAATCCGTCGGTGGCGCAGTTGGAAGTTCCGGTGGTGATCCCGAAAGTTTGGTTTCCAGATGTGCCGTTTGTGGTAGCTGCAAGAATTTGCAAGATCGCCTTATTCTCTTTGAAAACTATAGAGCCTAAGCCACAGCCGGCAGCACCATAATCCGCAGCGGATACAGAAATTCCCGAAGATAGGCCGAGCAATCCCGCGAGCCCTATCGCTAGAAGTTGTTTTTTCATAAACAAACCTCTCCTTCCTTTTGATTGGAAAATATAAAATTCCTCGAAAAAGGGTATGTCAACTAGAAATAAATTGCTGAGAGGCCTGTGTTCGTTATTGATTTTTGCTAGAAACTTACTTGCGTTTATCGGACAAAAATCAAGTTCCCCTTTTTTTGGGAAAAATCCGTTTTTAACTCTTGACGCAAGATTTTAAGACCAAAAGATCCCTTTTTGTGTTTAAGCGAAACAAAGAAGTATAACGCTTTTATCGCAAAATTATTTTCTTATAGATTATAAAATATGCATAGAGCTTGCGATCTACTTTGTGATGCAAATAAGCGAAAATAAAACATAGAAACTTGTTTGGAGTAAGAAACATGAAAAAGAGTTTAATGGCGATCGCTTTGATCGGAATGCTCACCTTGACCAATTGTATCCCTTTCGTCTACGGGTCGATCTACACTGATGTCACTGAAAATGCGACTATCTTTAACAGAGACAATTCCCAAAAAGACGGAGTCGGAGAAAAAAGTGGAGAGGCATGTGCATCTTCTATCCTGAACCTGATCGCTACCGGTGATGCAGGTATCAAAGCGGCTGCAAAAAAAGGTGGAATGAAAGTCGTTAAGGCGATCGACCACAACAGATCGAACGTACTCGGTTCAGTTTACGTTTCTTCTTGCACAATCGCTTACGGAGATTGATCTCTCCAAAGGTTTTGTTGGATGGGCTAAACCGATCCTGCTTGCTTTGCGAGTGGGTTGAATCTACATGGTTTTGAGATTCAATTGATAAAACCCTGTGTTAAAAATGAAAGGTCGCGGCGGTTCAAATAGTCGCGGCCTTTTTCTTTATTTGCCCATGAGATCTATATTATTTACTTCGAATATTCCGACCGTATTCCTTTTTTCTTTGTTGTTGTCTGCTTTGGTCGCTTGTCGGGCAGATGGAAAGCTTACGGCTCCCGAAATTCCTCCAGGCTACAAGAAGGTTTCCTGCAATATTTCTGCCTATAGGGTCTCCAATCTATGCGAGGATGAAAAAGCGTATTTGGATTGGGCGACAAGTGCGTATCCTGAGATGAATGCGTTGAGTAGTCTAACGGAAGCCAACCTTCTGAAAATCTCAGAAGAAACGGAGGATATAGACAAGGGTGCCGCTTTATTTTACCAAAGGGTAATTACCGATCCGAAGAACAAAAGATTCCTAGAATACTTGGATAAGAAAGAAGCGGATTTCAAACAGCAGCGACCCGATTTCAGTGGCAAAAAGACGGTACTTGCCATGGTACCGGGAATGTTCTATGCGGATAATCCGGAAGTGGGGGCCGATGGAGCCGCCTTACGTAAATTGGCTTCGAATGTCGGAATTCGATCGGATCTGATCCCGGTAGGGCAAGCATCTCCGGCCTCAGAAAACGCAAAGACCATTTGCGAATATTTGGAATTTCTAAGTCCTGATGAAACAGTGATCATCGCTTCTCCTAGCAAGGGTTCGGCAGATTTTAGGACTGCGATCGAGACTTGCGGGAAAGAACCTTATTTTAAGAAGGTAAGAGGTTGGTACAGCATTGGTGGCATTCTAAAAGGATCTAGAATGATAGAAGGAGTTCTGGACGATTTTTGGACCAGATTGGAAGTCCGCACATATTTCTTCTTTAAAGGGTATGATTGGAGTGGGTTTCTCTCCATTCGCAAGGGAAAAGACGCTCCATTGGATAAGGATTGGGAACTTCCTTCCGGGATACAAATGATCAATGTGGTGGGAGTCCCTCTGTTTAGGCATGTAAGTCTGCGCGCCAGACCATATTATAATTTTTTAATGAATTACGGGCCGAACGACGGAATTATCCTTTTATCGGATGCATTGCATCATGGAAGTCTTGTGTATCCCTCTTTTAGGAACGATCACTACTTTCTCAGAGGAATGCCAGAAGCGAAAATACTCGCAATGATCGCTTATCTTCTGGAAGCCGATCCGGTAAAATGACTTTATAATTTTGTTATCTTAAGGTCGGAAGAGAATTTATCCAAGATCCCTTTGTAAGCGTCGAAGTCGCTATTGGTCATAAAATTTAGCCAGACAAAGGGAAGGGCAGCCAACCAGATAAAGGTCTTTCGAGTAAATTCATATTCGAAGCCGGTTACTCTCTTGGAATCCTTGTAAACGATCATACTGATTTGCGCTCCATCTTTTCCGCTAAAAGAAGGAAGGATCCCGAATGTAGCGTACGAAATGTAGATCAAGAAAGCGGCTAGGGTAGAAGGACTCTTCTTTACGGATTGGATCTCGATATAGATCCCTTTTTCCGGTGGGTAACCCGTGACTTCTTTCCAGCCTTTTCCTTCCAAATAAAGAACGACCTTACTTTCACTCCATCCTGTAAATCGGGTGATCTTAAAGTGGATCGGGTTTTTCTGGTCCGCTACTACGGTTTCCGATGGGGGAGAAGGTTCCGGAAAATCCCTGTATGTCATGATGCATTGGTTTTGGATCAGTAAGAATATGGATAGGAAGGCGGTTCTAAGTATTTTTTGCATAAGTACGGTATTTGATCCGTTATTCTGATTTCCCTTCAGAAAGATAGAGAGTTATTCGGACAGATTTCCATTATTCGCAAACTGAATCGAAATTAAAACCCGAAAGGAAAAATCCTTTTCGGGTTTTAATGGATCTCTTTCATGCGATCCCGTGTCGGGTTAAATGAAAGAATGATTTTGTTAGAGTATTCTCTTTATTCTCCGTAAACTACTACACACTCTCTTGAAAAAAGAGGTGCGAAGATCGAAAATACACTTTTGTCCACTACTGCAATTTTCTTGATCCCAGCTTTTTGAGCCGCTTCCACAATGCTTCCTTCTCCACCTGAGTAAAAGAGAACATTTAGTAGTGAGTAATTGTTACAAGACTTACCACTTTTTAGGATTCTTGCATCAGTCGGGCCGCCGGTCGGAGTCCCAGAAACATGATATTCTGCCGAACCAAAAATAGCCGCAGGAAGAATGCTCGTTGCACAATTGAAAGACGCAGATGCGCTTAAGGAAATTAATATGAATAATATTGTCTTTTTCATTGTTGTTATTCTCCAGCGACGATAGTGCAATAATCTCTGTAAACCAAAGTTAAAACAGACATTGTGGAATGATCTATCGTTGCTATTTTGGTTATTCCGTTCTCTAAAGCAATTTGCCCAGCTCCAGAATCACCCCAGGTGATAAGGCCGAGCACACTTCTTGTGCAACCTTCCGCTTTTTTTGTCGGAGAGACGTTGTTTAATGTATTAAACTCTCCTGGAAATGTAGTTCCCGTAAATAGGAAACCGCCGACAGGCCCATTTGCACAGTTGGTGAAAGAGCCTAGTATGATCCCCGCAGCAATTATGAATTTGATCGTTAAATGTTTCATTGTCTTGGTCATTTTGGATTATCTCTTTTTCGGAGTTAGGTTTGGATCAGCGTTCAGAATAGGAGTGGTGGGGACTGCATTCGTAGTAGCATTTCCTCCCGCACTACCGGAAACCACTGTGCAAAAGCTATGATAAACTCCCTCTAAAATAGCGAATTGTTCGTAATTGACTGCGGCGATCTTATTGATCCTTCCATCTGCCTTAGCTGCTGCGAGTGAGGAATCCCCGAAAGCAATTAGATTCAAAATGCTTCTGCTGCAAGCAGTGCCTGTTGAAACTGCTTCTGCATTAAAACCGATCTGCCCCGGAATATCCCCACTGTGAATTAAATATGCACCTTTTGTGACGAGGGGGCTTAAGCCTAATGGCAACCCATAATTTTTAGTTGGATTTGTGTTTGGAGTAGCACCAATAACGTTGCCCATATTTGCACCAGTGCAATTGGCAAGTCCTAGTAATAAAAAACAGCTGAAAATAAGTGATTTAATCTTCATTCAACCTTATCCTATTAGAAACTCGTAATTCATGAAACAAAAGTCACAGAAATTACGGCTAACGGGCAGTGAAAACAGAGGATCATACTTTTCAACATGAAAATTTTCTAGCGCCCTTGAAAAGCCCAGAAGATCTTACCCAAATGGGGTATGAATTGAAAAATCACTTGGAGCTTTTGTGTGGAAGGTTCGTGGACCAAAGCAACATAAGGGAATTATACTGGTTGGCAGAAAAAGATCGGATCGGATGATTGTTTCGTGAAATTTTCCAGACCATTCGATTGGAAGAGGATCTTTCTTCGGAATCTCTTGATTTGTTCTTTTTTTATTATATTCGTATTCTGTAATAGAGAACAGGATACGGAGAAGAAAGCCATTCTGACAAGGCTCTTCTTTGCTTCCGAGGAGAATTTGCGAAAGGATCTGAATGAATCGATCCGTAAAAAAGGAAGTCTTTCTTCTGTTGGTGCCTGCCGCACTTTTTCGGAAGAAAACGAAAGGGAGGTCTTAGCATCTTACCCAGGGTTGGTCATTCGAAGGATCTCCGAAAAAAGCAGGAATCCGGATCATTTGCCCAATGATTGGGAGAAGGAAGTATTTGCAGAGTGGAAAGAATTTGCATCTAAAGATATCCCTGCTTTTGTGTTTTCAGAAAGCGCGCCAAAATCTTTGCACTTTATGCGACCGATCTACGTGAACGATCCGGTCTGCCTAAAATGTCATGGGCAGGCCGAGCAAATTCCTACGGAGTTGAGAGCGGGGCTGAGAAGATTATATCCGAACGATCGATCCTTCGGATACCAATTGGGAGATCTTATTGGGGCTTACTCCGCTTCTTGGCAACGTTTATAATATCTCTGCTTTAAGAAAGAAGTCTAAATCAAGGTCCGTCAGTGATCTGCAGACTCTTTAATCTCTTTGTGCGAGATCATTCTGCAGCCGCGTTTTCTAAATAGAATTGAAAACTCTTGTCCAAATGGTATGGACCGGCAAAACGGGAGAGGTCTTTCTCTAGTTCCTGAAATTTCAGGTTTTTATAAGATTCTCTCCATTCCCTGGAAATGATCCGTACTTTTTCTTCCGGTTCCAATTCGGGAAGAGCCTTCAATGCGAACGCTAAAACTTCCCAATTGTACGAAGAATGATTGAGTAGAACGTTCCACTCCTCGGTACTAAGGCTTTTCTTGTTCCGGATCACTTCTTCCAAGAGTTCTGTGGCTTGGACGCCGGAATCGGAGCCGATCTGTATATAATATCTTCTTAATGGAAGAAGATAGTCCTTATCCGGGAAAGGAGCCTTTCTCAGTGCTAATAGGAGTGCTCTTCTCCCCAAGGCTGCGGATTCCACAAATCTTCTCTGATCCAGATATTCCATACTCAGTATATGATGAAAGATGGGTTCGTCCCTAAAGATAAGGGATCTTTGGATCAGACCTTCTTCGTAAAGACCTGAGTCCTTGGATTTATAAGAGAGTAAACAAAGCCTATGTAGGTTCTTGTTTCTCGGAAAGTAGGGCAGGAATCGTTTGCATCTTGCTAGGGACTCGTCCAGTTTTCCAGTTTTTTGGAATGTAACGATCTCATCTAACAATGCCTGTTCTTCCGCGAGATACGGATTATTGGATTCTAATTCGTGCAGAGCCGCCTTGAAATATTCCAGATTTCCTACGCGAGATGACCAAAGCATGGCCCTGTATCTGAGTTCTCTATTCTCCGGATCCTTTGCAAGGATCACTCTGGCAGTATCCAAAGCCCTGTCCGGAAAGCGAAGAGAATCGTAGAGATCGGTCATCTCCTGCAATACCTTGGGTTGGTCCGGATTCATTCTAAGACTCGTCTCAAAACTCTTGAGAGCTTCTAATTCGTCTCCCTTTCCATGCAGGGTCTTTCCCAAGATCCAATAGTACCGGAAGTCTCTGGGCTCTCCGGTTTCGTCCGCGATTTGTAATTTTTCTAAGGCTTGTTGGTATCTTCCTCGCAAGGCCTCCTCGGCAGCCTGCTGGATCAGCTCTTCCCAAGAAAAGGTTGAACTCAAGGCCAGGACCGATTTTATAGTGCAAATAACTAGAAAGAACCAAACGGAAAGTGTAAGTCGCACTATTTTAGACAAGCTCGATCCCATCTTTTTAAATCATCGGAAATTTTAAAAAAAACAAGAGGTTTCCCAGAATGAATTCTGTTACGATTATTCTGTCCTTTGCCGTCCTGGCTATTTTGACCGCCGTAGTTTATACATTGAAGGTCACCAGGATTACCATTGGAACCGAGGGCGGAAAAGACCCAGAATCCAAGAAATTAATCGAAATTTCTTCAGCGATCTCCGAAGGCGCAATGGCCTTCCTCGTGAGAGAATACAAAACTATCTCTCTTTTCATCGCCTTTATGGCAGTTTTGATCTTCTTCCTTTTGGACAATCCGGAAACCCCGGATTTTAACGATGGTCTCTTTACTGCGATCGCGTTCGTTTCGGGAGCGCTAATCTCCTGCCTTTCCGGCTTTATCGGAATGAAGATCGCTACCGCAGGGAACGTAAGAACGGCTCAGGCTGCAAAGAGTTCTATGAGCAAGGCGTTCCGGGTCGCTTTCGATTCCGGCGCAGTTATGGGATTCGGTCTCGTTGGTCTTGCAGTTCTCGGGATGATCGGACTCTTCTTACTTTATACCAACCTGTTCCCGAATGTAAGTAAGCTTTTCTTAATGGAAGCTCTTGCAGGTTTCGGCTTAGGCGGTTCCGCTGTCGCTCTTTTCGGAAGAGTGGGTGGAGGTATTTATACTAAGGCTGCGGACGTAGGCGCCGACTTGGTCGGTAAAGTAGAGAAGGGAATTCCAGAGGATGATCCTCGTAACCCTGCTACGATTGCAGATAACGTAGGTGACAACGTCGGTGACGTTGCTGGAATGGGAGCTGACCTATTCGGTTCTTGCGCTGAGGCGACTTGCGCTGCTCTTGTGATCGGTGCTACTGCTTCCGCTCTTTCCGGAAATACGGACGCCCTTTTATACCCTCTCTTGATCTCTGCTTTCGGGATCCCAGCTTCTCTCTTAACTTCCTTCATAGCATCTGTGAAAGAAGGAGGAAATGTGGAGAAGGTCCTGAAGATCCAACTTTGGGTCTCTACACTTTTGGTTGGTGCGGCAATGTATTTCGTTACCGACAAATACATGGTGGATACTTTCGAGATCGCTGGAAAAACCATTACTAAGTGGAATGTTTTTATTTCCCTAGTGGTCGGTCTCTTCTCCGGAATGTTTATCGGTCTGATCACAGAGTATTATACTTCTCATTCATATAAACCTGTAAGAGAAGTGGTAGACGCCTCCAAAACGGGAGCAGCTACGAACATCATCTACGGTCTTGCTTTAGGTTACCAAAGTTCTGTGGTTCCTGTTCTTCTTCTTGTGATCACTATCGTGACTGCGAATCTTCTCGCAGGAATGTATGGGATCGCCATCGCCGCTCTTGGGATGATCTCTACCATCGCGATCGGTCTTACTATCGACGCGTATGGTCCCGTTTCGGATAACGCAGGCGGGATCGCCGAGATGGCTGAATTAGGAAAAGAAGTCCGTAATAGAACGGATACCTTGGACGCGGCAGGAAATACTACTGCTGCTATCGGAAAAGGTTTCGCGATCGGTTCTGCGGCTCTTACTTCTCTCGCTTTGTTTGCAGCATTCATCACAAGGACTGGAACTCATGGTCTGGACATTCTGAACGCGGAAGTGTTCGGAGGACTTCTCTTCGGAGCAATGCTTCCTTTCGTATTTACCGCAATGACTATGAAATCCGTAGGTAAAGCTGCAGTAGACATGGTAGAAGAAGTGAGAAAACAATTCCGAGAGATCCCAGGGATCATGGAAGGAAAGGCGAAGCCTGACTACAAGCGCTGCGTTGATATTTCTACTACCGCTGCACTTCGCGAGATGATCGCTCCGGGACTCCTTGTCCTTCTTACTCCGATCGTTGTAGGTTATCTATTCGGGATCAAGTCTCTTGCGGGAGTTCTCGCAGGAGCATTGGTTGCTGGAGTGGTTCTTGCAATCTCTTCTGCGAACTCAGGTGGCGGCTGGGATAATGCCAAGAAATATATCGAGAAATCAGCAGGTGGAAAAGGTTCCGACCAACACAAGGCTGCTGTTGTGGGAGATACCGTAGGCGATCCTTTAAAAGATACTTCCGGTCCATCTATCAATATCTTGATCAAATTGATGGCGATCACAAGCCTAGTGTTTGCGGAGTTCTTCGTTCACCAAGGTGGATTGCTTCTTCGTTTATTCCAATAATTGAATATTCGAATTTTAGATAAGAAGAAGGGGCTGAAAAAGGCCCCTTTTTTATTTAGAATGGTCGGTGCGCATTATTTTCGATATCAGAGGTAAGGCGCCCAGTTCGAAATTGCGGATTTTTGATTGCGCGTAAAGCGGATCTGTGATAGGGAATTTTCGCAAACCCACGAGCCGCTCCCCCCACCCAACACAGGGCGGGGGCCGCACCGTACTCGAATCCCACTTGATTTTGCTTCGCTTTGCTCAGACAACCCTAACGGGAATCTCACTCCCTAGGGTCGTTCGATTGGGCGGGGGCCGCTCTCGTTTTTATACCAACTTCCTGAATCTCACATAGAATGGGTCGAATCCCATTTTCTTCCAGAATTCTACCGCGCCTTCGTTTTCGGAGATTGCTCTGAGCTCTATTGCCAAGATCCCTTTCTCTTTTGCCCAACGGAAAGTCTCTTCCACCAGTGGTTTCATATAGCCCGATTTTCTTTTTCCTTGTTTGGTGATCGCTAGATCTATGAATAGATTCTGTTCTTCCTCTAAATATGGTTTCTCTTCTACTCTTGCGATCAGAATGGAGACGAGTTCTTCTTCTACGAAGCCTCCTATGAAAACGATCTTATCCGTGCCTCTAAGCTTCAGATAGATGTCCACCATTTTGGCAGCTGCTCTCGGGCGAATGCGAAAGACCCCGTCCAATTGAAAACGGTTCACCATTCGGAAGAATTGATTTACTAACTCGATCACAGCTTCTCTGTTTTCGGGAAGGATCGGCCGGATCGTCAATATCGGTTCTTGCATTTTTATAATTCTCTTAAAAACTCGTTTGGACTGTGGAGTATTTTTTCCTTCTTGGTTGGAAACTTTGCACTTACTCAGTCCAAATACTTGCAAATCTTCTCCTTAGATTTGTTATGTATAGAAAGTACTTATGTTTTTTCGCGCAATTTTACTTCTTCTTATATTGTTCTGTTCTAATTGCGAAAACCAGAAAGGGGAATCTTCTCCTTTGATACAGGGCTTTCTGGCCCTGGATTATTTGATCTTAACCGACCCGGATCGTTCTTCCGTTTACTTTTCCAGTGTTCGTTCCGCGAGCGTGGAGATTGCTTATGAGAATGGGGCGGAGCCTTTTACCGGAAATTTTGCCACGGCACCGACTACCTCCATTTGGAGTGTGACGGAAAGCAATTTGGTAAATGCGTTTGCAGACCGTGGTTACACCGTGGACGTGAATGTTCCCCAAGATCTAAGTTCTATGGAAGAATTTCCGGACCAAGGAAGATCTACCTGGTCCATCAATCAGCTTTTGGCCTTGGCCTCGAAATACAAGGAGCAATCTTCCAATTTTCAGTCTACGAAATTCCAAGTGGTCTTTGTAAAGGGATCCTTGGCTGAGAATTCGGGAGTGATCGCAGTAACAGTTTCCGGAGCCTTCGGGATTGGAGCCCCTGTTGTTTTCGTATTTAAGGAAATTATAAATCATTTTCAGGACAGCATCTCTCCCGATCATGTGAAGAAGGCGGAGCAAATGACAGTGACCCATGAGCTGGGTCATGCATTAGGCCTGGTAAACGCAGGAATTCCTCTTTCTTCCGACCACCAAGATACGGCGCACGGGAGTCATTGTTCGAACACTACTTGCGGGATGTATTGGGCTCTCGGGGACGACCGAGTGAATAGCTTTAGTCCGGGGACAAATCCGTTGATCTTCGGATCGGAGTGCATTGCGGATATACGCAACTACACTCCTTGAGTGGATCTCTTAAAGGATCTTATCCGCAAAATACGATTTGAGAGAAGAAATTGCGATCCTTTCCTGGGACATGCTATCTCTTTCCCGAACGGTAACCGTTTGATCCTTTAAGGAATCATAATCTACTGTAATGCAATACGGGGTTCCGATCTCGTCCTGTCTTCTGTATCTCTTTCCGATCGCTCCACCTTCGTCGTATTCCATATTCCCCAGATTAGAAAGATCCGCGAAAATAGACTTAGCGAGTTCAGGCAGCCCGTCTTTCTTCATAAGAGGGAAGATCCCAACTTTTACAGGAGCGATCTTAGGAGAGAACCGAAGCACTGTTCTTGTTTCTCCGTCAGGCAGTTTCTCTTCTGCATATGCGTCTGTTACGGTTGCTAAGAAGAGTCTGTTCAATCCGAGGGCCGGTTCTACAACATAAGGCACGTATTTCTTGCCAGCTGCCTGGTCTTGGTATTTCAGATCTTCGCCGGAGAATTTCTCATGTTGGCCTAGATCGTAATCCGTTCTGGAAGCGATGCCCCAAAGCTCTCCCCAACCGAATCCGTACTTGTATTCGATATCGGAAGTTGCTTCACTATAGAAGGAAAGCTCTTCCTTCTCATGCTCTCTGATCTTCAGATTCTCTTTTTTTAATCCTACTTGATCAACTAAGAAGCGAAGGCAATAATCCACCCAATGAGTAAACCATTCTTTTTGTGTTCCGGGCTCACAGAAGAATTCCATCTCCATCTGCTCGAACTCTCTGGTCCTAAAAACGAATTGTCTTGCCATGATCTCGTTCCGGAAGGACTTTCCGATCTGAGCGATCCCGAATGGGATCTTGTTACGAGTCGTTGAGATCACATTCTTAAAATTGATAAAGATACCTTGAGCGGTTTCCGGACGAAGGTAGATGTCCTGTGAATCTTCTGCGGAAGCTCCGTGAGAAGTCTTGAACATCAGGTTGAAGTCTCTGGCTTCTGTAAAAGTGCCTCGATTCCCGCAACTTGGACAGGCGAAATTTCCTGCCTTAATGACCTCATTCATCTTTTCCAAGGTGAGTCCGGTTGCGGCGCCTTCTCCTTTTTGGTCTTCTAAGAATTTGTCCGCGCGGATCCTAGTCTTACAATTCTTGCAATCGATAAGAGGATCGTTAAAATTAGAAACATGTCCGGAAGCTTCCCAAACTTTCGGATTGAGTAGGATAGAAGAATCTAAACCGACCACGTCTTCTCTCAGGTGAACGAAATGTTTCCACCAGAGCCTTTTTAAATTATGGAGAAGCTCGGCTCCGTACGGACCGTAATCGAACGTGTTGGAAAGACCTCCGTAGATCTCGGATCCTGGGTATACAAAACCTCTTCGTTTGCAAACGGACACAATGTCCTTGAGAGAGGCGTCTAGGGTTTCTTTTTTCTCCATGAGTCCAATGATTCTCGCATAGGATTCGCGATAAAGTATTAAATTCCCGGGGAGTTTGCCAATTCTTGTTTGCTTCCGGAACGTGATGGGGTCCAATGGACAAGGATGCTCGCGACTCTCACAGCCGATGCCCGAAAAAGAAAAGTGGTCGCCTGGGGGATTAATTTTCTCTCATGGATTTCCCCTTTTATAGGCTTTGGTATTTTCTTCCCACTCGGTGTCTTGTTCGCATTTCCGTATCATAAGGAAATCCGCAGAACAGCCTTCTCCTCTATCGTATTACAAATTGCGATCGCATCTATTCTCTATCCGTTGGAGTTCCTTCTTCTTTTCTCCCCGGAAGCAGAGCAGATCTTTAACGCGCTCGTCTTACTCACTCCGGAAGAACCCAAATTTTACGGGGTAGGGGTACTTACCTTTCTATTCATATCGGGACTCATCATTCTTCTTTTGCAGGCGAGGTTCGTTCGGAACAGGTTGAGACCCGGAGAAGGGAATCCTCCGATCACGAATTCCATTCTTGTATTCATCGCACTTATCTGTTTGATCCTGTTCACCGGATATTTTACGTACGACGATATCTTTCGCACCAAGATGGCGACCTTTCTGGTATTCTCCGAAAGCCTTTGGATCTTCTTTCCTTGGACGATTGCGCTCGCCGGAATGATGTCTGCCAGGAGGCCTGTCTTTATCTTCAGAAGACCCTGGGCCTGGTTCGTCCGACAAAGCAAGGATGCTCGCGCGATCGAGACCGAAGATTCTCCTTCTTCTAAAAGAAAGAGAAGGAACTCAAAAGTCAGGGATGCTATCCTCCCTGGTTGGGGTCATATCTATAACGGAAATCTGTGGAGAGGATTCCCGATCCTATTCGTATTCCTTCTTCTTTTATTATTATTCTCTACTTTCTTTTTTTCCTTTTTGGAACCTGCATTCGGGATCCGGTTTTTGGCTGCTCTGGGCTTAAAGCCTGGGATCTCGGACAAACAATTCTTTGCCTGGGCGTCCACTCCTTGGCCCTGGCTCGTCGCCTTAGTATTATTCGTTTCCGTCGGATTCTTCTCCGGATGGTTGCTACGAAGATCCTTTCACGCTAAGCTTCCCGCAACAGGTTTGCGCCCCGGTTTTGCGAACAATCTAGCGTTAAGTGTGCTTGTGCATCTCGTCATTCTCTGCTTGATCCTGATCATTCCCACAATGATGAGTCGACAAAAGCAAGAGGAGAAGGGAAGGCCGAACAGCCATTATACTCCCGAGAACCAAGTAGAATATTGGTTCATAGATCCGAACCTTCCCGAAGAAACAGAAGGATTGAATGGCGGGGTGATCACAGGAACCGACACTCCGAATTCGGAAATGGGCGAAAGACTCCCGAACGAAAAGCCTGCCGAAGAAGGAAGGGTCAAGGGAGAAGTCAAACGGATCAAGGGAAAGAAACTCCCTCCTACGTATTCCAATTATATCTCCGCCAAGATGAGAACTTACGAATCCTTCATGGATTATTGGAGAAGCGCTCCTCAGAATTATTCCTGCGTGGTGGCCTATACAATCACTCCCGAAGGAGAAGTCGTGGATGTGCAACTCGTGGAGCATTCCGTGTATCCGGAGCAGGACCGAAGGACTTTGGAGTTGATCGAGAATCTCTCCCCCATGATGCCCCCTCCGAATATGAAAGGTTATATTCGAGTAACCGAATTGTTCTGGAACGGCGCGATCAATCCGGATGCGATGCCCACAGAATTGCAAAAGGAATTAGTGAACATGTATGATGGGCGCTATATGGAGGAACTATGAATATAGGTCTTCTTGCGGTCTTAAGCATTCTTCCTTGGGCGTTCTATCTGGTGTATACTCATCCGAAGACGAACCAAACACGTCTATTCACCGCTATCGTTTTTTCCTTAGTGCTCGGTTGGATCTCCACTGAGTTAGTTTTAAAATTAAGCGCATTTCTTTGGCCGGAAACTTCTATCAGTGCAAAGGTAAGTAAGTCCATACTCTCCCAAACAGTCTTTCTTGCATTCATCAAGGCGGGAATGATGGAAGAACTCTGCAAGTCAATGCTCATCCTTATACTCGCCCTTCTCATCTCCTTCGACAGACATACTATGACATTCCTACCGGAGACATTCATCATCGGAGGATTTGTAGGTCTCGGATTCGCAGGGATAGAGAATTACCAATATATCATGTCCGCGAACGAACAGGATCGGGTTCCGACCTTCATCGTAAGAACATTAAAATCTTCGAATGCACATTTACTTGTGAATCTTTGCTTCGCACTTTTTCTGATCAAAAGCAATTACAAACCTTATGGCGAAAAGGTCCTGTATATACTGAAAGGATTCCTACTCGCAGTGGCCCAGCACGGACTATTCGATTTTTTTGTCTTTCCGAGCGGAAGGTTCGGCGTCTGGATCGCTATGGCGCTTTTCGTAGGGATCTGGGTTTGGATCGTAAAGGACAGACGCAAATATATTTTAGAAGTCGCCAAAACTTCTTACACAAAGGAAGAAATATTGAAACCCAGCCTGTCTGAGACAATCCGTTGAAATACAGAGAGATCAAGGTATCCATACCCAAAGACTTTGCAGAAGATTTTTCCGCCTTACTAGACGAATGGCAGGTCGCAGGATATTACGAAATCTTGTTCGATAGAGAAGAACCTCGCAAACCAGGAGAAGAGATCATCTCCGACAACACTCCGATCCGAGTCTATTTAGCAGAAGAGGATACGGTCTCCGAAGCAAAGATCTGGATCTATTTGCAAACTGTCGCTCCTGAGAATTCCTTTGCGGAAGCACGTTGGATCGAGACTAAGGAATACGAAGAGGCCTATAAGGAATTCTATAAACCCTTCTCCGTCGGCGTCTTTTGGGTGGTTCCTACTTGGGAGAAGGAAGACTGGGAAAAGAACCAAGTCCCGGAAAAGAAAGACTCTGTCCCAGTATATATCAATCCAGGTCTGGCTTTCGGGACTGGACATCATGAAACCACAAGGCTCGTTCTGTCTCGCTTAGGCTCTCTGGGATTGGAAGGGAAGAGGGTCGCAGACATAGGGGCAGGTTCCGGGATCCTTTCGGTAGCGGCAGCAAGATTGAAGGCCTCTAAGATCGTCGCAGTGGATATAGATCCGAATGCGGTCCGATCTTCCGTATTCAATCGGGATGAGAATAAGATCACCGAAGATCTCTTACAGGTAGAGGAAGGCGGATTCGACCATCCTTTGATCAGGGAAGAAGAATACGATCTATGCGTTGCTAATATTACCTTCGCTGTGTTGAAGGCAAATATGGACAAGATCGCAGCTCTCAAGACCAAGCATTATTTATTTAGCGGAGTCATCACAGAAAGAAAGGAAGAATTCCTGGAACTATTGAAGACAGACGTGGGAGGAAGACTCGTTTACGAGGATTCCAGAAACGGCTGGGAACTCATAGAGTGGACCCGCTAAAGATTTAAATATTAAAAAATCCTTATAGAAAATCACGGAGAAAAAATGAAACATTACGATGTATTCGGGATCGGGAATGCTCTCGTGGACATACTTGTTCCCACAGAAGATCTTTTCATAACGAAATTGGGTTGGACCAAGGGAGTCATGACCCTGGTCGATGCGGAAACGCAAGGGAAAGTGCTTACCTCATTGGACGAGCATAAGAAAGAACTCAGATCCGGGGGAAGCGCTGCGAATACTATGATCGCACTCGCGAATTCCGGAGGAACCGGGACATATACCGGAAAGGTGACAGAGGATACCTATGGGGAATTCTATAAGCAGGACATGGAGAAAGCCGGGATCCTATTCGAGGTAAAACCTTCCAACGATGGACATACGGGTACCTGCGTGGTCCTTACCACTCCGGATGCAGAACGGACAATGCTCACTCACCTAGGGATCTCAACGACTCTTACGAAGCACGATGTAGATCTGGAAAAACTGAGGGCATCGGCGTATAGTTATGTGGAAGGATATCTTTGGGATGGACCTTCTACAAAAGAAGCTTGTATACTGACCATGGAAGAATCCAGGAAAGCGGGAGTAAAGGTTGCCTTTACTTACAGCGACCCATTCTGTGTGAATCGTTCCAGAGAGGATTTTATCCGACTCACCAAGGAATACTGTGATTTAGTTTTTTGTAATGTAGAAGAGGCCAAAGCACTCTCCGGAAATCCATCCAAGGAAGAGTCCCTGAAATATGTGGCTTCTCTTTGCGATCATGTGATGATGACCGACGGATCGAATGGCGCCTTCTTCTCGGAAAAGGGAGTGATCCGACATGTGAGCGGGTTCTCCGTAGAAGAATTGATTGATACGACCGGGGCAGGGGACTGTTTTGCTGCGGGAGTACTATATGGTCTTACCCATGGATTCACTCCTGAAAAGTCGGTGAAATGGGGAAATTACGTGGCTTCTAGGATCGTGCAAGAGATCGGACCTAGGCTCACTGTCCGACTTATGGGCCGCCAGGAAGAGATCCTAGGAAAATAAGACAATATTCCAAAACGAGAATATACAAAAGGCCGGACTTGATGTTCGGCCTTTTCTTTGAGAATCGATCCGGATCTAGATTACGGACAAGAATAGGTGAGAGAAACAGTTCCCATGTTCCCATTCTCCGGAACGGAGAAGGTCATCGGAGTTCCTACGACCGTATCCGGGAAACCGTCCACATAGGCAGTATCCGCCAAGCAATACAGCTTATGCAGTCCCGGGTTGATATACTTGAATTTCACTGTTCCGGTTCTCGCAGGAGAAGCAATTAACGGAAGCTTCTTTAGAATGTCTGTTTCTCCCGCTCTAAACACTGCAAGATAATGCGTAAGACTTCCGGTTCCATTCGAAACTTCTAAAGAAGAAGCGGTGCTCGGATAAATGGTCCTGGATCTGGACAAGATCCCTCCTCCAATATCGGATTGGCCTGCGTGGTTCGTTTTCCAATCGCTAATGGAAATGAGAGTTGCCGCGGCCGATCCGTCGGTCCCGGCGATCGAATGGACCATTAAGTTTTCCTTAAGGTTCATTCTCACTTCAAAGATATACGACTCGTACCCCGGTTTGAAATCCATATCCGCTTCTCCGGTCTGTACAGAATACAGAAGAGGAAAGATCAGAGGGTAGGTGGACTTGTCCACGGTTCCAGCAGGATAGGCAAGCCTTGGAACAATATTGAATCCGTTGATCCCGTAGTTATCGAAAAAGGTGACGGTGCTCAGGTTGACACCCGGAGAATTTCCCCAGGCAGTAACCAGGTTTCGGATATAAGTTCCGGTATAATAATACTGGCTCGGTTGTCCATCGGAGGTCCCCGCAGTGGGATCGTTAGATGGATACTCGGCGCCTTCTCCGTTTAGGAATTGGACCATCTTAAAGATCCCGTTCTGTTGGCTGCATGTATTCGAGTTCAGAGTATAAGGTTGAGTGCAATATACCTCGCGATTCGGAGCGATATAGTTCCAGAAGGCCTTTGCTTGGGCCGCGGTTCGGATCTGAGAGAGGCCGCCTATTCCTTCCTGTAATTTAGAAGAAATACGGACCTCACCGATATCGATGTAAATCGGAAGATTGTATGCTTTAGGAAGACCACCCAAATTGAAACTAGGATCTCCCGAAGGATCTTTATAGAAAGTTCCTGTACCGTTATTGTACTCACTGAAGTCCAAAGGGTTGTCCGTAGCATAAGTCCCCTTCATGAGTAAGAGCATTCTAGTATTAAATAGAGTACTCACTACCGGATCGCTCGTAGCATTCCCTTGCCAATGACCAACCTTACAATTCGGCCCAAAGGCAAGAGCGAAGGAATATACGAATAGAAGTTTCAGGCCCTTTTGTATCATAAGAACACGCTCACCATCAAACCGAAATGAAAGAACTCAGTATTCACCGTTTTATAATAATAAGGATCGTTTAATCTAGATTCCACTGTCGGACCTACATAAGGATACTTAGTGGCTGTAGGCGCATTCAAATCAGATTCGTAAATTTTATTATAGTCTACTCGGATACCGATCCGAAGTTTTTTTCCCGCAATAAAACTAGCTTCAAAACCTGCATACATGGTATGGTCCCAACGAGACGTATTGGCAGGTCTTGCGACTACATACGTTTCTCCCATTCCCGCCTTGAGCATAAACGCAATAGGAAGTTCAATCGGGATCTTGTAGCAGAGTGCGCCATACACAGGGATGGTGGTCAGCGCCCTTTCCGATCTGGAAAGATAATTGGAATAAGAAGAACCGAACTCTAAATAGAAGAGCCAAGGCCAAGGAACTCGAAAGAACAACCCTCCACCCAATGTAGTGTCCAAGACCTGTTGCGCGGCCGATCCAGGAAACGGGTTGGAAGCACCGATCCAAAAGCCTAACTCCGGTTTTCGGTTATCGTAGAATGCGGGAGCGGATTCTTCCTCTAAGGCTTCTTCGTCTTCGTCCTGTTTTTCTTTTTTCTCAGTACGGCTTAGTCCGGAAGAAGGAAGATTCCCCGCTTGGGCCAGGATCAGTTCTCCGTTCCGAAAACTATTGCCCATATTCAGGTAGTTCATGGGGGAATCTATCTTATTCCCACCCAAGTACTTTACGGTTTTCTGATCCAGTTCCGTGGGAATGGAAAAGATGCCCGTCCAAGGCAGAAATAAAAAGGTAAGCGGAAGGAATCGTCTCATCGAGGCACTCCTTCGAATTCGTTCCTTTCCTTATAAAGACGATCGATCTGTGGATAAGAGTCGTAGTAAGCTCTTAAGAAATACAGTCCATAGGGAGGCAGAGTGATACCGGCGATTGTTCTGTCTTTGGAGGAAAGTATTTTCAATATATTCGTCTCTTTGCGCTTCTCTATCGCGATCTCAAAAAGGGTTCCGGTCAAGATACGGACCATATTATGGAGAAACCCGTTTGCCTTGATCCTCAGTCGAAGAAGGCCAGGCTCCTCCTGGCTTTCGATCACGCTTGCATCGTAAATGACCCTGACAGTGGTCCTACGGTTCCGCATAGAAGTCGCTTTTGCGAGACTTCTGAAGTCGTGTTCTCCCTTTAGAAGTTCTAGTTCTTCTCTTAAGCGGGAGACGTCAATCCGATGTTGGTACCAAAACGCTCGGTTTTTCCAGATAGGGCGGGGGAATCTGGCATTGATCAGAAGATATTCATATTCTCTGGCAGTACAAGAGAACTGAGAATTGAATTCTAAGGGAACCTCTGTAATCCCCAGAATGGACAGACCCCGGTCGGTGAGAGCATTCATTCCCAACAAGAACTTGGAGAGATTCTCGATCGGGAAATCTGTCTTAAAGTTCACGATCATTCCCCGAGCATGAACTCCCGTGTCCGTCCTACCTGCTCCCCAGATCCGGACCGATTTTTTGAGAAGTACGAGTAGTGCCTTTTCAATTTCCTCCTGAACGGTGGGAGATTGTTTTTGGCTTTGGTAACCGAAGAAGGAACCGCCATCGAACTCGATGAGAAGGGCGTAATTTCTAGGATCTTCCGTCATAGGTTAAGGACAGCTTATTAGTAGAATTTGCAAATGGAAGAAGGCGCAAATGGAAGAATATTCAAAAAAGCGAATGCTTATTTTTCTCCGCCCATCTCTTCGATGATCTTATTGTATTCGTCGTAGAGTTCTTTGGCCATATCGATGATGACGGAAGGTTTGGACTTAGAAGCTTTTCCGGATCCATACAATCTGGAAAGGGTCCGTTTGGCTCGGATCAGAAGGTTCAATTTAGAAGCCTGGTCTGAGGACAATTCTTCCTTGAACTTCATGGTAAGATACGCAGAAAGATAAATGACTCCGTCGAATCCCCAGTTCTTGTCCGTATCCGGGCCCAAGAGATAGGAGGCCGCATCCACCGGTTCAGAACCGGACTGCATGATCTCCATTGTGTCCGTGTACCAACCTGCCGATTTTTGGTAGAGAAGGTCTCGGACCTTATCGTAGCCCATTCCTGGGAATTCGGTATTTACATCATCGAAATACCAGGCTCCGCGGACGGCGCAGACCGCCTTTTTAGGAGTCGGTGCGACTGTGACCTTGCGGCTTTGGTAGCATTCGATAGCTAAGAGATAGGAGGCGGCTCCCAGGATCAGGTTTCTTTCCTGGTAAAAATCCACAGGACCCATGATCAGCTCTATATTCTTGCGGCGGATCTCCGCGGATTCACGGAGTTTCGCGAGTTCGTCCGCATCCATAGTGCTCCAGTCCTTGGGAAAACTGGTATAAAGACAGCGAGGGCAAACATTCAGAACGTAATCATTGGGAGAAACACGTCCAAATTTCTTGTTTTTCTCGTAAAGGCGACGTAATTCCTGGGTGAGCTTGCCTGCGATCAGCCTCCCTCCACCCTGGAACATGCTCTCCCTTTGGTGGACTTCGTTGCAGATCGGACAAACCGTATCTTCCTTGTTTCGGAAGGAGATTTTTTTGCCTTGGGCTAATGCAGTTGCTGTCATAGGAAGAAATTCCGGAAAAATGCATCCGGAAGCGTCAATTCTCACCGTATTCTAACCGATAGACTAAGAAGAAAAGCACGATTTTCGGGTTGAACCCGATCTCCGCACGGAGAAGCTAAGGAAAAGGTCCGCCAATGAAGAAACTTCTCGTTTTCATGACTGCGATGTTAGTCGCACCCGCTCTATTGCACGGAGAAGCCGTGTCTATGAAATCGTATAAGAAGCGGATAGAGTTATTAACCTATTTAAGAGTGATTGAGCCTATCGTTAAAAATTATCCCGGCGAGGTAAAGCAGGCGGGAGGTGCCAATGCGCAAAACCAACAAGCGCAAGGTGACGGGGAGAGACTGCTTAAATACAAAGAGTTGAAGAGGCTGTACCAAGAAGGGCTTCTGTACTTCTTCGAAGGAAATCATGTGAATTCCTATCGCAGATTCTTGGAGGCTCAGCTTGGAATGGAACTTCTTCTGGAAGAAGTATCCCAAGCCTATGTCGAGCGCACGGAAGAGATCTTAAAGACGGCTATCGAGAAGAAGAACCCGAACAGTCCCTTGGACAAGGCTCTCGTGGACATCTCTGTAGAATACGGAAAGACCAGTTATATTCGTGCGGACATCAAGGAGAATCGTGAGGCTCCCTTCACTCGTAGGATGTACAATCCTAGAGAATTCCATTACGTGGTGAACAAATACACCATCGAAAAGAATATGGAGTTAGGATACCAATTCTTGGGAGAAGCCAAGGATGCTAGAAATAACGCACTCAAAATAGAAAAGCATTTGGAGAGACACCAGAAGCTCCAACCGGAACATAGAAAGCACCGTATCGAAATGTATATCGGAGCGATCAATCTTTGCCGGGATGCAAGAGCTAATGCGATGAATATCTTCAAGCTTAAGTATCCATACGATAATTATTTCCTGCAAAGATCTGACGCTAAGACGGAAGACGTTCGCAATGAACTGGGAGAGATGACCCCGGGCGAAGTGGTTTCCATAGAAGGGGTGACTTACGACTTCTCTACGAATCCATTAGTAAGAGCGGACGCTAAAATGAGTCCTGTATTTGATAAGAGAATTCCGGACGACTATCGTAGAGATGCAGTGGATATTCTCGGAAGGGTTTATGACGACGAGATCGACAATAAGCTCTATCTTCGTTGGGATGCGGACACTCGTAAAAAACTTCTGGGAGATAAGATCCCTCCGGGCAGTAAGAAAGCGAAACAAAACGCGCAGCAACCTAGTAACAAATAAAACGGACTTAGCAAACGCCGGCATTCTGCCGGCGTTCTTATTTCTTCTTATCTTTCTTAAACGAACATCGTAAGTTAAAACCTTTTTCTTCTCATTGAGTGTTCAAGAATTTGCTTTCCTTGCCCACGGGACTCGTAAAGCATAGCTTGCATGAATCCACTCAAGTTTATGGAAAGCCGATTGGGCAGGTTTTCCAAGAAGTACCGTAACTTAGTATTACGCACCTATATTGTAACATTGAGATTGGTCTTTACAGTGGCCTTTCCTAGTATGGTTGCCGGGATTTTTTATGCGATCATAGGAAAGAAGGAAAGACAATACAAAGCCTTCTTAAGGGGTTCCAAGACTTGGGGAAATGCAGTGATCAAAATGACAAAGACGGAGCTCATCGTAAAGAATGAGATCCAGATCCCGGAAAAGGGACATTTGATCTTCTTGAATCATGTGAACGAGATCGATTTTCCTTACGACTGTCTGATCGTGAATAGACCTTATCTTGCAAACCAAGTCATTAAGAAGACCCTTGTAGCGTATTGGTGGATGAAAGCAATGGGATCCCAAGTATTCGAGACTTCCAAGGCGACTACTATTGCTGTTTCCGTTCGGAATGTGATCAAGGGTCTCTCCACCAATTCTTATATCGTATATCCGGAAGGTCATAATTCCTATTCTGAGATCATTCAGCCCATGCAAAAGGGAATGATCAAGCTCGCATTCGAGAACAAGATCCCAGTCGTTGTAGTCTTGAAATCAGGGATCACTCGCTACCAAACGGAGCCTATGCATACTAAAGTGGGTTATAAATTCATCGGAAGATACGAGCCTTGGACCCACGAGACTTGGGAAGCATTCCGGGATTTCCTCTATCAAACCATGAGCCAGGCAAAGATCGATCTGGACTCAGAGATAGGGACAGTTAGAGAAACAACCACAGTCGGTCCAAAGTGATCCAGAAATTACTCATAGCAAATCGCGGAGAGATCTCTCTGCGCATCCAGAAAACTTGCAAAAGACTCGGGATCAAAACGGTTGCGGTGTATTCGGATGCCGACAAGGATTCTCCCTTCGTAAAGAATGCGGACGAGTCCTTTTATTTAGGAGGATCCGAGCCTTCTAAATCTTATTTAGTAATTCCTAATATACTCAAGGCGGTCCAGGCAACGGGTGCGGACGCGGTCCATCCTGGATACGGATTTCTCTCGGAGAAGACCGAATTCGCAAAGGCACTGTACCAGGCAAAGGTCTCATTTTTAGGACCGAGACCCGAGACTGTTGATCTAATGGGAGACAAGATACGTTCTCGTGCCGCCATGGAGAAGGCAGGAGTTCCTGTGGTTCCGGGTTATGAAGGAGATTCTCAGGAACCTTCTGTATTGTTAAAAGAAGCGGAGAGGATCGGATTTCCGGTCATGATCAAGGCCAGCGCCGGGGGCGGTGGAAAAGGAATGAAACGGGTATTCTCGAAAGAGGAGTTCCTTCCTTCCTTAGAATCCGCACAAAGAGAGGCGGGGAATGCATTCGGAGACGCAAGAGTCTTCTTAGAAAAGTATATTATAAATCCTAGACATATAGAAGTGCAGGTATTCGGGGATTCTTCCGGGAATGTGATCCATCTTTTCGAGAGAGAATGCTCTATCCAGAGAAGGCACCAAAAGGTAGTAGAGGAATCTCCTGCTCCGAATCTGGATCCAAAGATCAAACAGAAGATCTGCGAGGTTGCAGTACAAGCGGCGAGTTCCATCGGATATCTAGGTGCAGGAACAGTGGAATTCATTTTGGGAGAAGACGGAAACTTCTACTTCCTGGAAATGAATACCAGACTGCAGGTAGAACATCCTGTTACGGAAGCTGTCACCGGATTCGATCTAGTAGAATGGCAGATCCGAATTGCAGAAGGAAACACTCTTGCAAGTCTTTTGCAAGGAAAGGAACCGGGACAAACTGGGCATGCGATCGAAGTGCGTTTGTATGCGGAAGATCCGGAGAATGAGTTTCTACCTTCTATCGGACGCATCGAGCTCGCTAAATTCCCGGACCAGCAAAACCTAAGAGTGGATTCGGGAGTGGTCACCGGTTCCGAGGTCTCTCTATATTACGATCCGATGCTTGCAAAGATCATAGGTTACGGAAAAACTAGAGAAGAAGCCAGAAAGAACCTGATCGCAGGATTAGAACATACTGTGATCTTCGGGCCCGTCACAAACGTAAATTACTTAAGAGGAATATTAGAACATTCTGAATTTGTATCGGGACATACAAATACTCATTTCCTGGAAAAGCATAAGATAGAATGGGAAGAAGTAGGAGAGGAGAAAGAGGCATTGGCGAAGACGGCCTCTTTCTTGGTTTCCAGAACGGTTCAATCTTCTTCTGTTTGGGAAGCAGTCGGTCCGAAGGGACTCTGGGGAGAAATTCTTTGAATCGAACATTCAGACTTCGTTGGAAGGAAAAAGAATACGTCTTGGATCTAGGAGAATCTTCTTCTAGATTGCTGGACCCGGAGAATGGTTGGGAATCCCTACTTACTCATTATTCTTGGACAAAGGAAGAAGACGGATCTTACTCTTTGCCGGATGGCTCCGTAGCTCTATTAAAAAGTGGTAAATTATATATTCATACCAAAGGTAAGACCTTTCAATTCTCTATTAAGGGAAAGGAATCTTCCAATTCGGAAGCGGCTCAGTTCGAGATCAAGAGCCCAATGCCCGGCAAGATCATCAAGATGGAGGTGAAGCCTGGGGACAAGGTAAAGAAGGGCCAAACCCTCGCCGTAGTCGAAGCGATGAAGATGGAACATGCCCTAAGGGCCGGACTGGATGCGGATGTAAAAGAAGTGCATTCTCAACCTGGGGATATAGTTTCCCAAGACCAACTCTTGGTTTTGCTTTCTTAATATTCATCCATCAAACAAATCTTTTATTCCGTAAGAAGACGGAGTATGCCTAAAAGATTTCATTCCGATGAAAAGTATCATTTTTATTTCGAACATTTGATCGGCGAATTTTAGAATATTGCTTCAAGATCCAAGATAGAGCATACTCGATAAAGAACGGTTGTAGGAATAAATTTGACAACGGTTCTCACACTATTATAACTTGCGAATTCCATAAAAAAATTCAGGTTTTTGCATGAAGCATATCCTCCGTAGCGTAGGGGTCATCGCTATATTGGCCATAATTTCTTTACAAGAGGTGTCAGCACAAGATGTGCTCTCCGGTTGTGAGAAACCTCCAGAAAGAAAAGATCTTCCGTTTTACGTAAGCCCGAAAAGACAACTATGTAAGAAAGATTTAGAAAAGAAGAAAGAAGGTTGGTTCCCAACAGGACTTCCTCTCTTGAACTCGGATCCGAATACTGGTGTCGGTTACGGCGTTCGCGTATTCGCGTACAATAACGGAACGAAGGACGATCCTTTCTTCGAATATACTCCGTATAAATTCCGGATCTATGCTCAGTATTTCAATACTACTAAGCATCGTCAGTACCAAGATATCGCATTCGACGCTCCCTATGTATTCGGCACCCAGTGGCGTTTACGCGGGGAAGGTGTGTATGACGCGAACCCGAACACCTTATTCTTCGGGATAGGGGAGTCTTCTCTTCATACATTGAGCTACCAAGATAGAGACCAGAACGGTGGACAGGTATATACGAACGCTACTTTTGCGGATCAGCAAAAGAACTTAGCTTATACCAGACCGGGTGGTCCTGGAGATCCGGTGGCCTTGGGGAATAATGGAGGAGTCTATAGTGGATTCCAATCCCAGCCGGGTTTCAATACCACAAACGCATTATACAATCGTTATAATATCATTTCTCCGACCGCAAATTTGAGCGGGGAAAGAGCGTATGTAGGTGGAACTGTTCGTCTAGTTGCCGGTATGAGATTGTCTCAAAACATTATCCGTACCTTCGACGGAACACAAGTGCCAGGAACAGATCCGTTACTCGGCGGACTTCCGGTAAATTCCAGCGGAATGGCGTTTAACGGTACTACCAAACTTACGGAAGACCAAAACGCAGGAAAGATCCTGGGGTATCACGGTGGAACTGTGAACACTCTCCGTTTGGGACTCGTGTATGATACTCGAGATCTGGAGCCGGATCCGAACCAAGGGGTCTTCTTAGAGGCCACTTACGAAAAATCCGCTAAGACATTCGGATCGAATTACGATTATTCCAAGTATTTCGCCCAGGGAAAATTCTTCTGGAGTCCGTTCCCGAAAGTGTTTGATAAGTTAGTCGTTGCGGGCCGTGGCGGTTTCTCATTGACCGATGGGGACGCTCCCTTCTTCGAATACAGGAATATGTGGGGAACGGAAGGGGTGATCTCCGGTTTAGGAGGAAGAACCACATTAAGAGGTTATAAACAAGACAGATTCGTGGGTCGCGCCATGGGCTGGGGTAATATCGAACTTCGTTGGAGGTTCGCTCAGTTCTCGGTACTCGGCCAGCACTTTGCCTTGAACTTGGTTCCTTTCTTCGACTTTGGTAGGGTTTGGGATGATGAGCATAGAGTAGGACTGAAAGGCTATAAGTACTCTAAGGGTGCCGGTTTGCGTATCGCATGGAACCAGACCACAATCATCATCTTGGACTACGCTGTTTCTCGAGAAGATAAACAGTTATTCATCAACTTTAACCACGCGTTCTAAGGATAGGGAAATGAGAATATTCAATTTTATTAAATTAATCGTCTTTTTGTCCTTTGCGCTGCTTAGTTTCGTAGGTTGCGAAGAGAAAATAGATCATAGTCGTTATGGATTAGCGTCAGAAGATACAAGCCAACTGATCGCAGGAGCGGCCTTCTTCGAGAATTTCACTGTGAACGGGGATGGTACAACTACAGATAGCATCAGTGGTTTGACCTGGAAGACTTGCACACAAGGCCAAACGTTCAGCGGAACAGCGAGCCATTATGACTGCCAAGGTTCAGCGGGAAGTGTAACGAACCCCGGAACATACGGAGCGAAACAACTCCAATACTGCAGTGTGAATTTGGAGTCCTGCAATACGTTAGGAATTCCGCAGACATTAACTGCCGGCAGTGGTGCAAGCTCGGAAGCATACGATTCTTGTGCGAGTGATGGGACGGCTGGAGGCGGCTGGAGAGTAGCTAATTTCTTAGAGCTAAAGTATCTGAGCTCGAATAGCCGGAACTTCATGATCTTGAAATTCCCGAATACGATAGACGACTATTATTGGTCATCTACAGCGAACGAGCAGGATGCAAGCGGGAAGACAGCGAGAGCCGTGTCCTTCTCCCTTAGTAATTTTGGGGATGACGAGAGTTTTACTAAGATCACCCGTTACTTCGTTCGTTGCGTAAGATAGAAAATATCGAATCGAAAGTGGGCCACTGCGATCTGCGTTGGCCTGCTTTTCTGTATTGCGATCTATCGAAAGAACGGAACAATTACAGATTTATTGTGATCATTCCGTTCAGAGAAGCGTTTTAAAAACTCCACAAATCAGATCACTGATCAGGATCGTTGCAGTAGAAACTCGATCCTGATCTTTCTCTCCTTTACTGGATCATAAGATCCAAAACATTTTCGGCGAAATTCCTATATCGATTTTAGAATTACTTGATGCATTTTGAAGAATCCTTCTCTTCTTCTATAAGCGTATCTCACGAATTGCGTTAGATACTTCTTTATTTTACTTATAACTCACTTATATTTTGGGTTCTCGGCTGATTTACGGATCCGTAATCATTAAGAAAAACTAAATTTCGATGCTTTGTGATGGAACTAAGGCACTATCTACAAGGTCTCATCAACTTTTTAATTCGGAATTTTCAATTGACATAAGCGGAAGCTAAACTAATAACGAAGAACTTAAAATCTTATGTCGGAGGACGCATGAGGATTAGAGGATTTCATTCGTTGGTATTGGCTACTTGCTTTGCCATAACCATAGCGGGAATCGAACTGAAAGCCCAAGAAGGACCTCCTACGCCAGGCTGTGCCAAGCCGGCTCCTAGAACGAATTTACCGTTCCCAATGGACGTTACAAAACAACTTTGTGCCAAAGATCTTGCCATAAAGAAAGAAGGTTGGTATCCAACTGGTTTACCTCTATTAAACTCCGACCCGAACGAAGGGATCGGTTATGGCGTGAGGGTTTACGCATACAATAACGGAAAGAAAGTAGATCCTCTTTTCGATTACACTCCGTATAGAACCCGTTTCTTCGCTCAATATTTTAATACGAATAAGAACGCTCAGTACCATCAGTTGAGTTTGGACATGCCCTTTATTGGGGATACTCAATGGCGCTTGAGAGGGGATGCTTTCCTGACCATTACCCCTACCACCCTTTATTTTGGGATCGGTCAGGATTCCATGAAGACACTGAATTATACGGATCGGAACCAACCGGGTGGCCAACAATATACGAACGCTACTTATAACAATCAGGCTAATAATCTAAGTTACTATAGACCGGGAGGTCCCCAAGATCCGGTCAATTTTGGTGGGAACACTTACTACGGAATTCCTAGCCAACCTGGTTTCGTGGTCACCGATAAGATGTACAATCGTTACCAGATAGCAACTCCAATGATCAACCTCAGTACGGAGAGATCCTTTTTCGGCGGAACGGTGCGTTTGGTGACAGGGTTGAAAGTTTCCGACAATATCATCAATACATTCGATGGCAAAAAGGCGATGGGTTACGATCCTCTCTTTGGAGTAGGATATGGAGCAGAAGTCCCGAACGGAAAAACCCGTTTGACCCAAGACGAAGAAGCGGGTAAGATCAAAGGATATCACGGAGGATACGTAAACTCTCTCCGCTTGGGCCTTGTGTATGATACTCGAGACTTCGAGCCGGATCCGAATAGCGGGGTCTTCTTAGAGGCCACGTATGAAAAGAACAGTAAAGCATTCGGCTCCGACTTTAATTTTCAGAAATACTTCGCTCAGGGAAAATTCTTCTGGAGTCCGTTCCCGAAGACATTCGACAAACTGGTGTTAGCTTCTCGATTCGGAGCGGGATTATCCGACGGAGACGTTCCCTTCTTCGAATATAGGAATATGTGGGGAACGGAAGGATTGATCGGAGGACTCGGAGGTCTTCGTACGATTCGAGGCTATAAGCAAGACCGATTCGTAGGTAGAATGATGGGTTGGGGTAACTTAGAGATCCGCTGGAAATTTGCTCAGACTTCTATTGGAGGAGAGCATTTTGCCTTCAACTTGGTTCCTTTCTTCGATTTTGGTAGGGTTTGGGATGATGAGCATAAGGTCGGACTGCAAGGATATAAATACTCCAGAGGGATAGGACTTCGTATCGCATGGAACCAGGCAACGATCATCATGATCGATTATGCTAAGTCGCGAGAGGACGAACAGCTATTCGTTAACTTCAGCCACGCGTTCTAAGGATAGGGAAATGAGAATATTCAATTTTATTAAATTAATCGTCTTTTTGTCCCTTGCGTTCCTTGGATTCGTAGGTTGCGAAGAGAAAATAGATCATAGTCGTTATGGATTAGCATCAGAAGATACAAGCCAACTGATCGCAGGAGCGGCCTTCTTCGAGAATTTCACTGTGAACGGGGATGGTACAACTACAGATAGCATCAGTGGTTTGACCTGGAAGACTTGCACACAAGGCCAAACGTTCAGCGGAACAGCGAGCCATTATGACTGCCAAGGTTCAGCGGGAAGTGTAACGAACCCCGGAACATACGGAGCGAAACAACTCCAATACTGCAGTGTGAATTTGGAGTCCTGCAATACGTTAGGAATTCCGCAGACATTAACTGCCGGCAGTGGTGCAAGCTCGGAAGCATACGATTCTTGTGCGAGTGATGGGACGGCTGGAGGCGGCTGGAGAGTAGCTAATTTCTTAGAGCTAAAGTATCTGAGCTCGAATAGCCGGAACTTCATGATCTTGAAATTCCCGAATACGATAGACGACTATTATTGGTCATCTACAGCGAACGAGCAGGATGCAAGCGGGAAGACAGCGAGAGCCGTGTCCTTCTCCCTTAGTAATTTTGGGGATGACGAGAGTTTTACTAAGATCACCCGTTACTTCGTTCGTTGCGTAAGATAAGAAGATCATCAATACGAGATCGATTGCTTTTAGTGGAATCGATCTCGTAGCTTGAATTGAGACTCCGTAGCCATCAATGATGGAATAAAAGCAGTGCCGAAATAGTCTATCTAGAGAGGTGCCTGCAAATCTCCGTGGACTAGATCATTGATCAAAACAGTATCATGGCGAGAAGGAGTGCGATTCTCCGGATAATCCGTAGAATAATGGAGTCCTCTGCTTTCCTGTCTTGCTAACGCAGAGCGGATGATGAGTTCTGCCACCAAAACTAAATTACGAAGTTCTAATAGAGGATTTGTGACTATAGTGCGATTATAATAGTCCCGCACTTCCGCATAGATCAGATCCATTCTGCGTTTTGCCCTTTCCAAACGAAGATTGGAGCGGACGATCCCCACATAATTCGACATTGCATTCTTGATCTCGGAAAGATCGTGGGAGATAAGCACCCATTCCTCCGTATTGACCAGGCCCTCTTTGTCCCAGGCGGGGATCTTTTCGTGTTCCGGTAAAAAAGAAGGAGGATGTGCCTTGATCTCTTCCGCAATGCGATTGGAAAATACCAAACATTCCAAAAGACTGTTAGAGGCGAGACGGTTCCCTCCGTGCACTCCAGTGCAAGCAGCTTCTCCCGCTGCGAACAAGTTCTCTATTCTAGTTTTTCCGAATAGATCCGTTGCTATTCCTCCGCACATGAAGTGGGCCGCGGGAACAACGGGGATGGGATCCGTTGTGATATCTATCCCTAGTTCCAAACATTTTGCATAGATAGAAGGAAAGGCGTGCTTGATCTCAGAAGCAGGCTTGTGGGAAATATCCAGCCAAACATGAGGATTGCCCGACTTTTTCATTTCTGCGTCGATCGCGCGTGCCACTATATCCCGGGTTGCCAGATCTCCCATAGGATGGTACTTCTTCATAAAAGGTTCTCCATCCATGGTAAGAAGTATCGCTCCGTTCCCTCTTACTGCCTCTGAGATCAGAAAGGAATCTCCCTTCTCATGATAAAGAGAAGTAGGGTGGAATTGATAGAATTCCATATTACGGATCTCTGCTCCGGCTCTATAGGCGCAGGCAACCCCGTCTCCTGTCGCGATCTTAGGATTCGTGGTATGGGAATATACCTGTCCGGAACCGCCGCTGGCAATGATCGTCTTTTTTGCCAGAACGGGAATGATCTCTCCCGTATGATTGGAAAGAACATATGCCCCAAAGCAGATCAATCCTTTCCTTTTCAGATGGTGCGGAGTGATCAGATCTACTACAGTATGATATTCTAATATACGAATATTCGGATTTTGCTTTACGACTTGCAGAAGGGTTTTTTCTATCTCGTGGCCGGTGCGATCGTGAGCATGCACGATCCTGTTTGTTCCGTGACCGCCCTCTCTATGAAGGTCGAATCCTCCCTGAGGGTCCATATTGAAGGGAACTCCGAATTCCAAGAGTTCCTTTACGAGGGCGGGGCCTTCTTCTACCAGGATCTGGACTGCTTCCGGATCACAGAGTCCTGCTCCTGATTCCAGGGTGTCCTTGATATGATCCTCGAATTTATCTCCTTGGGCGAAGACGGACGCGATCCCGCCCTGGGCATAATTCGTATTGGATTCGTAGTCGGACTTTTTGGTGACGATTACCGTCTCTCCGACGCTGGAAAGTTTTAAGGCCTGGAAAAGACCGGTAATACCGCTTCCTATGACTAAAAAATCGGTTTTGATTCTTGGCATTTTGAATAAAAGGAGCGCCCCGGTAAGACCGCTCCGGGGATCTTACTTACGTTTCGAGTTTAAAAGTGCCTCTACGTAATCGATGGAACGAATGAGCTGGTAATCCGGTTTGATCGGATCGTTCTTATGCTCATGGATGAACTTCTCTCCCTTGCCGTTCGTCTTGACCCAAGCTTCCAATTTCTTTACGTCGAAATGGCTTTTTTCTTCGGAAGCAGAAGGAAGTTCAGGCAAGTGATTCCACATATTTTCCTCTCTATAGTGGAAAGGGAAGGAGCCGTCTTCTTCTGCAGAGACGTCCACGTCCGGTTTTACTCCAACTACTTGGATCGTATTTCCGGAAGGTGAATAGTATCTGGATTGAGTTAACTTAATATAGTACGCGTTATTCCCTCTTAGCTCCTGTAACTTTTGCACAGTGGCCTTACCGAAGGATCTTTCCCCTAAGATCAATCCTCTGCCATGATGTTTGAGAGCCGATGCTACGATCTCGGAAGCGGAAGCGGACTTAGCATTGATGAGTACCGCAACAGGAAGATCGGTTAGATCTTTTTTGCCAGCATTCGAATCTTCCGGACTTCTGTTCGGGCTTTTTACCGAAACGATGAGTCCATTGGTCACGAACATATCCGCAAGATCGATGGCTAGATCCAAATAACCTCCCGGGTTATTTCTGAGATCCAATACGAGAGCTCTCAGTTTGCTTCCTTTCGCCGCAGACTGTTTTTCCAATTCCTTGAAATGTTGTACGAATTCACGATCCACAGGAGGATCCGATTTCACGAATCCGGTCAGCTTGATATATCCGATGTACGGATAATTATCGATCAGCTTGCTTGTGATATTCTTGATCTCGATGGTATCTCGAATGACTTCGATGACCAGTGTCCCGGAGACTCCTTTTCTGCGAATGGTAAGTGCTACCTTGGAGCCTTTCTTTCCTTTGATCCTTTCTACAACCTTGTCCAGGATCATTCCTTTTACGGATTTTCCATCCACTGCGAGAATCGTATCTCCCGCTCGGACCCCGGCGTTGACTGCAGGTCTTCCTTCTAAAGGATTTTCTACGATGACTTCTTTATTTCCACCGCCGCTTAGGATAGCGCCAATCCCTTCGAAACTTCCGTCTTCGATCTTAGCCATGGATTCTTCCCAGGCTGCCTTTAAGAAGACTTGGCTATGAGGATCCAAGGAGGAAAGATACCCGTTCGCTGCGGCGAGATACACGTCTTTCAACGAGAACGGTTCTTTTTCCTTATTGTCCTCTTCTCCAAACGGATCCTTGAGAGGAGGAGTGCTATAGTTCTGGATGTTTTTTTCTATATACGCAAGAATACGATCGAAGTCTTTCTTAGAGAAATTGGTCTGTTCCCATTTCGCGGTGAGAACCTTCTTTCTTACCCTTTCTCTATCGACTAGTTTCAATACTTCCTCGTTAGAGAGCTTGGGCTTATTGGATTCTTCCTTCAGCTTTCTGTCTCGGATCTTTTCGACTTCCTTATAATCCGGATCGAATAGAACGAATTTGTCCTCAGGAGAGAGCTTGAAGGTTTTACCTGGGAAGATATCGTCCGACTCTTCGTACTTTTCCCGATCGTTAAAATAACTTTCCGGGTACAGATAGAGCCCGTGAGGAAGAGAGAGTAGGGCAAAGACTGCGGCGTCCTTATAGGCGCGGTTTTTATCTATGTTTTTATCTATGTAATTTCCCTCAACGGTCTTGACTACACTGTCAAAATCTTTGAGATTGAAATCTGCCGTAGTCTTGGAGTTTCCGGAAGAAGGTTGGCAGAAGAAGATGCTCGTACATAAAACAACGGAGATAAAGGATAAAGAGAGAGATCTCATGCGTTTCAAATCGGTTCCTCTTTGTGCACGGCTGATTTTCGATCATTTTCCACTTGGAACGAGCATTGTCAATCTATTCCCCCGAAAACTAGGATGCTACATGAGTTTGGGGACAAAACCCGGTTCGTTTTTAAATTATTCTATCCTTCTATTTTTTTGCTTCTTGGGAACCTCAGGTTGCACCTCCGTCTCCGTTCCGGGTGGAGGAAGATTCGGTTCCGAACTCATCCAAGAACAAGCCATCTTGGATTTTTACGGATCGGAAGAGGAAAGAAATTCTTCCCTGCAACTTTTACGATCTACATGTAGATCTCTGAGAAAAGACAGGGGTCTCGCTTGTTATAATCTATCCGTTTTGTACGATTCTCTGGGAGACTCTGCCGCCGCTTGGGATTACGCAGTGAGGGCCAAGAACTCGGATCCGAAGGATCCTTTGTATGGAGAGCTTGCCTTCTCCGCTTCCTTAAAGATGGAAGGGCAGAATGGTACTCTGCCGGACTCCGAAGAAGCGCTGTATAAAGAAGCCTTGGACTCCTGCAAGAAAGGAAAGAAGGAAGAAGCGAACGCCTCCGTTTCCAAATTGGTAGAGTTAGGAAGTGTTTCCAAGGAATCTCTGAGCAAGGGGATCTTTGCGGAATGCGGATTGGACCCTTCCTTACTCGCCAGGGCAAAATCGAATTCGATCAAGCCTTCTTTGGAATATTATAAATCTTTGGAAAAGGATCATCCTTACAAAAAGGTATGGGATCTTTCCGGAGAATTCGGACGTACTCCGAAAGAGCCGATCTCGGCCAACAAAGCCACTCAATCCTGGAGGGAATTGAAAAAGGCTCTAGGGTCTAAGGACCAAGCGTCCGCCAAAAGACATCTGATCTCTTTTAAGGAGGGCTTGGATCTTTTAGCCAAGGAGAATGCGCAAAGCTCAGCTCTTGCTTCCAACCTGAAAAAGGCCGCCTTTTTGCTCTTGTCGGAGGATTCGAATTATTCCGCCTTTAAGGAACTCGCAAAAGAATTGGATGCAGGAAACTCCCGCTCCGCTCAAGTCGCAAAACCTTAAACTCATTCGTAGTCCAAACCTCTTCAGAAAGAAGAATTGGACATGTTGCTTTTATCCGGCTTTCGAGATCGCCTGCAAATAGACTTCTACCGCTTTTTGGATCCCGACTTCTAAAGCGTAGGACATGAGTCTGTGTCCGATCGAGACTTCTTGCAAGCCGGGCAAACTAGCAAACAGGGGCAGATTGTATTGGTCCAGATCATGACCGGCGTTAATCCCGATCTTTTCTTTTTCCAGGAATTCCGCAGCGAGACGAAAGGTCTCGAAGATCTTCTTTCCTTTTTCGGGAGACTCGTCGAAGGCATGGGCATAGGGTCCAGTATAGAATTCTACCCGATCCGCTCCTGTGGATCTCACAAGTTGCAGGTTTTCCGGATCCGTTTCCATAAAGATAGAAACTCGTATACCCGCGGCTTGGATCTTTTTGATATATTCCGTTAAGCTAGTCTTTTCCTTTTTCAGATCGAAACCGTGATCTGAAGTGATCTCTCCCGGAGTAACGGGGACTAACGTTGCTTGGTCCGGTTTTGCCTCTAAAACCAGGTCCAAAAATCTTGCAGAAGGTTCCCCTTCTATATTGTATTCTATCCGAGTTTTGTTCTTTTCATTGTACTTTTGCAGGAATACTTTTAGATCAAACACATCCTGCTTCTTGATATGCCTTTCATCTTCTCTGGGATGGACCGTGATCCCATGAGCACCGGCCTTCAGGATCAGTTCCGAAATGGCCAAAAGGTCAGGATGATTCCCTCCCCTGGAATTTCTTAAAGTAGCAACCTTGTTTACGTTCACACTCAGATGGATCATATAGAATCGCCAAATACTCGTTGTTTATTGTTCTAATGACAAAATTTGCAAAATAAGAAAATTTACCTTGGATTTTCGCATTTTGCAAATTCCTGCTTGAATCGGAATAACTGTCTTCCAGCATGGTCAATTCCGATGGCAACAGCTAAGAAAACAGCCAAAAAAAAAGCTGCACCGAAGTCTTCTGCTTCGGCCAAAAAATCGACTCCTAAGAAAAAAGTTGCACCTAAGAAGAAAGAGGTCGCTACTTCGAGCAAGTCGGCTAGCACCAAGAAGACTTCCTCAGGCTCTAAATCTTCTTCCTTAAATCCGTTAGGCAAGAAGTTCACCTGCCATACCTGCGGAACGAAATTCTACGACCTGAATAAGGAAGAAAAGATCTGTCCTAAATGCGGAGCGGATCAGAATAAACGTCCTGTAGCCAAGACCAGGACCCGTCCAAGAGTGGAAGAAGAGGAATTTCCGGAAGAAACAAACGATTTCGATGCGGAAGCAGGCTTTGAAGATGAGGATGGCATTGTAGAAGAACCTCTCGAAGAAGAGGAAGAAGAGGAAGAGGAGGAGGAATAATTCCTTCTCCAAATCCCATACTCATTCTTGCGGCTCCGACCGGAGCCGGAAAAACAGCCCTTGTTCGGGAGCTGGATCCTTCTCGTTTTGAAATCCTCTCTTTTGATTCCCGCCAGATCTATAAAGAACTCAGCATAGGAACGGCTGCTCCGACCCCGGAAGACGTCCAAAGAATTCCCCACCATCTCGTATCCTTGCTCTCTCCTGCCGAATCCGTGCATGCAGGAATGTACACTCGTCTAGCAGAAGAGGCGATAGACGGGGTCATTTCCAGAGGAAGGATCCCCGTTTTAACTGCGGGGACCGGTTTCTATCTGAACGCTTTCCTATTCGGAATGTTCCCTGTGCCAACGATCAGTGAACAGATCAAACAGAAGGTAGAGTCCCTTTCTATGGAAGAAAGGATCGAGGAACTGAAACGGCTGGATCCGAAGGCCTTGGAAAAGATCTTTCCTAACGACAATTATAGGTATGGACGGGCCTTGGAAGTGAATCTAATGGGAACCGTTTGGTCCGAATTGAAATTGGAAGAAGGGGGAGGAGCCGTCTCTTCCCGGAACCTGAAAATCCTGGGAGCGTACTTTTTGGACCTGGATCGAAAGGAATTGTACTCTCGGATCGATGCAAGAGCTAAGCAAATGATAGAGGCCGGGATGGCCGAAGAAGCTAGAAGGGTGGCGAAAGAATACGGGGAAGATTGTCCCGGCCTTCAGTCACTAGGTTATAATTTCGCGCTTGAAAATATTAAAGGAACGTCCAATCTTGAGACATTCTTTGGGAATCTAAGCCAATCCCATCGGAATTACGCCAAACGTCAGATCACTTGGTTCCGAAAGCAGAAGTTTTTGGAACCGATCCATCCGAAAGAGGCGTACGATAAGATTAAAAAAATATAAAACGGATAAAGTCTATGTCTGCTAAAAATAATATACAGGACCAACTACTCAATACGGCTAGAAAAGAAAAATTGGAATTGACCATCTATCTTTTAAACGGAGTCCCTTTAAAAGGTAAAGTAGTCAGCTTTGATAATTTCACAATCGTCTTAGAGCAAGAAAACAAACAGAGTCTTGTCTATAAGCACGCGATCTCTACGATCATTCCTTCCAAAGTAATCAAACTTTATACAGAAGAAGCGGCTAAAGAAGCTCCTTCCGCCTAAATGTTTCGAAAGGTAGGCCGGGCTCTTTTCATTCTATGTTTGTTAGCCGGGATCGGCATCGTATCGTATCCCGTTTTTCTAATACATGAAAAAGAGGCCCTGGTCGTCTGGGGAAAAGACGATCGACTGATCTCCTTTATTCGGGGACCAGGTTTTGTCTATCAGCCGGAAGCCTTACAATTCTGGGAGAAGAAGGTCACAAAGGAACCCTTAAGTTCCCTGGCCTTGGATCTGGACCTGAACTACGATCTTTCTTCCGGTTTGTTTCCGGATAAGTCGGACGAAGGCCGAATACGTGCCAAAATAGATCTTTCCTTTCATCTAGAAGGAGAGGAAGCCAAGAAATTCTTTCTATTGGGGGGAAGGTCCACTTCCGGCCAGTCAAAGTATGTCTCGGCGCTATTTCTTTCTAAGCTTAGATCGGCAATCGAAGACGATAAGAACTTAAACCTGAACAAGGATGCGATCTCTCTCTTTTTGAGAAGGGACCTTGGACCCGCTTTAAGTAAGGAGCTCGGTTGGCTGCAAGTGGAGTCTGTTCGTATCCTAAGCCTGGACGTTCCGGATCCTATACTGATCGCAAACATATTTCGTAATCCTAATTTTATACTAGCTAAAAAGCTAGAGAAAATAGAAGCCCTAAAGAGGGCGGAATTGCATTTGATACAAGAAGAAGCGAAACTCTCCGTTTCCAAAAAGAAATGGGAACAATATAAGGAATTTTTAAAGAAAAATCCGGATATGAAAGAGTTTCTTCTCTACGACAATATCGGAGAAAAGACGGAGGTGATCCTTCTTCCTTCCGATTCTATCTTTGGAGATCCCAAGACTTTGAGTAAAAAGAAACAATCCGCCCCGAAAGCCAAAGAGGTGGAATAATACATGAGCCAAGAGAAACCAGTAGTACTGATCATGGCGGGAGGAAAGGGAGAAAGATTCTGGCCTAGATCCAGGGTCTCCACTCCCAAACAACTCCAGAAAGTGTATTCTAAGAATACGCTTTTAAAAGAGACTTTGAATCGTGCATATACGATCACGAGTCCGGACAGAGTGTTCATCGGAACGAATGCTACTCTGAAAAAAGCGATCCTCGCGCAAGAGAGGAATTTTCCGGAGAACAACTTCATCATAGAACCGGAAGGAAAGAATACGGCTCCGATCATCGCGTTAGCTTCTCTTTATTTTCAAGAGAAGTTTGGGGATCCAGTGCAAGTGGTCCTTTCTGCAGATGCATGGGTGAATTCGGAGAAGGAATTCGCAAAGACCATCCAGAAGGCACTTACCGAAACCAAGGAACATCTCGTACTTTTAGGGATCAAACCCAATCGTCCGGAAGTAGGTTACGGCTATATCGCGGCAGGCAAACCGACTCAAAAAGGTTTCGAAGTGAAGTCCTTCTTCGAGAAGCCGGACGTGAAGACCGCGATGAAGTATATTAAGAAATCCAATATCTATTGGAACCCGGGGATATTTCTCTGGAGAACCAGTTTGATCCTGGAAGAGTTCTCGGCTTATTCCCCTAAGATACTCAAACCGTTAAAGGACAGATTCCCATTCAAGAAGATGGGGGATCTGGGAGAAGCGTTCAAACTTCTTCCTTCCGAACCGGTAGATATCGCCATCATGGAAAAGAGCGCACGCATCCGAATGGTAGAGGCTAGCTTCTCTTGGGATGATGTAGGCTCTTGGTTGTCCTTGGAGAGAGTCCTTCCTGGGGATTCCCAAGGGAACCGCCATATAGGTAAGGAAATTCTATTTTATAAATCCGGAAACAACGTCACTCAGACTCGAAAGGAATTCACCGCTCTGTTAGGAGTCAACGATATCGTCGTAGTCGAAGAAGAAGACGTGCTCTTTATCGCTTCTAAAGAAGGAGTAGGTGATATCAAGAGTATGGTTGCCGAGATACGTAAAAATAAAGGTTTACAAAAGTACACCGAATAATTTGCTGGCAAGTTAGGAACAGACTCAGGAGAACCGAATGCCTTCCGGTAAAAAAAGAAAGCGAAGAAAGATCGCGACTCATAAGAGGAAGAAAAAAAGAAGACAGAATCGTCATAAGAAGAAAGGCAAATAGATCCCAATTACTTGGATTCTGTTAGACCGGGAAATCGAAAGATAACCCGGTCTTTTCGCCTCAGGTTCGAGGGTCCCCTCGAAATTCCTAAAACCCCCTTCACAAGATCTAAAGCAAATTTTAAAAATGTCCGATAGGTTGGCTGTATGGCCTCCTTCCAGGATTATTCCGTTTTGAGACGATGGTGGAAACCCGAGTTTCCTCCCGCGAAAGGATATACGAAATCGTATCAATCCAAGACTCCAGACGGAGACGTCTTACAGGCGGATTTTCATTTCCACGATCGTAAGATCAGACTTACCTTAGAGGTTGCAGGCGAGAACGGTAGGATCTACGTCGCCACGATTCGGGACGGAGCCATCCTAAAGGAAACCGATCTCAGTACCGGAAGATCGTATCCTCTCTATTCCAGATTTTCCCCTTTTAGGGATCTACTTTCTTCTCTTCCGGACAAGGATGCTCTTCAGATCTTGGGCGGAGCTTATGGGGTTTCTCCGGAACCTTTGGGCGGACCAGAGAGAAGAGCTCCCAAACCCTGGGAAGTTTCCACCAAGTACGATCATATTTTTGGGATCGATAGAGGACCTTCTTACTGGGAAAGAATTTTCAGAAGAGAAAGAAAAGAGCCCTTATGGACCAGGATCCGCAGAAGATTCTGGGGAGATTTCCAAGACTATGCTTTAGGGATTATCTCCGCCTTAGGAGTCTGGTACGCGTACATGGATTTTTATTTACTCGGTTTTGCCTTGGCGGTTTTCGGTTTGCTTTTTGGCGGATTGGACTGGATACTGAGGAAACGCGATCCGCTGTTCTCTAAGGTACTATTATTCCTGGGTTCCGGATCGTATTTTTATTATTACGGATTCACCCGTTTCTAAGGAGGGGGAATGTCCGCCGAAATAGAACACCAATACATTCTCTTCAGTTTGGGGGATGAGGAATACGCTCTTCCCATCGTGCTGGTGGACGAGATCATTAAGATCAGCAACCTGGTCAAGGTCCCTCGTTCCAAAAACTTCTTCGCAGGGATCATGGATATCCGTGGCAAGGTTGTGAAGATGGTGGACCTAGGCGTGAAGCTGAATATTCCTCATACCCATGACCAAGGTTACGATAGAGCGATCGTGGTCAAGATAGGCGGAGAATCCGTTGGCATCATAGTAGACAAGGTGGCTAACGTGGCTCTCTTTCCTCCGGAAAGTGTGAATCCTCCTCCTCCTTCTATCAAAGGGATTTCTTCCCGCTATATAACGGGTGTGGGAAAGAAAGACGATCGATTCATCATACTCATCGATATAGAGAAGATTCTAGGTTCGGAAGAACTTGCGGAGTTGGGTAGCGCGGCAAAATGAATCCTTCCCGTTTGAGCCAGGGAGTCTCGGTCCTTCTTCTTTCTTTGGTAGGATGGACCGGCACTCCTCTCCAAGCGGACGAACAAGACCAAAGGCTGGACCCTGCGGGTATCTATAGACTTCCTCACGAAGTCATTTCTCCGGCCAATCTGCAAAAACTCAGAGAATCCTTACTCAACGAAGAATCAGTAGCGGACCCGATCTCTTCCATTCGTGCGGTACTCGATCCATACTATGCTCAATTCGTAGATCCTAAACGAACAGAAGAAGAAAGAAGATTAGGTCGTATCTTTACAGAGAAAACGGACAGGAATTCTCTTAGGCTTTTGATCCTGAAAATGATGGGAAAGATCACTCAGGCAAATGTGCTGAGAGATTCTCCCATTCTCTACGAACTGCATTGGTTACTCAGTAAAGAGTATTCTAAAAAAAAACAGAACTTTAAGGCCATGGAAGAAGCGGTCACCGCTTTGAGATACAGGGACTTCGCTCATACGGAAGATTATTTTATTGAAGAAGATCGGCTCAAAGAGCTTTACGATACGAACGAAATAGATAGATCTAAGGCTCACGCTCAGGCCAAAAAGGATCTGGATCGTGCGATCGATGATCACAAAAAAGCTAAGGACAAGGTCCATCTATTAGAAGCGGCGATTGTAAGAGAAAAAGAGCTTTTATTCGACACTACTGTTCCAGCAAGAAAGGTTTCTCCGAGCGATATCTCCCAGGCCAAGCAGGATTCTAAATCCGCAGAGGATCGCTTGCGCGCGGCCGAGAACGCATACAAGGATTCGTTCGAAAAGAATTACTATCCTTATTTTAAACGCAAATCCAGAGAGGATGCGGATGCGATCTTTACATTAGCAAAATATGTTAAAGATTCGGAAAACGAGAATAAGGAAAGATTGAAGGTAGTGAACAAAGCCTCGGTAAGCGGGCAGGGGATCTTCGTTCTATTCGATTATAAGAGGAACACGGACTATTTTGCGTATGCTGCTCTCTTGGAATTGGCATTTCGTCTGGATCCGGAATATTCTCCTGTAGTTTTAGCTCTCGCAGAAGAACTTAAGGCTTCGGGCAAGAAGGGAAAGTCTTTGGACTTTTATCTGAAATACCTGGCTCTCGCTCTCAAAGAGAACAAGACTCCCGCAGAGATCGCATATGTATATAGATCCATCGCTTCTCTGCATACCGAGCTTAAGCAATATGTTCTCGCGGGAGAATATTACGAAAAATATTATCAGTCCGAACCGGATGAGAAGAAGAAGGGACTGTATGCATTTGAACTAGGTTCCTTCTTCGATACTAAGGTGGGAAATCTAGAACTCGGAAAGAAATATTATGGTGATTGGCTGAATGCAAGAGAGCAGGAAAAGGCGACTGCGGATCTTTCCTTTCCGGATTCCCAAGAAAGGATCAGAATGGAGACCTTGGCCTATCTAGGGATCTCCAGGCTGTATAGATACGAGAAGAAGCCGGCATTAGAAAGAGATGAACTCCTGAAATCTGTCCAAGCATACAATCGATTGAGAGAGAATCTGCGAGCGGAAGAAGAGAAATATTCCCAAGGGAAGAAGGAACTGCTTACGATCAAGAAGGGACTCTTGGACCGAACGAACGACCAGGACATGGCTCAGTACAGGTTGAAGAGCCTGGAGTTAGAAGAGTCCAAGGAAAAGATGGATATCATCCGAACTAAGCTAGATTCTTCTCCGGGGGCGAGGGCCATGCAGAGACTCTCTATCTTGTACGAATTTGAAAAGAATTACTCCGAGTCTAAGAAGGTGAACGAAGAGATCTTGAAGGTGGGCAACCAAACCGAGATCAATCTTGCTCTAAAGAACATAGAAAGGATCAATAAGATCCTGGAAGATGGGATCCAAAGAGATCCGTATCCTAGGGATCCTCTTGCGGGAGATACGTACTAGCTCCTAATTCTTCTTTGCCTTGGTATATTTTTCTATATCGTCGGCGGTCTGCTCTTTTTCTTCTTCCTGTGGCTCCGGCTCTATCACCTTGAATTCCACATTGTCTATCACATCTCCTTCGTAGGAGATCTTCATTAGATACTTGCCGGGAACTAATTCCTGGAAGCTACCTGTGATACTAGAAGTGGACGTGTCCGGGCGTTTGCGTTTTACCTCTATTTCATTGAATCCCACTTGGAACCTACTAAGACTTACGTAGATCTCCGCTTCCGGATTCGGCATCTTAGAGAATTTGTATAAGTACACCAGGGTCTTGTCGGAAGGGAATACCAACTTCTCTCTGGTGAGTGTGAATTCTTGCACATTCCCGAACTTCTTCTCCAAAGAACCTAACTTGGATTCGTCTAACACCGCCCAGCCGAATTCTCCTGTCATTCCTAGACAGGAACTTAAAAATAAAATGCAGTAGAAAATGATGAAATAGAAAAACCGGATCTTCAATTGGGCTCTTCTCCCTTGCCGACTACTTTTGCTCTATCCGAGATATCCTTTTCTTTGGGAGAGGATCCTCTTTCGGGGAATATCACTCTGAATCTAGCGTTATCCGCTTGTCTGGGATAAAGAGCGTTCTGTATCAAACGATAGGTTAAGTATGCCAATATTATAAAAAGGAGTAATTTCATGAAAAGTCTGAATTACCGTTCCACTCGAGAGAGAAGAAAGGAGTCCGTATAAGTCGATGCTTGCCGGAAAAGTGATTCCGGCAACCCGATTTCCAAAAAACCGGCTTGCGAAACAGAGTAATGGTATTACCAATTGAGCAATTGCGGGAATACCCGAATGTGAGCCACTCAAGTCCCACCTGGATCTTGGATCCGAGTGGGATTTTTTTTTATCCTTTTCCGGCTTTATGTTTTTACCAAGGATAGAAATAGGAATGATCCGGGATTGTTGCAGGGAATAAAAAGTCCGGATCTCAAATGAGTCCGGATTCGCTGTATATATAATTCTTTAAGTTTTTATTCTCTTCTTCCGTTTTTGCAATCTTCGCTTTTACTGCATCTCCGATAGAAATAATGCCTACCAATCTGTTCCCATCCAAGATCGGCATATGCCGAATTCTTTTTTTGAGCATAACTTCCAGAACATCATCCACTTGGTCGGTAGGCTGCATGGTAGTCAATTGAGTGGACATCACATCTCCCACGGTCTTATCGAATACACCATCCCTATCGGTCGAAGCAAAATGCAGCAAATCCCTCTCCGTAAAGATGCCCGCGAGTTTCCCCCCATTCAGCACGATTACGGAACCTATATCATACTTGGTCATAAATCGGATCGCTTCCCAAACGGTGGTCTGAGGCTCCACCGAAAGGATTTTACGGTCCTTCTTATCCAAGACGTCTTTTACGAGCATGGTCACCTCTAGGCCAATGAGTTTAGTGATTTGGGACCTCTGATTCAAGGACTTTTTCTAAAAAGAAAACCGTACTTATATATGCTTTTAGGCTAATTTAAGGTAAATTCAGGACGAAAATCTTGCAAATTTACATGAAAATTCATGCAGAATCCGATTTGGACCATTTCCATGATTTCTTTATCACGACCTAATTGATAAAATATAATGGTACGGTTTGAAAATGATCCGGATTTGTTCTAATTCTCAAAAAAGGATTTCCCAATTCTCTCCTAACGTGGGAGCATTACGGCGTAGGGATTTTTTTCATTACTTCAGGAATATCTTAAACAAGTAATCTATGAGTCTTTCTTCTTCCGAACAGCCGAATATCTTAATCGTAGAAGACGAATGGTTGCTTTCTTTTAACCTGCAAAAGACCTTGCAGAACCTGGGTTATAAGATTGCAGGTGTGGCGGCTAACGGACTGGATGCCCAGTCCATTTTCAAGGAAACCAATCCGGATCTGGTGCTAATGGATATCTCCATCGAAGGGGATATGGACGGGATCCAGACTGCGCAAAGCATCCAAAGGATCAAGGATGTTCCTATCGTTTTCATGACCGCGTATACGGACGATTCCACGTTCATGAGAGCCATGGATGCGGCTTCCACATATGCGTATATCACCAAGCCTTTCCAGAATCACCAGCTCAAGTCTTCGATCGAGATCGCTCTTCGCCAGCAAAAGCGTTTAGGAAGAGTAAAAGAGAGCGGCAAGGAATTCAAGAACGTAATCCAAAGTATCTCGGAAGGCGCGGTTTCCTTGGATGCGGACGGGAATATCATCTTCCTGAATCATGCTGCCGAAGATCTGACCGGATGGTCCTTGAGCGAGGCGATCGGTAAACCGGGAGATCTGGTCCTTTCCTTCATCCAGACCCAGATCGGTTCTTCCGAGCATCCGGACCATTTAGGTCATAATCTAAGGTATATTCCCGCAGTACTTGTCCGCAAGGACGAACGAAAAGTGAGAGTCGGATTCCGCGTTTCTCCCATCCGGGACGAAGAGAATCGGATCGTAGGAAGCATTGTCACCTTCTCCGAATTGGATCTTCTTTCCGTTTCCGAAAAAAGGATCTCCGAAATGGAGAAGGTGATCCAATCCGAAATGCGTTTGGAATCCATTCAGAAATTGGCTGCGGGGATCGCTCATGAGATTAATAACCCTCTCATGGGAGTGATCAATTACGGTAACATTATCCGAAATAGAAAAGAACTCAGTCCGGATATCCGGAATTACGCGAGAGTCATCATAGAGCAGGGAGAAAGGATCTCCGGTATTATTCGCAACCTCATTCTATTCTCCAGATCCGATAACGAGGAACCGAGCTGGGGAAGGCTAGACGATATTCTCTTCGGTGTAGAAGGAATGATCTCCGAACTTCTTAAGACCAAGAACCTTGAGCTCTCTAAGAATATTGCGGAAGATCTACCGGATATTTTCCTGAAGCAAAATCAGATTAAAGAAGTCTTATATTACTTGCTCTATTTCTATGCGGACGGCGTGGGATCGGATCTGAAAGGAAGCACCATCCATCTGAACGCATTCTTAAGCAAAGGCGAGACGGAAGAAGAATCCATTTTAGAGATCCGTCTCTCCGGTTCTATGAAAGAAGAGCTGGATCCTGAGAATGCGTTCCAACCATTCGAGAGGATCCAATCGGATGATTCTAGGATAGGAATGGGACTTTCTGTTTGTTACGGGATCATTCAGTCCAACCGAGGCAAGCTCACGGTGCAAAAGACCAGCGCAGGCACTGATTTCTGCGTTCGTTTACCTGTTCAGACTAAATAGTCGCTTCACTTTCGGCCTCTGCATTCCTTCGAAAAGCGATGGAAATTTTAGGCTTTTCCCCAAAACTAGTCACCAGATCGATAAAACCATAAGGTATTAGGAATGTTAGATAAAATCAAGAGCGCGCTCGGCGCGGAAGCGGATTCCCTGTTAAATCACGTTTCCAAAACGATCCCTAAGGAGCATCTCACCATCCCGGGACCGAATTATATAGACGAAATCTTCTCCAAATCGGATAGAAACAATTCCGTTCTTAGAAATTTCCAATCCATTTACAATACAGGTCGTTTGGCTGGAACAGGTTATCTTTCCATTCTTCCTGTGGACCAAGGGATTGAGCATAGCGCAGGAGCTTCTTTCGCAAAGAACCCAGCTTATTTCGACCCGGAAAATATCGTGAAGCTTGCGATCGAAGGCGGTTGCAATGCGGTTGCTTCTACTTTAGGAGTGCTTGGTCTTGTTTCCCGTAAATACGCCCACAAGATCCCATTCGTAGTGAAGATCAATCATAACGAACTCTTAAGCTATCCGAACAAATTCGATCAGATCATGTTCGCTAATGTAGAGCAGGCTTTCGATATGGGAGCTGCCGCTGTGGGAGCCACCATCTATTTCGGTTCTGACGAAAGCTCTCGACAGATCCAAGAGATCTCCGAAGCGTTCCATAGAGCTCACGAACTCGGACTAGTCACTATTCTTTGGGCATATCTTAGAAACGATGCTTTCAAGACCGACAAGACCGATTATCATATCGCAACCGACCTAACCGGACAAGCAAACCATTTGGCTGCTACTATCGAAGCAGATATCGTGAAGCAAAAATTGCCTGAGACCAACTTAGGTGGGTTCAAGGATCTGAAATTCGGTAAGAAAGACGATAAGATGTATACCGATCTTTCTTCCGAGCATCCGATCGATATGGCAAGATACCAAGTAGCGAACTGCTATATGGGTAAAGTGGGACTGATCAATTCCGGTGGACCTTCCGGTTCCAACGACTTGGGTGACGCGGTTAAGGCTGCTGTTATCAACAAGAGAGCCGGTGGAATGGGACTCATCTCCGGAAGAAAGGCGTTCCAAAAGCCGATGAAGGACGGGGTCGCTCTTCTGAACGCTATCCAAGATGTGTATCTTTCTAAGGATGTAACCTTAGCTTAATTAGATATTTCTAATAAAGAAAATTCCGACCCGTAAAATATACAAACGGAAAGGATCGAGGGGAAGGCTGGCTGCGAATAGCGGTTTGCTTTCCCTTTTTTATTGTGCAAATTCATCAATATATCATAGAATACGAAAGGAAACATCATGGAGATCCAAAAAGGATTCGTAGACAGCATAGGGAATACTCCTCTCATCCGTTTGAATCACTACTCAGATCTTACCGGTTGCGAGATCTTAGGAAAGGCAGAGTTCCTGAATCCTGGCGGTTCGGTCAAGGATAGGGCTGCCTTATTCATTATACAAGAAGCGGAGAAGAAAGGGCTCTTGAAACCGGGAGGCACTGTCGTAGAAGGCACTGCCGGAAATACAGGGATCGGTCTCGTTCATATTTGCAATGCAAAGGGTTACAAATGTCTGATCGTGATCCCGGACACCCAATCCAAGGAGAAGATCGATCTGTTGCGGACTTTGGGTGCTGAGGTCAGAACTGTTCCTGCGGTTCCATACAAGGATCCAGGCAATTATGTGAAGGTATCCGCAAGGATCGCCGAAGAGATCCCGAATGCGATCTGGGCGAATCAATTCGATAATGTCGCGAATAGGCTCGCTCATTTTCAAACCACCGGTCCTGAGATCTGGGAGCAGACAGGCGGAAAAGTAGATGCATGGTTGGCTTCCTTGGGAACGGGAGGAACCTTTACCGGGACAGCAATGTTCTTAAAGACAAAGGATCCGAAGATCAAAACGATCGTTGCAGAACCTTTTGGATCAGCAATTTATAATTTTGTAAAGAAGGGAGAGCTTTCTGCGGAAGGAAATTCTTTCACGGAAGGAATAGGGAATGGTAGGATCACTGAGAATATGAAGGACGCACCCTTTGACGATGCGATCCGGATCTCCGACCAGGAATGTTTGGAGACCATCTATACACTTTTGAGAAAGGATGGGCTATTCGTAGGCGGATCCACAGGGATTAACGTAGCCGCGGCGGTGAGACTTGCTAAGGAACTTGGGCCAGGCCGCACACTTGTGACTGTTCTTTGTGATAGCGGTGCCAGATACCAGTCCAGGCTGTATGACAAGGACTGGTTGGCTACTAAAGGATATTCGATTCCGGAAATCTAAAAGGCGCTTACATAGCGAACTTCGCTTCTGTATTCGCGTAAGACGCTTCCGCCTCCTGCCGCCAAAGGAGTGAGATTGCTTTTGAAATTGAAGCCTTCTTGGACGGATTCTCCTGTAGGAGTTTGGATGATATTGTGAGTGGCCCATTGCTTTCCTAAAAAATAACTTTGGGCTAACTGGGCAAAATACAATCCTACCGCAAGTCCAAGACCGGTATGGCTATAGGTCTCGTATTGGTGTTGGTTATGCTTGTCTTTATTGTATTCGGAGAATGCGTCCGATTGGAGCTTTGTGATATAAAGAGAAGAGTTCGGGATACCGGCCGCCTGGATCTGCGCGTAGGTAACAGGATCTTCGAAAAGGATGCGGCTCATCCTATTCTCCGCTTTGTTCTTTTGGACTGTGGCGGCTTGGCTTCCTCCGATCGCTACGATGATAGAAAGCCCGATCACTACTTGGTAGGCTCTGGCATACGTATCTTTCTTCATGAGAGAAAGTCCCCAGCCAGGTAGGATCGCCGATTTCCAAACGGGCTCCCAAGGATTACGGTTCTTAGAGATATATTCTTCCCAACTGCTGTCCTGCTCGTCTATATACTTCTCGATCAAGGCCAATCTCTTTTGAACAGTCTTATAGCTGTTCTCCTTGATCATCTGTTCGAGCATTAAGGTATCTAGCTGCTCTTCTTTCTCGGTCTTCTTTCCTTCCTTGTTCAGCTTTTTCTTTTCGGCCTCGAAGATCTTTCCGAGTTCGGCCTCGTCCTTGATATCCTTGAAGATGATCTTCAGGATCTGAGTTTTAGGAATGGTTTGCCTTTTCGTATCTTTTAATATGGTGACTGCGTCCGTAGATTGATCGATGACCGTTCCGTAGGTTTTTTCTCCGTTCTTAAGCAGAACTGTTTCCGAAAAGATCTGTCCGGATGAAAGAACAAGGAGTGTTGCACTGAGGATAGCGGTCCTGAAACTGAGAATGGAACTGCGAAGATTCATTATTTATTTCCTGTTTGTGTATAATATTAGCTTTCGTTTTTCTTTTTCACCCCCCGAAGCAGGGAGAGTCAACGTAAAAATAAGAATGGATTTTTGGAATTCGTGGATTTTTCCCTTGCCTAGGCAAGCGAGAGAGAAATAAATTCATTCGTATGAGACGAGCCTCGGCATTCTATCCGATCTTACTCTGTTGCTTGCTCCCGATCTGGCTTTTTGCGCAAGGGGCCTCTCCTAAAAAACAAGCTGGGCCGAGTCCTTCCGAGAATCCTAAACCAAAGGAATCGAAAAGCCAAAAGCAAGGTTGTTGTAGGATCAAATACGAGGGTGGAGGGATCGATTATTTTCCCGCCACCGAAGAAGAGTGCGTGGCCAAGCCCGGCTTTCAAAGTTTTCAACAGGATTCCGCTCTTTGCTTTCAATCTCTTTGGGATTGATCCTCTCTCCGTTTGTTCGGTAGTTTCCGACATCTTAATATAAGTTTTCTTAAATATTCTATATAAGCTCTTTGCGATCTAAGTGTTTTCCATAATAGATCGCCTTTTTGTCCGTAGATCTACGGATTGGATCAGGACTTCATGGATCCTTTTTCTCTTCTTCCGGAACGGAAGAAGTTCTAAAATCCGGAAGTTCAAAAGAAACGGAAGCGGTGATCGCGTAATCGTAGAGTCGTATCTCAGGATCTCGCATTAAAGGGAGTCTCCCTACTAGGGTCCCATAGACTCCTTTTGTGATCCCCAAATTGAAGCCTAGGCTTGCTTCTTGGAAGGATTTCGGAAATGCCTTTTTACCGTTTGGAGTTTCCTCTAATAAGCTTCCTCCTCCTATCACATTTACATACGGAGTTCTATACAAATAACCAGCTAGAAGACTAAAGTCCTTATTTACAAAATATGTAATATAGGCGAACCATTGGGTTACCTTTTGAGTGTTCGGATTCGTTTCCGTTTGGGTTCCCGGAGGACTTTGGGCCCAATAAGGAAGTCCCGATTGAGGATCCAAGGCAGCATGATCCTTGGACAAAGGAAAGATCCCGGAAGCACGTACCAAGAATAGCCATTGCTTCCAAGTGGTTCCGAGGGTAAGGTTTGCTATTCCCGAATAGTAATCTCCCCCTGCAAATCGATCGGTATCCGCTCCCGAAGGGAACCCGAGTCTTCCCTCTAAAAGAAAGAAAAAGGGCCAACCCGTATCTATCAGAGGATTCCATTTCGCGCCCAAGTATGCCTTTCCATATCGCCCCGCATCGGGTCTATCTTTCTGCTCGTAATAAGTCCAAGGTACACTGAAGTTCATTGCGAACTTTCCTTCCGCAAAATTCAGTTCCGCAAAGGCAGTAGTCGTATACAGATTGGAATTGTCTATGGTTCCCTTTTGGAAGTCCTCTGTGATCGTTACATAGTCAGACGGCTTCTTCTTGCCTGCAAAGGGATCGATAAATCTTGTGGAGGAAGTGATATTCTGTCCTTCTCCTGCATGGTGAGAGAGGAGGGGAGAAGATCCCCAAAGAATAAATAAGGCAACAAAGAACGGACGAGTAGAAAGAATCCGTTCGGATGAACATTTCGTTTTTAAATGCATGAATAGAATACCAAGGTTTGGCCGGGCTCTGCCAGGTTATTTAGAATTTCAGAATATAGGTCCGTATTTTGAGAGTCGCTGATCGTTAGATCGGAGGGCCCCAGTGAATACGCGGAGTCCAGGATCGAAAAAGAAGATCCGGATCTGGACTTGAAAAGCCCGTCCACTCTGAACCCAAGCGCCAAAGGGACGGACTGTGTATAAGGAATCTTTAAACTACAAGAAGGTTCTATCTGGAAATTCGCTTCCCTTATTTCCAAATGGATGTTCTTTGTCGCCGAATCCAAGGTCCTGGTGATCGTAAGGTCCAGGAAAATCTTGGAATATTCTCCGTAGATATGGGAGATGCTTCCGTAAGGAACCGGAGGAAAATGGGAAAGGCTCTGTGTTCTTACCGGTCCTGTAAGAGAGACAAGATCCGAAACGGATATATCTCCCGCAGAAAAACTTCCGCTGATCCCATACTTCTTCGCATAGGATCCTGTTCCTGGACTAGAACTTCCTGAGTCTCCCGAATGCATGGAATGAAAATCCAAGGAATGGGGAGAAGAAAGCCCAAGTAAAGTATCCGGCGCCTTGAATAGAAAATGTAAGCTTTGTAAGGTCACTGTGTTTGCAGTGAGCTGGAGAGAGTAGCTTACGGAATTTCCGGAAATTTGGAATCGACTTAGGTCCGAATCGCCTTGGTCGTCCGAATAGTAGATCCAGGGGGAAATATTCGTTCTTCTCTCATCTACAAGTCGCAGGAAGGACTGGAATATTTCGGAGCGCTCGTCTGTCGAGTTCCCCAAGCTTCCAAATGCACAGTTCTGAAAAAGAACTGTGATCAGAATCGATCCGCCAAACACTGAATAAATCGATCTAGAAAATAGGAACAAGATCCCTCGCACAGATGTGGAAAGGATCGATTTTGAAACTTGAGAAAAAGTTAATTCCTTAAAACATAATATCTTTTTCCCAATTGTATTCGAAAAATAGAATATATTCTGCATTTTAAAAAGGGCTCTCGAATTTAGGGTTTGTTACGAAATCCTCGTCCGTAAGACTTTTCAGGAATTCTACAAGGTCTTGTTTCTCCGATGGCGTTAAGGAGAAGCTTCTCACGAAAGGGTCCCGATTGGGATTGGAGACCCCGTCCCCGCTTCCTCCGTTCGCGTAATGATCGATTACGGAGATCAGATCGGGGAGAGAGCCGTCATGCATATAAGGAGCGGTCAGTTCCACATTTCGGAGAGAAGGAGCTCTGAATTTCCCTCTGTCCGACTCGGAGAAGGTAAACTCGTACAATCCACCGTTCGGACTGATGAAACTGGAAGAATCCAAACCGTTATTATGAAAGGTGACTTCTTCGAATACTGTCCCTGTGTGCAGGATGGTATCCGTGAAATTAAATCCTCCATGACAGTGAAAGCATTCTCCTCTTTCTCCGAAGAACAGGTTCTTTCCGCGGATCGCAGATGCGCTGAGAGCAGAAATATCCCCTGCTTGGAAACGATCGTAGGCAGAATTTCCGGAGACGAGACTTCTCTGAAAACTAGACAACGCTTTTGTTATATTCAGTAGGGAGAATGGATTGGGATCATTCGGAAAGGCAGCTCGGAATAGGGGAGGATAGATGGGATCGTTCTCCAATCTGGAAAGAAGGAGGTCTTCCTTATCCTTCATTCCTAATTCCACAGGATTGTCACCGAACATGGGAACCCTTGCTTGGTCTTCCAAGTTCTTTAAGAGAGGATTTGCCCAGGTCAGTCTGAGATTATAAACAACATTCGAAAGATGCTGCGCGTTTCTCGGATGAGCTTGTCCTGTCGATCCTGCCGATACTGTCCGACCATCCGTAAATGCTTTATCTTGTTGGTGGCAACTCGCGCAGGCCTGGGTTTGGTTTTCGGACAATTTTGTATCATAGAATAGAAAACGTCCTAGAGTTACTTTCTCTACGGTCATCGGATTATTCTCCGGGATCTTAGGATCCGGAAATCCGCTCGGAAGATCCCAGATATACGGAGTTCCTTCCGGGACATTCCCTCCTAATAGCAATAGACCTGTCTGCAGATCTTCTCCTTTGTCCTTGGCAAGGCCAAAGGGTGCGCAGTCTATAATAGAAAATAATACTATTGTAATGGATATAATTACTTTCATATGAATCTGTTTCTCGGCCCAGTTTCCCGAGCCGAGACTCCTTTATTTGGAAAGGATACTGAATACGGATTGAGAGACGGAACCGACATCACCGGTGGAATAGTCTAATCCGAAATTAGGATAAACAGCGGAGCAATTGCCATCCATGGCTCCCATCGAATGACAGGACTTACTTCCGCCACCTGCAGCGCTGATATCCCACCCGGCAAACGCCTTCTTCAGATCAAATTGTATCTCTTGCGTGAAAGGATTAAATCCTCCGGAAGGACTCAACTCTATCTTAGGTCGATTGGAATTTACACAGGTGTATGTCCCAGGAGAAGGTTCCGTGCATCCGCTCGATCCGATATGAAGTACCGCTGAATTTCCGGGAGAAGTGGAATCGTTGGAATAGAATTCTCCTACGAAGAATCTGTATCCCATGGTCCATCCCCATGCCATTCCGGAGATATTCAATGGGCTTGGAGATACACTGTAATCTATATGATTCAGGTTTTCCGGCACTCCTAAGGTGAATCGAATTGTTTTGTATTGTTTATTTTCCAGATCGATTTGCACGATCTTGTTTGTTGCTGTCGTGCCAGTGCAACTTCCGCTAGCATTCTCAAAATCTAATAGAGTGACCCCGGAGTATTGCCAGGTTCCGTTATCCGGAATATTTAAGACGATCGTGTTATCGTTCTCATCTACCAGTTCGAATTCGGACACATAGAATCTGAGGTCCTTGAGCCCGATCGGCATGACTCCTGCCACATGCAATGCATGAACCGTAGAACTGGAATGGCTATCTCCATGGCCTGTGATTTCCTGACCGCAAACAGCCTCACTGTCACCCACGACTGCATGAAAAGAGATCCCTCTAGGCTTGGAAGAAGAACCAAGAGCTTGGCTTCCAGCGATAAGAGCAAGGGTTTCGTTCGAACTGGAATTCCCGTCGCAATTCCATAAAAAGGGCGCGAATGAAAGAGCAAACGCGCATATATATACGTATTTCATAATATTCTCCTGATCGTGGGAGAAGGCATACGCTTCCGCCACGCAATAGTTAAATGTTAGGCGATTCTATGAATTGAGTAGGGTGTAACAGGTCCTTCCCATCCAAAGAGAACCGCTGTTGTTTTTATTTATGATAGGTTAGGAGAATCGAGGGGGCTTTTCTAGATCGGAGGAAAGTTCTATTCCCAGATCGCTTTGGGTCCAAGAAAGAAGATCCGAATGCAGAGCGATCGGAACAGGTGAATTTCCTCTTTCATAAGAAGAGTAGAACTGAGCACAGATGGTCCCAGTAAAGAGAGCGAATGTATCCTTTGCTTTTTTACAGGCACATTTATGGGTCTCACCTGACTTGGCAGAGTGACAGTCGGGCATTGATTTGGAATGATGATCGTGGTCTTCAGGACCTTCTGCGGAGGCGAGTTTGGTCTTGAATTTGGAATCTTCTTCGCTTGCGTGCTTTTCGGTTCTGCTTCCGTGGTTACATTCGCAGAGTTTGATCTCTCCTGCGAGTAGGCCGGAGAACCATCCGCTCCCGAAGACTAGACTTTGAAATAAAAGGCAATTTGTAAGGACTAAGCAGATTCCCTTCATTGTAAGGAGATCTTTAGCCTATTGAGGACAGTTTTTAGGCCCTCGCTTGTTTTGATCTCTACAGGGATCGATTTGGATTTCAATTCTGCAAGTAGTTTGAGGATCCGGTTCAGGATGAGAGAAGGGATGGCTACGACACTTTCCAGATCCAATTCTACCAGGTTCGGTTGGATCTCCTGGATCTTTTGGAGGATCAAACCGATCTCTTCTGTTTCGACCGCGCACACGTTCCTTACAAAAACCACTCTAAAGCGCTTTTTGTCCGCATATACATGGGTCTCACTGAATTGGATCGCGGTGGAATTCATGGCCTCTTGTCAGATTCTGCATTTCGAATTTCCAAGGGAAACAAAAAAAGGATCCCTGATTTGGATTTCTACATGCTTCTTCTGTACTGGCCGCCTACCTCATACAATGCGTTTGTCATCTGTCCCAGGGAGCAGATCTTTCCTGTTTCCATTAAGGCCTCGAATCCGTTCTTTCCGGAGAGACAGGCTTCTTGTAATTTCTTAAGAGCCGTTTCGGAGTCCGCTTGATTCCTAAAATGGAATGCTTCTAGTTCTGCGATCTGTGCCTTCTTCTCTTCTTCCGTAGAACGAATGACTTCTTCCGGAAGAATGGTAGGGGAACCGTCTTTTCCTAAGAAGGTGTTCACTCCTATTACAGGAATGTCTCCCGTATGTTTCTTATGCTCGTATTCCAAGGACTCTTCTTGTATCTTATTTCTTTGATACATCCTTTCCATGGCGCCTAGGACTCCTCCTCTTTCTGAGATCCGTTTGAACTCAGTAAGGATCGCTTCTTCTACCAGATCGGAAAGATCCTCAATGATGAAAGAGCCTTGGAGAGGGTTTTCATTATTCGCCAAACCTAATTCTCGATTGATGATCAGCTGGATCGCCATCGCTCTTCGTACGGATTCTTCGGTCGGAGTCGTGATTGCCTCGTCGTACGCGTTCGTATGAAGACTGTTGCAGTTATCATAAATAGCGTATAACGCTTGTAATGTGGTTCGGATATCGTTGAATGCGATCTCCTGAGCGTGCAAGGAGCGTCCCGAAGTTTGGATATGATACTTTAACATTTGGGAGCGCTCAGAAGCATTGTACTTGTATTTCATGCTCTTTGCCCAGATCCTTCTTGCCACTCTTCCGATCACAGCATACTCAGGATCTATTCCGTTGGAGAAGAAGAAGGAAAGGTTCGGAGCGAAATCGTCTATCTTCATCCCTCTGGAGAGATAGTATTCCACGAACGTAAATCCGTTTGCTAGAGTGAATGCGACCTGAGTGATCGGATTTGCTCCTGCTTCCGCGATATGATATCCGGAGATGGAAACAGAGTAGAAGTTTCGTACCTTGTTCCAGATAAAATATTCCTGGATATCTCCCATGAGCTTGAGAGCGAATTCAGTGGAGAAGATGCAGGTGTTCTGGGCCTGGTCTTCTTTTAGGATATCCGCCTGCACAGTTCCTCGTACAGCAGTTAGGGTCTCTAATTTAATTTTTTCGTATGTTTCTTTGGGAAGGATCTGATCTCCCGTCACACCTAAGAGTAGAAGTCCCAGACCATTATTCCCATCCGGGATGTTTCCCTTATAAACCGGGACAGGAGCGTTTTTCTTCGCATAGATCTCTTTGATCTTTGCCTTGGTTTCTTCTACCTTTCCTTCTGCATGAAGATATTTTTCGCAGGTTTGGTCTACAGCAGTATTTAAGAAGAAGGAGAGAAGCATCGGTGCCGGTCCATTGATCGTCATGGAAACGGAGGTAGAAGGATTGCAAAGATCGAAGCCGGAGTATAATTTCTTTGCATCGTCCAGAGTTGCAATGCTCACTCCTGAATTCCCGATCTTGCCGTAGATATCCGGGCGAAGTCCAGGATCTTCTCCGTACAAGGTAACCGAATCGAAAGCAGTGCTTAAACGCTGCGCAGGCATTCCCTTACTTACATAATGGAATCTGGCATTGGTACGTTCCGGTCCGCCTTCTCCTGCAAACATCCGGGTCGGGTCCTCTCCGGTACGTTTGAATGGGAATACTCCCGCAGTGTACGGGAATTCTCCCGGGAAGTTTTCAAAATAAGACCATTTTACGATCTCGCCCCAGTCCCGGAACTTAGGAACGGCGACCTTGGGAATATTCAGATGACTTAATGATTTCGTAAAGTTCGGGACCTTGATCTCCTTGTCTCTCACCTTATATGTAAAGAATTCGCTGGAATACTTGGCGATCTTGGCATCCCAGTCTTTGAGGATCTGCCTAGTTCCCGGATGCAATTTGGATTCTGTCTTGGAATATTCTTCTTCCAGGTCGGAAGTGTTCTTTCCTCTTTCTTTTAATACTTCGATGGCGCCATGGATCCTATAGAGGATCTCGGCATTCTTGGATTCGCTTTGGACAAAGGAGTCGAACTTCTCGCATTCTTCCGCGATCTCAGACAAGTATCTCTGTCTTTCCGGGGGAATGATATGGATCTTTTGGCTGGACTCCGCACTTGCATCCAATGAGGATTTCCAACCCAGATCGAATTTCTTGTTTAAGGCCTGGATAAGTGCCACATATAGATTATTCGTGCCTGGGTCGTTGAATTGGGAGGCTATTGTCCCGAATACTGGCATTTCCTCGGGTCTTTGTTCGAATAATTTGCGGGATCTTTGGAACTGTTTCTGAACATCACGGATCGCGTCCTGGGCTCCTCTCTTATCGCATTTATTGACGGCGATTAGATCTGCATAATCGATCATATCAATTTTTTCTAATTGAGTCGCCGCACCGAATTCGGGGGTCATCACATAGAGAGAAAGATCCGAAACCTCGGTGATCTCTGAATCGCTTTGTCCTATCCCTGCTGTTTCCACGATGACTAGATCGAACTCGGAACTCTTGAGAACTTCTAGGCTTTTCTTTACATTCCTGTTCAGGGCAATATTTGCCTCTCTGGTCGCAAAGGAACGCATGAATACTCTGGGATGAGAAATGGAATTCATTCGGATCCTATCTCCGAGTAGGGCTCCTCCCGTTTTTCTTTTGGAAGGGTCAACGGAAATGATCGCTATCGTCTTGTCTTCGAAATCGTGAATGAATCTTCGTACAAGTTCGTCCGTGAGAGACGATTTTCCGGCTCCGCCGGTCCCGGTGATCCCTAAGATCGGGATCTGTTTTTTAGAAATAGGGAAGTTCAGCTTTTCCGGATTCGTAGGATTCGATCCCGAAAGAGAATATTCCACAAGTGTAATAGACTCTGCGATCGCGATCGGATTCTTTTTTTTCAGTTCCGCGAATAGGTTCCCATTGAATTTGTTCGGGGGAAGGAAATCGGATTTGAGAAGAAGATCGTTGATCATTCCCTGCAATCCTAAGGAACGTCCGTCATCCGGAGAATAGATCTTGGCTACACCGTAATTCTCTAATTCTTTGATCTCACTCGGGAGAATGGTCCCTCCGCCCCCGCCGAATACCTTGATATGACCGCATCCTCTTTCCTTCAGGAGGTCTATCATGTATTTGAAATATTCTACATGCCCTCCTTGGTAGCTGGTCACAGCTATTCCTTGCACGTCTTCTTGGATAGCACAGTCCACGATCTCTTGCACGGAGCGGTTATGGCCTAGATGTACTACTTCCGCTCCGGAGGCTTGCAGGATCCTGCGCATAATATTGATAGAAGCGTCGTGCCCGTCGAATAAGGAGGCAGCGGTTACGAATTTTAATTTATTTTTAGGGCTATAGATTTCGGGTTCCATATTAAAAACTCCTAATGTATTTGGCTTGGGTTCGAGGATGGGCCCCGCCGGCTTTCACATTAGCTGAACTCTGTTTGTTTTGTTCTTTAGAAAACGATCGTTCAATAATTTCAGTGCTTATTTCTATCCTGCAATAAGAATCCGAATCCATCAACCGAGATTTTAATTTCGAGAGACTTTGCCACTTAAATACTTTTTGCATTGAGAAGCTCATCATTATACTTTCGTTTTTATGAATTGGGAACAAGTTTTATGGAAAGAATATCTCTTCTCCAACTCTCCTTTGGAAGCGCTTCATATTTCTTTTTTGAAGCCGATTTTAGATCCTCTCGCGATCACATTCCATCATCTTGGATCGAGTCTTTTCTTTATGGGCTTGGTTTCCATTATCTATCTCTGCGTGGATAGAAAGCTTGGGATCAGAATGACCTTGGGTCTTCTCCTTGCCGGAATATTGAACGGTACTTGCAAGGCTCTTCTTACTTCTCCTAGGCCGATCGGGCTACCGTATCCGGCGGAGCTAGGTCTCGTCGAAGGATCCTACGGTTTCCCTTCCGGACATGTACAGACTGCAGTTGTGTTATACGGAACTCTATTCTTGCATTTGAGGATCTTTTGGGTCCGTATGCTTACCGGATTTGCGATATTATTCATGCCGATCGCGAGAATGTATGTCGGTCTGCATTTTCTAGGGGACGTGATCGGAGGATTCTTTCTCGGATTGTTTGTGTTATTCGGACTGGAATTCTGGCTCCAAAAAAATCCATCCTTACTCGTAGCTTCCGGTCCGGCAGAAGCGGAAAATCAAAGTAAGCTTAAGTCCTATCTACTACTCTTGATTGCGGCAACCCTGCCTACCGTACTTTTGCAAGACCCGAGCCAACCGGAGTCCACAAACAGATCTTGGGAACAGGTGATCTCCGCCTCTGGATCGCTTGCGGGTTTCGGGATAGCCATCCTGCAAAATAAAAGATCAGGTGTGGACTGGAAGAGGGCAACTGGGATAGCGGATTTCTTGGTTCGGATTGCCATCGTGGTCCTAGGGATCCTAGTATTTTACCTTGCGATCGGAAAATTGCTCAATACACTTCTGCCGGAAAATCCGGTTGCCAGATACCTGAGGTACGGGATCGTATGCTACTATATTGGCTACCTCTCTCCCTTTCTCTTGAAGAGAATTCGTGGAGGAACCCATTTGATTTGAAGAATGTTCCGGCGTTTTACCTCCTTACAATCTTTCTCGGAAACCTTCAAGAGACTTAGGGCATCCGGATTTATCCGTAGCTTTTTTTCGGTAGGGTCTTCCAAGGTAATCGCCTCCCTTCTGAACTTCGTCTTCATGGTATATTCCGTTCGCATTCTAAGTAAGAATGAGAACGGATTCTTCCAATACTATTCCGGTTTTTTGCCGGTGCTTCTTGCGATCGCAGAGTTTGGTCTTCCTGCCGCCATGGTCCGTTATCTCTCTCCAATGACGGAGGACAAAAGAAGGATCGGTGTCTTGCTTGCTTCTTCTCTTTGGATCAAATGGATGGCACTTTTCATTTTGATCCTGGTTACCGCTGTGGCAGCCTTGTTCTTAAGGGAAAATGCGTTAGCCGCCTTTTTGTTGGTATTCGGCAGCTTCGTTCTTTCCTTCAATTCCTACTTCGAAAGCATTTTTGTTTCCTTCGGTCAGTACCAGTCCCTTTCCATCTGGTATCCACTCCCGAATTTGATCCGACTCGTGATCCTTTATTTTGCGGACCAGTTCTCGGCTCGTGCTCTGAACCATATGGATATCCTGGCGGTGTTCTCTGTGGCTCCTTCTTTTACGATCGTGCTATTCTTCTTCTTATTCCCGAGAGAGAAATTGAATTGGTCCGGAGATAGAGAGGAGATCCAAAAGCAAACCAGGGACTTGGCTTCTTTCAATCGATATGCATTCTTGGCTTCTTTGTTTGCGATCGTATCCGACAGGATGGAGCTATTCTTCTTGAATAAGTATCATTCCAACGAATCGGTTGCGGCTTACGGGGTGGCTTTGCAGCCTTTCAGCGGATTCGTGATCTTATTCTCCGTTTTGAATTCCATTATTTATCCTAAGCTATCTCGTCTAACGGAGAATAAGGAGTTCACCGCATATCTGGCCAAGTCCATTCTGATGGCCTGCGGGTTTGCTCTTGCCTTGGGGCCTTGGGTATTTCTGGGAGATTGGTTCTTCTCCGCATTGTTTTCCGGAAAGTATCCAGAATCCGTTCCGGTCTTCCAATTGCTGTATCCGAATTATTTATTCCAGTTGGTCTTCTCTCCTTTGGGAATGGCGCTCTTTGCTTTAGGGCAACCCAAACTTCTGGCAATGTTAGCTCTTGTAAGGCTTATCTTCGGACTTGTGCTGGATAATTTGCTCATCCCGGAATATGGGACCATGGGTGCGGCGGGAGCATTCTTCTTGGGGCAGATACCTTCTTGGCTATTGCTAAGCGGGTATTTCTTAGCGTACCATAGACCTTCCCAAAAGTGAAGCCGCATATATATAAAAAATTTATAATATTCTTATGCATTGCTTGCTTTGCCTATGAGATAAGCGCAGACTCGTATCCTCAATACCGGCTGGACGATTCGTCTCTCCTGAACGACGGGGTCATAAACGTGAAGTCCCAGGGAAGAAATGCGAATACCAACGACGACTCCAAGAGTTTTTCTTCTCAATCAGGATTCTATACTTCCTTGTATGTTTGGGGAAAGAGTTACTCTCAGAAAGGAGGAGTGAAGGAGGACGAGGCCAGGAAATGGTACGGTAGGGCTTCTTTTAGTCCGGAATTCGGTTGGCAAAAGAAAACGGATCGTTTGGAAACCTTGGTCCTGGTTTCGCCTATCGTGACCTATGCAGAGAAGGACGATACAAGACTGAACACCTACAGATTGAGTGACGGAGAAGCATTGGTCTCTTCTCGCCTGAATTTTTCCCAGTTCCGGTTGAGAGCCGAAGGGGGAAGGGGATTCCAACGTCTGGACAAGAATGGATTCCTATTCGCGAATCTTGCAAATTATGGAGAGATCGGTTGGGAATATCTGCCTTTGAATGTAAGAGGTTCTTTACTGGGCGCCGAATTTCAATCTTCTATCGCATATTCTAACAGAGACAGAACGGAATCTCCTTTGAGAATACAAGGAGGAGATCTGGTTTGGGAGCCTAAGCTTCTTCTAAATTCGTTTCGAATATTCCATTACCAGTATTCCGAGCCAAAGCAAAGCGCACAAAGAGCAGACCTATTCCGGCAAGAGGAACCGTTTCGTCCTTACGGATTTTTCAGATATTCCGGACTGGAATGGGAGTCGGAACCTTTTTGGAAGGCGAAGATAGAAGGCTCCGCCATCCGAGTAGAAGGAAGAAGAGAGAATGGCACGAATCCATTTTATTCCCAAAATACAAGGCAAAGCTCAAATGCCTGGCTTGCGACTCTGGGCGCTACTTGGAAAGAAGAAAGCTATTCTATTTTTGTTCGCGCGTTATACGCCACCAAGGATCCGACATTCCATACGGACCAAAACTCGAACGGATACGCGAGTATCAAGGGAGATCCGAGAGGATATCTGGCTCCGTTCTCCATTCTTCTATTAAGGGATTGGAACGCTAAACAGGATACGGTTTTCTCCGGAGTCGATTCGCCTAGAAAACCGATCTATGAGAATTCGGGTCTGCAGTATTACCAAACAGGAGTTTCCAAGGAATGGGGGAAGGGTTGGTCCACCACTCTCGGAACTGGTTTAGGAATTTCTTATATAGGAAGAGGCTTGGAGCTGATTGCCGCCGGCGGCTGGAAATCGGAGACAGGCTATTTGGTCGCAGGAGCTGCATACGCTTGGGTTCGCCCAGGAATGGATGAGTCTGTACTCTTGGATGAGATCCGCAGACCCATCCCCACCAGAGAATATTTTCGTTGGTATGCTTCCGCAGGGATTAGATTTTAAACAGCGCCTTCTTTCAATGCTTGCAGTTTCTTCGTGAATGTGACCTGGTTTCCCTTATCGTTATAAGAAAGAGAGTCCACGTTCATTCTCACCAGGAAGATTCCTCTACCTGAAAGTTGACTAGCGTTCGGATCTTGCACAGGATCGGGGACTCTTGCAGGGTCGAACCCTTCTCCTCCGTCCTCTAAGACCACTGTGACCCTTGTGTCGTCGTAATCCACTTCTACCTTGATCCATTCGTCTTTTTGTTCGCAGATCTTATCCACATAAGAGAAATAATCGTTCTCTTGGAACATCAACTCTTGCTTTTGGTGATAGGTTATATGAGCGCAACCGTGTTCGATCGCATTTCCGATCAATTCATAGAGCGCCACTTTCAAGGAGAGAAGATCCTCGTTATGCAGACTAGGTAAATGGGCTAGGGACTTTAGGATCAAATGAACGTATTGGTTCAGATTGGCTAACCTTGGGATAAGTGTGAATTTCTGCCTGGATTCCTTGACCTGGAAGAATCTCTTGTCCACCAAGTCCTTTCCGGAATAAAATAAATTCCTAAATCGTAATAAAGAATAACGGATCGCCTCCATTCGGAAAGGCTTTAGGAAGAAGTCTACCGCTCCTAAACGTAATGCGTTGATGGAGATCTGGATATCCTGATTCCCAGTGATGACAATAAAAGGAGTCTCTACACCTTTCTCTCTCAGTTTAGTGATGAACTCGATCCCGTTCATCCTAGGGAGTCGAATATCCGTGATGATCAGATCGAAGGCTTCGGATTCGGCGAGACTCAGGCCCTGCTCGGCGGTGCCGGCGAGCACTAACTGGTATTCGCTTCCGAAGATTTCTTGGAATAGATCGCGTATGACTTCTTCGTCGTCGACGAATAGGATTTTCATAACAAATTCCTAATTCAGGACTTTCGCCTGGCGATACGTCCCGAAACGTTTAATGGAAACATAAGAAAAACCAGAAAAGCAAAACCAGTCAAGGATTTTGTCAGCGTATATTGTCCAAGGAATCCAGAGAATAAGAGGACTTTATCTTCTCATCCAGAGCCTTGAGTTCCGATTTATCGAAGACTGCTAATTTATTTCCAGAGAACCGGAAGACCAAAAAATTCTCCTTATTCTCGGAAATGGCTGCTTTTAGGCCTTCCACAGAGTCTACAGTCTTGTCGTTGACCGATTCCAGGATCAGATCTTGGAATTCCTGGTAAGCCTTATTCTTCTCATCCGGAAAGGTCCTAGAGAGAAGAACGATCCGATTCTTTTCCGGGTGCATTTTGCGAGAAAAACTTTCCGCTAAGTATACTAACTTGCGATCGCTCGAAGATTTGTATTTGTCTCCGTATTCTTTCAAATAGGTCCTAGTTAGTTCCGTAAACAAGAGACCTCCTGAGATCAAATACTTAGGAGCGACTCGATCCGAGCTTTCCGGAATGAGGAAAGCATCCTCGTTATAAGGCTTAAGCGCGTAACGGATCTCTCGTTTTCTTCCGTCCCGATAGAGGGTCAACTCCACGGTATCTCCCGAATTTATATAACTCCCATGCTTGGTGAGAAGAAGATCATATAAGACCTGTTTATGTTTGGAAGCCACGGGAGTTCCGTTCACAGAGATGATCGCATCTCCCGGAAACAGATTATGCATTGGACCGATGCCAGGTAAAACTTCCGAAACGACTGCGCCTATCGCACCCTTCGGAAAATAATAATCCTCTTCTGCGGGAGTCAGGGACGCTTCTGCAAAAAAACCTGGATGAGGGAAGGGGGATTGAGAAGAGAATCTGCTCTGGGAAAATCGTCTGAGAAGTTCCGCTCCACCGTTCCAACTTCCATCTGTGAAACCGCAAACCTTCTTGCCGGCATACAGAAAACTCCTAGATCCATCCGTGTTCTCTTTCTTAGCAAGCTTAGAGAGAGGAAGAATCGATTTAGAAGATTCTAAACTAGCCCATTCTAAATTTGGAAAGTAAGCAGAGCAACCGGGACTCGTGCGAGGTTTTTCTTCCAAGACTGCCAATGGAAAAATGCGTTTTGTTCTTCCAATATCTTCAGGAAGGATCAGGATCCCAAGACCGGTATCCAGATCCACCTTTTGGAAATAGGCCTTTCTTCCCGCAGAATCGTCCGGATGGATCTCTGCGAAAAGAGGGACCTCGCCTGGTTTTAAAAGCGCGACCGCAGTTCTTTCGTCCACTCGAATGGCAGGGATCTTTCTTTGGAACGGCACGCCCTTCTGGAAAGGATTATGATGGGAATATTTCCTGAAATGGACAAGCACTCCGAATTCGGGCTCTCCTTTGGCTTCTAAGTTGGAAAGGCAAAGGTGAGAGAATAAAACAAGAAGAAGGAGCCGTTTCATTTGGATGCCTCCTGATACTCGTCGGACTTGATATCGAATCTTTTTCGAACCCTTGCGTCTATGATCTTGATCGTCTTAGTATCCAATATCAAAGGAAGTCCGACCCCTCTGAATTTTAAAACTAAGGTGCCGCCCGAATATCTTTTCCAGAGTTCCTTGAAGTCCTCGATATTCTGAGGGGTTTTCCCATTAATGGATTCTAATATTTTAAAACGATAATTCATGTATTTTGAATTAAGAGGATCGGGAAAGATCGTAGTCAGGATCAGATCCCGTTCCGTAAATTTGAACAGATCGTCCTGGATAAAATAACTGTAATGGTATCTAAGAGAGGTTTCCACTCTTTGGCTTTCCTTTCCGAAAAGAGCCCGATTCACAGGTTGAAAGAGTAGCCCGGCCCCCAAGAAATTCCGCACCTGTCTGTCCCTGTACAGTTCCAAGGAATCGGTTCGTTTGAGTTCGGCTTGTGTCTTAAAATTCTTTCCGTTCCTATAAAAATACAGAGTGAGTTTTTGGCCTACGAAACCTGGTTCGATCAGATCCACCACGGTCCTTCCTGTAAATTCCAGGAGGCCTCCCTCATTGTTCAAGTACGCATCGTCGATCTTATAGAGAAAGTCGTCCGTTTGCAAAACGTCGGAGAAGGAAGAATTCGGATACACCTTATTTACCAGGATCCCTTGCAATCCATCCGGGATCTTTAGGAACTGCTTAATCGCCTCGGACGTCCCATTCTGAAAGGTAAATCCAACAAAGGGAAATCCGTCGTACTTCCCGTCCTGTATATCCTTTAGAAAATGTTGAACTACTTCGGGAGGGATGAGATATGCCGTACTTCCTTGCACCTGGCTCACTTCGAAGATGATCCCGGCAACCTTGCCGTTTTGCAAGGCTGGGCCGCCAGAATAACCGGGAAGGATATTTGCGCCAACTCGGATCACTTTACGATAATCTAATCCAGTAAATGAATATCGAATACGTTCGATCCGATTCACCAAACCATTTTCGAGAGTAAGGTTCTCTCCACCTTCCGGATAGCCAAGCATAAGCAAATTACTTCCGAGAGAAGGGGAATCGTCCGCAATATCCAAGGGTTCCACACCCGCAAAGAACTCATCATCGTCCACGGAGATCAGTGCCAGATCGCAATCGAAACCTAAAAATTCTACCTTAGCATTATAATACTTACTGCTATTGAAATGCTTTACTTTCAGATATTTGGATTCGGAGATCACATGAGCGTTTGTTAGGATCTTATTCCCAGCGATGATAAAACCGGAGCCTACATCCCTAGAAAGATCTTGGTCTCCGAATTCCAATGGATCGGTAGGATCGGGATAGATATCGCTTCGAACGATGACGACACTTCCGAGTAAGCTTTTCAGATCCGGATTCGGAGAGCCTTGCGAAAAACTAGGGTTCGATCCAAGGATCAGGACTAAAAGAAAAAGACGAAGAAGTCTAGATCTATTCATGGAATAACTCCCCGTCCGACCAAACGATCTTATCCTTTTCGATGGACTGTAATTTTAATTTAGCGAGAAACCTGGCGCCTTGTTCCAGACTTTCCAAAGGCTTATCGTCTACTTGCACATTTCCGCCGGCATCCGCCTTGATCCGGATCCAAGAATAGGGAGAACTAGGAATGCAACTGGCTTGGAAGGAAAAATACAAAACCTTATCCCAATAGAAGTCGGCATCCTTTCCCAAATACAATAAAGGACAAGAAGAATCGAAGAAGATCTCCTTGCCGACGGGAGCAGGACGAGAAGCAGGATGCCTAGCGATGCTTAAGAAATATTGAAGACCAAAATTTTCGGTAGAAGCCTTATCGTTGATCTTGGATCTTTTATCCTTATTGCTTTCGGAAAATTTTCCGGTGGCAAGACGAAGGGTATCGGAAGAAAAACCCAATTGCCAGTACACCATCTTACCCGTTTTCACGGGACCTCTTACATGAAAGGAAGAGATCTTGTTCGGATACAATATCTTATCCTTCCCCGCAAAAAAGAATCCGGGCATTTTTTTGTCCGTGCAATCCAAGGAAAAATACTGAGAACCTTCCAGATCGGGTAAGGACCTAAATTTGCAATCGCCTGTTTGTACCACAGGATGGGTTTGGAACCACTGCTTTAAGGGTCTTGCATCCTTTTCTTGAGAATATTTCTTCCAGCCACTGACGAAATCAGGATCATTTAAATCGCCAAGAGAAGAATCTTGAGAAACAGTTTCCTTCTCCTCCGCTTCCGGATGAAAAAACGGAAAGGAAATGAGAGAAACTGCGGCAAGAAGCCAAAGAATTAAAGGATAACGATACACAAGGCGACTCGGTCCGAAAGATTTAAGGATCGGGAAAAACATTCTATATTAGTATCGGTTTTCCAAAAACTGGATTTTACAGATCCAGGACTAGAAGAGGAATTTATGTGGATTCTTTCTCATTATGTCTCGAATTCGCGAGAACACGAAAAAAAAGTTAAACTCTGAAACGGTAGTCTGGAATATGGTTAAAACTAAGAGTAAAAATATATAACGGTAGCTTATCTTGTCTCACTGGAGTTTTCTTAAAACAGACCTGAACGACCAACAGGACTTATACGTCGATTGTCGTTCGCAAGCGCAGTATCAGGAGTCCACCCTAAAGGGCGCTTACTATTTCCCATTCGTAAAGAAGGCGTTTGCCTCCGATCCCGATTCTTTCAAGAAATTATTAGGACCGATCGAAGAGATCCTATCTCTTGCAAAGAAAGAGAACAAGTCCAGGATCATCGTCTTTGACGAAGGAATGGGAATGTTCGCAGCCAGGCTCACTCTTCTTTTGAGAGCAGCGGGTTTCCAGAATACATTTATCCTAGGCCAACGTTGGCCTGTTGAGAATTCTAAGGAGAAGGGAAGCAGGGAACTGGATATAGGTCCTTCTGCAAAGGTCAGAAAATTGGAAGGGGTCATAGACAAGGCTTTCTTGGAAAAGAACCTGACCAGACTTCAGATCTTCGATACTCGTACTCCTGAAGAATACGACGGCAAACTTCCTCGCCTAACCGCTCCTGAACCGGGAAGTCTCTGTGGACGTTTGCCTGGAGCATTTCTCTGGGATTGGAGAATGCTGTATGACGCGAACGGAGAACTAGTAGATAAGACTTTCTTTAATAAGAAGTTAAGAGGCTTTCCGTTCATGCCGGAAAGGACCACTGTTATTTACGATTATAACGGAGCTCGTTCTTCTCTCCTCGCTCTAATGCTCAAAGAAGTAGGATATAACGATGTGAATGTATACGTCGGTTCCTGGTTCGAGTGGAGAAAATCCAATTTGCCTAAGCAAGCTGTCAGCATTTACGGACAGACCGGTGCAGGAGCTTCCGCCCCTAGAGTCGGTGGCCTGGACAGAAAGGGTTAAAAACTAGAAGACACCACAAGACATTCTGAAAGGATCTCATACAATCTTTCTTAGGAATTTGTATGAGATCCCTTATCGCACTGCTACTTTTCTTTTCCTTCTTTCTTTCCTGTCAGTCTAGATTCCAAAAGATCGCACCTATCTCAATTCCTCCTAAGGAATTCGATCTGGGAAAGGGGATCAAAGCGATCCTAGTACCTTCTGAACTATCGTTCATTACATCGAAAGGAAAACTGTTAGAGTTCGATCTGAAAGAACCTTTCCTCTCTGCAGCAAAAGGAGAGCAGATCGTTGGATATCGCAAGGCAACATTCAAGATCAAGGACCGGATCCAGTATTTTTGCAACGAGCAGAGCCTCGAAAATATAAGCTTAGAATCCGGTTCCTTGCTCATCCAAGGGAAGTTAAGCGGGGAAGGTTGCGAGACCAAATACTCTATTCGTTTTACGGCGAAAGAAAATTCTAATCTAGAGTGGAAGGTAGAGATCTCGCATCCGGATCTGAATCGGAGCTATATTCGATTCAAGTCGGACGAGGAAGAAGCCATCTACGGATTAGGAGAACAATTCTCTCATCTGAATTTAAAAGGAAAGAAGCCATTCTTGTTTTCGGAAGAACAAGGAGTGGGAAGAGGAGACCAACCCATCACCTGGGGAGCCGAGCTGTTAGAAGGAGCAGGTGGAAACGAATACAGCACGTATACACCTATCCCTTTCTTTTTCACCTCTAAGAACAGAGGGTTCCATTTCGAGCATAGCGCTTATTCCGTTTTTGATTTTGAAGAAGATCCGGAGATCAGGATCGAGATCCGAGAAAAAGGATTTACCGTAAATTCTTGGAAGGCGGAGAACCCAAAAGAGATCCTGAGATTGTACACACAAAAAACGGGAAGGTTCCCACTTCTCCCGGATTGGGCCTACGGCACTTGGCTTGGGATCCAAGGAGGAAAGGAGATCGTTCTCCAAAGGATAGAAGAGGCAAGGAAGGCTGGAAATCCGATCACTGCACTTTGGATCCAGGATTGGGTAGGGCAGAGAAAAACATCCTTTGGTTCACAGCTTTGGTGGAAATGGTTTCCGGACGAAACGAGATATCCTGAATGGACGAAATTCGTGAAGGACCTGAATTCCCAAGGGATCAAGGTTTTAGGCTATATCAATCCGATGCTTGCCACGGAAGGACCATTATATGAAGAGGCGGTCCAAAAGAATTATTTAGTAAAGAATAAAGAAGGAAAAGATTATATAGTCCAAACAGCGGGATTTCCGGCAGGGCTATTGGATCTAAGTAATCCCAAGACCCGCATTTGGATCAAGACTGTGATCCAAGAAAATCTGATCGGGAAGGGACTCAGCGGTTGGATGGCGGATTTCGGAGAATGGCTTCCTACGGATGCAGTGTTATTTTCCGGAGAATCCGCTGAGCTCTATCATAACCGATATCCAGTAGAATGGGCAAGACTGAACCGAGAAGCAATCCAAGAGGCACGCAAAGAAGGGGAGATCGTATTCTTTACGAGGGCCGGTTTTAGTAATTCTAATCGGTATTCCACTTTGTTCTGGGCGGGAGATCAAATGGTAAGTTGGGGAAAAAATGACGGGATTGCCTCTTCTCTCGTTGGGATCTTGAGCGGAGGTCTTTCCGGATTGAGCTTAAATCATAGCGATATAGGCGGATACACTACGATCCCTAGCCCGATCAAAGACTATTTCAGATCCAAGGAATTATTCCTGCGTTGGGCGGAGTTGAACGTATTCTCTCCCGTCTTTAGGACTCATGAAGGGAATCGTCCTCTTCAAAACCACCAACCGTATTCCGATCAAAAGACCATTCGCGAATTCGCTCGGTATGGGAAAATGCATATCGCATTAAAGGAATATATGAAATTTCTAAACAAGGAAGCAAGCGAAGTGGGACTTCCTATCCTTAGGCCTCTCGTATTATCCTATCCGAATGATCCGAATACAAGGGACTTGCAAAACGAGTTCCTAGTAGGAGAGGACTTACTTGTACTTCCCGTATTGGAAAAAGGAGAAGATTCTGTAAAAGGATATCTTCCCGAAGGAGAATGGGAACATGTATGGACAGGGACTTCTTACAAGGGAGGAACCTGGATCGAAGTGGACTCTCCTCTTGGATCACCGGCGGTTTTCCTGCGTAAGAAGGGAGACTGGTATGAAAGACTGAAGTCTGCCTTGCTTCCTTTAAAAAGGATCCCTAGATCTTCCGAGCCGGAATCTTCTCCGCTTAAGAAAAAAGAGAACCCTTCTAAGAAGATGATCCTATTTTCAGTAGGTTGATTTCCATTTCCTTCGAGTGGATTCGAGGGTCTAAGGAATAAAAGGAAGCAAACTTGGAAGAAGAACGGAATTCCATCCTATTGTTTGACGGGGTCTGCAATTTATGCAACGGAACAGTGAATCTTCTCCTGGATCTGGATAAAAAGAGGGTTCTGAAATATGCGAGCCTTCAATCTGAATTTGCAAAAAATCTAATTTTAGAACACCATTTAGAAGAAGAGACTAGAGGTGTAGATAGCATTCTGTTCTGGGACGGTACAAGGATCCACAGTAAGTCGGAGGCAGTCTTGAAAATCGCCTCTCGCTTGGGGGGAATTTGGAAGATTTCCCTACTCGGAACCCTTCTTCCGAAATGGATCCGCAATCAGATCTATGATCTGATCGCAAAGAACCGATATCGATGGTTTGGAAAGAGGGAGGCCTGCAGAATGCCCACTCCGGAGTTGAGGGACAGGATCTTAGGCTAGGATTGTAGGATCTCCTGCTCAGGGAAATGCTGAAGAAACGAGTTGTTTTAAACGACCAGCGGATTCTAAGGCCCATTCTTCCGGAAAAGGAGCATTTTTGGCTTAAAATGTCTCACTTAAAGGACTCCGTTTATGTCCATCATCCTTACAAATTGCCAAGCGAAGGCGACGAAATCGCTCCGGTTTTTCCGAAAACTTTTCTGAAACTGGGAATTTTTCTCTCTATAGATTGAATTGGTAGATGAAAAATTATAAAATACTCCGAAAAATGCTATAATTAGATATTATTGGAAGATAATTCCATATTTTCGTAGTATATCGTGGTAAATCGTTTATTTCCGCTTATTCCCTCAGATTAGAGTGGTGAAAAATCCTTGTCCCAAGATTATGGACAAGGAGGATAGGTTGAACTTTCGGAAATTAACTGCCGATCTTAAAAACAGTAAATTTGTTTTGAGAGCTTTTTTTGCGGCGCAAAAAGGAAAGAACCAAATGAAAAAGAAAACGATTCTATCCATAGTGGGCGCTTCCGCTCTTATCTTTATTTCTTGGAAGACCTTCGCAAATACATATATTGAAGAAGTTAAGGTGGATAACCAGTTTATCCAGACCTATCAATCCAGAGAAGGCATCTGGATCGTTCCCGGAAAAGTAAAAGAATCCTTAGAAGATCTATATCATAAATTCGGAACTTCCGAAAGAGAGGTCCGTATATTGAACGGGATCTATGACGGAAGCAAGATCCCGAACTCAGATCCTGTATTCTTCCCTTATAACAGCAATTATACAAGAAATCTTCTCTTAGAGGACAAGGGTCGCGAGATCTTTAACTCCGATTCCAGAGAATTGATCTGGCCTTTGAGCTTTAAATATTCCAGAGTAACTTCTCGTTTGGGAAGAAGATGGAATGCACTGCATGCAGGAGTGGATATTGCCTGCCCGAACGGCTCCATTGTGATCGCTGCTGCAGATGGAGTAGTAGTCGATTCGAAAAGAGACGGGGGTTACGGACTTAGAGTTGTGGTCCAACATCCTCAGATCAATGGGATCCAGACATTATATGCTCATAATTCACTTCTATTCGTGAAGCAAGGTGATAAGATCAAGAAGGGGCAGGTTCTTGCTCTTTCCGGGAATACGGGACATACGACTGGTCCTCATGTTCATTTCGAAGTCAGATACCAGAACGTGGTCCTGAATCCGGAGCATTATCTTCCTCCTTTCCTCGCTGACAAAGAAGCGCAAGTCGCGATCGCGAAAGAAACCATCCAACAATAATCCCTTGTTGCAATCTTCCGACTGGAAACCTGAGATCTTTTCTTTTTTAGAAGGGATCTTGGTCCAAGGCAAACCTATAAGTGCCGTATTCGATTTTGATAATACTCTAGTCCAAGGAGATTTCGGAGAAGCTGTCTTTTGCGATCTTCTCCTGAAAGGTCTTCCATGGATCCAGGACATTTCTCCCTTCTTTCCGGAATCTTCTATCGCTGAGAAGATGAATATTCTCCGTAAGACGGATCCTTCTTCCTTTATGGAGGAGGTCTGGAAATATTATGAGGCAAAGATAGAGACCCAAGGATTGGAAGCCGCTTATCGTTGGTCTACTTGGATCTTTTCCGGAAGATCTTCCGAAGAATTAAGAGAGACCGCTCGTCTTGTTTGGCAGGCTCATCAGAAGGAACTCCTAAAAGAAGTGGTGAGACCTTATCTGCCTCTGTTTGAATTCATCAAAAAACTTAGGGAGTTCGGTTCAGAACTTTGGATCGCTACCGCTTCTCCAAAAGAAGTGATCCAAGAGGTCTCCGAACTTTGGGGGATCCCAAGGCAAAATGTCTTAGGAATGAGGCTGATCGAGAAGAATGGGATCCTAAGTTCCGATCTCCAGGAACCATTTACCTATGGAATGGGGAAGGTGCATTTCCTTCGCCTCGCAAATGGGAATAAGGAATACGATATTGCTTTTGGGGACACGGAAAACGATTTTCCTCTCTTGCAGAATGTGAAGCAGAAGGGGATCTTTTTTGATCGTGGGAAGAATAAGATCCCACCTGTAGGAAGTTTCATCCAGCCGATCGGAGGCTGGAAGACGATCGAGATCCCTCTTTAGTTGAACGAGGGCGGCCCTTGCCCAATCGAGCGACCCATAGGGAGCGAGATTCCCGTAGGGTTCGAATCGAATCAGGTAAGGTGCATCCCGTTTCAAGGAAGGCGGCCCCCACCCTCATCGGGTGGTGGAGGTGGGTCCTCAGTGGGAGAAGCTCGGGCCTCTATATCACAAAAATCTCATTTCCTCAACCAGAAAATTCATCGAACTTTTTTCTGTGGGAACTCTTACCTTGCCTTCAAATAGTCCGGCATTTCGGGTAACGTATTTTCCGTCCAAACCCAATCTCCTACGAGAGAAACGATCGGTGCCTTCTCTCCTTTTAGGATCTTAAGCAATGCATTCTTTAGATCTTTAGGCTCCGTGATCCGGTAAGGCACATTCGGAAAATTCTTTTTGAAGCTGGAGTTCTCTCTATCTTGTATATAATCTATAAAGAAGTCCCCGAATTTCTTTCCGGAAGCCTTCTGTTCCTCCATGAGTTTTTGTAGATCTGCATTCGTGGAAGTTTTTGCGAGCCTTTGCAGAATAAGAGTGATTCCTCTTACGCTCTGGCTAAAGAATGTTCCGGCGCGGATGATCTTGCGGGAATCCGGTCTTTGCAAGGCCCATTCTTCCATTTTCTTTTTGATGAACGCGAGCGAACCGTAAAACGTCAGTAGATGGGGAAGATAATAATAGGCTGAGTATCCCACTGTGATCCGGGGAGAGAGAGCCTTTTCCAATTCCAACATCGGATCCAGGCAAAACTTTGCCGTAGCGACTATATCCTCGTCGGGCGTTTCGGAGACCGGGTAGCCTAAATTCCCTCTGGCAGGAGTATAGATTAGAACATCGATTGGACCTTTGGTTTTTAATGCTTTTTGAATATTCTCGATCGCTAATTTAGGATCTTCCAGCTTTACGGAATGGATGGTTTCGTCTGCTCCGGCAACTTCTCCCTCTCCGGAAGTAGTTGCGATGATCTTCCATTTTTTTCCGCTTTCTTTACCGAAATCTTGAAAGGCTTCTATAGCACTTTGTCCTGCCGCTCCGGACCCGCCTACGATCAATGCGATGGATTCGCTCATTTTTTTCTCCTGGAGAGGGATCCAGAATACTCATTCAGGGAATCTCAGGCCAGAAAAAAAGCGTAAGTAGGGTTCGAAATCTTTAGGAGGTTCGGATACGATTCGGATTTCTTCTCCGAACTCGTTTTTGAATTTTAGAAGATAGGAATGCAATAGAAAACGGTTTGGCTTTGGAACTAACTCCTTCTTCTCCTGTTTGTTTTCTCCGTAGGTCTCATCTCCTAGGATAGGAGTTCCTTCCATGGAAAGATGAAATCGGATCTGGTGCCTTCTTCCTGTAACGAGCTTAGCGGCGAGTATAGAAATCCCTTTTTCCGGATTGGAAGAAAGGACCGTAAAATCGGTGATAGCCTTTTTTCCACCGGAACGAACGGAACTCACTCTTCCCTTGCCGTCTTTTAAGAAGCATTCCACTCTGAATTCTTTTCGAGAAGGAACTCCTTTCGCAATACAGAGATACGTCTTCTCCGAATCGGCAAGGATCGCATCCGCTTCCTTATTCTTGGCCGGGTCGATGCATGCGAGCAAGAGTCCGCTCGTATCCCGATCCAATCTATGGAGAAGACGAAGATTCGGTCGCTTCTCCTGGATCCGAAGTAGATCTTCCAGATTGGGCCGGTTTGGATCGAAGGTTGCTTGGGAGGGAATCCCCGGAGGCTTTTCTACTACGAGTAGGAACCCCTTCTCATAATGCTTTTGGATCGGAGACTTAGGAGTTTCCCAGCGAGGAGGAATCTGGCTCATTGTATCCTCAAGGAAAAGAGCGCACAACTCTCATCCATCTTCTGAAATTCTTGAAATTGGATTGACACTTCTTCCGTTATATTGGATGAATCAGGTATGAAACAGGCAGATGCCGAAGAGCTGGACGGAAAGGAACTCATCTCCAGCGAACATATAACAGAAGTCGTCAAAGAAAACCTAAAATTAATTCGCCATACTAAAGGACTCTCTTTGGACAAACTGGCTTCCCGCTGTGGAGTGAGCCGGGCCATGCTTTCTCAGATCGAGCAGGGCAAGAGTGTTCCTACAATTGCGGTCCTGTGGAAGATCGCAACGGGTCTGAACGTTCCTTTCAGCGAGCTTCTCAAGGAAAAAGGGACCGAAGGAGTTTTTCTTCTTAAAGCGGAGAATACGAAGGTATTATATTCCAGTTCCAAAGTATATTCGAGCCGAGCTCTCTTTCCTTTCATCGGAGGAAGAAGAGTAGAATTCTACGAACTGATCCTAAAGCCGGGTGGTATAGAAGTTGCCGAGCCTCACAAGGCAGGAACTACTGAGAACCTAGTAGTGGTCCAAGGTAAATTACGCCTCAGAGTAGGGGACAAGGTGGTAGAACTGGATGCAAAGGATTCTGTTTATTTCAGAGCGGATGTTCCCCACGAATACATCAACCCTACGGATACAGAGACTCTCATGTATCTTGTCATGGAATATACGGACGAGGCTTCCTAAGCTTTCCGTATTCCTTATCTTCTTTTTATCATCGATCCATTTCGGACTCGGAGCGGAGACCCAGGTTCCCGCCTCCGGCTACTTCGGAGTGGATCGATACGAAGAACAGATTTCCTGCCATCCGGAGGACTGCTTTCGTTTTTCCTTGGATGAACTGAACTCCAAGGGAGGCAAGTCCGAGATCAAGAGGCTCATGCAAGAAGGGGCCGGCAAGGTTCTTGTAGATACTTCCGGCAAATCCTTAAAACTTTCAGACGACGAACTCGAGGATCTTCGGGATTTTCTATTAGAAATTTCTAAAAGAGATGGAAGGGTAGCGATCGAAAAACTGCATATTGCTGTTAGAGATCTTTTCCCTCCTGATGTACCTGTTCTAAAGGATGTAGGCTTTGTGGGTTGGTCTGTATTCAAGAGGATCTACCGGGGCATCTATTTCAGACGCAGCGGCGATTATAACGCGAAGGTTTTGTATCATCCAGGCAATGGAAATATCCAGCTCATCTTCTTCGTGCATAAAAGGTACGGAGATATTTGTGAGACCGTTTTTTCTTCCTGCAATGAGATAGAATATTTGGACGAGGATACGTTCGATCTTCAATTATCCACTGCGATTAAGGAATCTAAGGAGAAGAAGATCCCGGTACGAGTGAATTTCAAACAGGTAGAGGCGAATCTTCCCGACAAAAGCCTAGAATGGGATAATATTAAGAATATTGGACGTTCCGCTCGGATCTATAAATGGTTAGCCGTTCCCAAAGAAACGGAAATGAAGCCTCTTTCTCGGGCTCGGATCCTGCCGGTGCAGATCGCGTTGAGTGTGATCGACTATTCCTTATCCGTTTATGATTGGGTGAATCAGATCGTAATGTATAAACCGGCTAAGGATACGAAGGCAGAAGTCTTATATACGCAGAGATTAACGGAAGATGGGACTCCAGGAACTCGCACACTTCATTCCGTAGTATTTATCCCAAAAGAAGAGAAATAACCTCGCTTCTTTTGGAAGCGAGGTTGGGCAGGATCTTATAGGAAGAAGATCCCTGTGAGAAGTAAGAAGGTAGGGATCAGCAATAGGAAGGAATATACAACGTACCCTCCGAAGCTTGGCATCTTGATCTTATTCTCTTCAGCGACCGATTTCACCATGAAGTTAGGTGCATTTCCGATATAAGTCAAGGCTCCCATAAACACCGCTCCGCAGGAGATCGCCTTTAATAATTGCTCTCCGAATGGATCTGCCAGGATCTGGGTTACATCAGAAAATCCTAATAAACCCTTTGCCAAAGACAAGAAGGTCAAGTAGGTAGGAGCATTATCCAATACTCCTGAGAATCCACCGGTTACCCAGAAGAATTGCCATTTTTGAGTGATCCCCAATTCTTTTCCGTGATGTTCCAGAAGTAGAAGTGCAGGGATCATTGTAAGGAAGATACCTATGAATAGATACGCAACCTCTTGGATCGGATGCAGAGTGAATTTGTTCTTTTCTCTCAGTTTTATGTCGGAAGTAACCTTAGACAAAGCGATGAGTCCGATGAGAACCGCCTCGCGAATGAACGCTAAGAAGGGATACTCCTTGATCGCAGGGATATAGTTTTGGTTCAAGAATGCCACAGAAAGAATGACTCCTAAAAGCCAGATCAGGTTGATCTGTCCTTCCAAACCTAGAGCCTGTCTATGGCTATGATCATAGCGCAGGTCCTTTTTGGTTTCTTTTCCGTGCATTACTGTGTCCCAGATAAAATAGATCACAAGAAGCAATCCGGAAGCGATAAGCATTTCAGGTAGGAGGCTAAAAGTCCAAGTGAAAGGAACCCCTTGTAGATACCCTAAGAAAAGAGGAGGATCACCGAGTGGGGTCAAGGAACCGCCTATATTAGAAACCAAGAATATAAAGAAGATCACCGTGTGGACCACGTGTTTTCTTTCGGAGTTGGTCTTTAATAAAGGACGGATGAGAAGCATCGAGGCCCCTGTCGTTCCGATAAAGGAAGCGAGGAAGGTTCCGACGATCAAGAAGATCGTATTATTGATAGGAGTAGCTTCGATATCCCCCTTTAGAACGATCCCTCCGGAAATATAGAAGAGAGCGGCGAGCAAGATGATAAACGGAATATAATCGAATACCATCGTATGGAAGATCTTTCCTCCCCAGTTATGGGCCATCAGGATCCCGAAGGAAACTCCGCCTAGCGCCAATGCTAGAAGAAGCTTGTTATTATTGCTCTCCCACCATTCTGCAGTAGTATGAGAAACCAAAGGAAGAAGCGCAATGCTGAGCAGGATCAGAGCGAATGGGATCACCGACCAAACTGGGAGATCGTCTCCTTGGACTCCGTGAGCAGACTCTCCGGCTCCGGAGTGGTCGCTTCCGTGTCCGGATCCACTTTCTGACTGTGCTAGGGAATTTGCAGAGGGAGAGGTCCCCGATTCCGCCCAAACGGAAACGGAAAGGACCATGGAGAGAAGGAGTATTGTAGTAAAAAATTTGTTTCTCATCATTCTCGGTCTTTTGCGAAGATTTTTCGTCAGGTTATAGACCTTCGAATAGGTTTCAAAGGAAAAACCCTAGTTTTCGGGGATTTTTAAACTTCTTTTTTTGGATTGCAGAAATCCTTCCCTCATCTAGGATCTCATTAGGAAATCGCCTCCACTAGAGTTTTTGCTTTATATTCGGAGGGTCCGGACCGTCAGATATTTAGAGGCATAAAACTCGTACGACCCAATATGGCTGTTTTAGGTAATCAAAAGCATTCTTGTTTAACTCCGGATGAGATAGAGAATCGTCTGAAATCTGTTTCTATCCAGCCTACCATGCAAAGGATTTCCATTTGCCAGTACGTTCTCTGCGAAGCGGATCATCCTACGGCCGAAGAGGTCAAGGAATGGGTAGATAGCCGCTCCTTGAAGATGAGCCTAGCTACCGTATACAATACACTGAACGTTCTTGTATCTGCGGGGCTTTTAAGAGAGTTCAAATTCTCTTGCTTGGGCAAATCCGTTTTTGATAGCAATATAGAAGATCATTACCATTTCTTCGATGAACAGACAGGAAAGTTCCACGATCTGGACCATTCCTTGCTTACCATAGACTCTAAGCTTCCTAAGGAGTTTAAAGTGAATAAGATGGATATCCTATTCTCCGGTACCTTGGACGAAGTCTCTTCCGAGCTAGTCTAATCAGATATTGATCGCTTCGCCTAATGCCTGTGCTGCGGCTTCCATTACGGATTCCGCAAGCGTTGGGTGAGCATGTATCCTTCCTGCGATCTCTTTTAAGGTAAGTTCCGATCCCATTCCCAGATTGATCTCTCCAAGTATTTCGGTCACATTCGGTCCGATCATATGAGCGCCTAGGATCTCTCCTGTCTTACGATCTGCGACTAACTTGACCATTCCTTCCACTTCTCCCAGTGCTTGCGCTCTACCATTGGCCCTAAACGGGAATTTTCCGATGGAGACATCTATGCCGGCTTTCTTAGCTTCTTCTTCTTTCAGACCAACGGAGGCTACTTCGGGATGACAGTACGTGCAAGCAGGGATCTTTTGATAGTCCATGGGTTCGTATACGAGAGAGTGAGGATTCCCTTTTTGGATGGAGATCGCTTCTGCTGCCTTGATCCCTTCCGAAGAAGCCACATGAGCGAGTAGGGGAGCGCCAATACAGTCCCCGATCGCGTAGATATTCTCTACCTTGCTCTTGAATTTGGTATCAACCTTTACGAATCCTCTTTGTAGGAACACACCTATCTCTTCTAAATGCATATCTTCGGTATTCGGAGCAACTCCGATCGCCACGAGCACCTTGGAGAATTTTCTTTTCTCTCCTTCTTTTGCAATTCCTTCTCCTTTGAGAAGAAGAGTGACCCCATCCGATTCCGATTTTGGTTCGGAGACTCCCACGCTTGTAAGTATCTGGATTCCTCTTTTTATGAAAGAGCGATTGAGTAGATTGGATATTTCAGGATCTTCTAATGGAAGGATGCGATCTTGCATTTCAATAATGCTCACTTCGGTTCCCATGCTGGAATAGAAGTCCGCGAATTCTATACCGATCGCTCCGGCACCTATGATTGCGAGCGTCTTGGGAGGAGCCTCTTGGATCATTGCGTGTTTGCTAGAGAGAACCTTTTCCCCGTCGAACGGAAGTCCGGGAAGATCCCTCGGTCTTGCTCCCGTTGCGATGATGAAATATTCGGATTGGATCTCTTCTTTGGAAGTATCCGGAAGCCAGATCGTATTCTTGTCTTTGAAGACGGCGCTTCCTTTCTTCACGGAGATCTTATTCTTCTTCATGAGGAAGTCGACTCCGTTGGACATAGTATCCGCAACTCCTCTAGAACGTTTTACGATCCCTGGAAAGTCCGGATCTACTCCGGATACTTTTAGGCCGAAGGTTTCGGATTTACGAATGGATTCTAAGAGGTGAGCGGATTCGAGAAGAGCTTTGGTGGGAATACAACCCCAGTTCAAGCAGACCCCGCCTAGTTTTTCTTTTTCAACTAGACAAACGTTCAATCCGAGTTGAGAGGCTCGGATTGCGGCCACATATCCACCGGGGCCTCCGCCAATTACGGTCACGTCGTACTTCTCTGCCATCTACTTCCTCCGGATGGCAATTCTGCATTCTAGTTTGGAACCTGGGAAGAAATTTTCAGAAATCGAAAGAAATCAGGAGCTTTTCTTTTTTAGGACGACGATCATTCTTCCGGCATTGCTCTTGAATTTGATCTCGCTGTAATTGGAGTATACGTGTAGGATCTCCATCCTATGCTTTGCGATCATTCTCTGGAATTCCGCGAGAAAATAGGCTCTCATCAGATGCTTGTCCTTGATCTCTCTGGAATTCATATTATAAATATAATTTACTTCTACGACTGTGGATTGATCCGCTCTGACTAGACGAAATCCCCTGTTTCTCTGAATAGTGGCAACCTTGGTCTTGAGCTGAGAGACCGGGCCGATCGCCTTTCTTTTGATCCTACGAAGAGGTTCTGCGTTCCAAACTTCCAAGACGGCAATGCCCGCAGGTTTTAAATTCTGCTCCAGATTCTTAAGAGCCGCTTCCACTTCTTCATTGGATAATAGATAATTAAAAGAACCGAATAGACTGATGATTGCGTCCCATTTTTCCTTGGACTTATAGTTCTGCATTGCTCCGACTTCGAACTTGCAATGAGAATATCTCTTCTGCGCCACCTCTATCATTCTGGAAGAAGAGTCCACTCCTTTGGATTTATATCCCAATCCTTGGAAATGGGTCACATGTTCTCCCGTTCCACAGCCCATATCCAAAATATTGCGAACCCTATGTTTGCGAAATAAGCGATCTATGAACTGGGTTTCCAATTCGAATTTTCTCGCATTCTTTTCTATATCGAAGTAGTATTCTGCCAGTTCGGAGTAGAGTTTCATAGAAAAATCGTTTGAGCTAAGTGCTTAAAAGCCCGTTACATATAGTAACGGAACGGAGTCCTTTAAAATGCAATTTTTCGCCGCTTTTTTTCCCAGTATCGGTCATTTTCCCTTCGGCTCCGCTTCCTTTTCCGTTTGGATAGACGGAGAAGTTTTGGCTCTAGGTGGGATCTCTTTTACTCTTCTGTCTCTTTTCGGTTATGTGGTCCACACTCAGATCGATAGAAAAGAAGAAGCAGCATCAGAAGAAGAGGCTGTAGGATCTCCTTCTTCTGATACCGAGCAAGAAGAAGGGATTCACTCCGAACCAAAAGATCAGTCTCAAGTTGAAGTAAGGAATGTACAATTACGGGAGAAGGACGAACACGCCCTAGTCGGATCCTCTTTCGATCCTCTTGCAAGTTCTCCACAAATGAGAACATATGAAGAAGCCCAGGACTTTCTCTGCCATAGATTCTATTTTCCGATCGGCGGGAAGACCTATGAAGCCATCAAAACCTTTTTGGATTCTATTCCTTCTTCTCCGAAGGAAACCTGGGAAGTCTTATTGTACAATACCAGATCCAAACTAGAAACGGTTGCGAGTAAAACGGGAAGCATTCTAGTATTCCCTTCCGAAACGAGAGAAGGATCCGAGATCCTTCCCGGGACCGTGCTTTGGAAATTGGAATGGGAATCCTCTCCTTTGGGAGAAGTGAGACTGATCTCGAACGAAGCTTCTTCCTTAGGAAGCTCGGAGATGGGCTTGCGGCTGGATAAACTGATAGAGCAGCTGATACTTGCAGGAGAGTCTCAGGACGAAGAGACAGGATGGGGATCGTACTCCTTCTTCTCCCAAAATCTGGAAGAAGAAAGATCAGAAGGAGAAGATCCAAAGATACTTGTATTATTGGAATTCGGATCCGTCGGAAATCTTGTAATGGATCTCAAAAGTTTCGGACGTTGGTGGACAAGCAGAATGGAAGGTCGTTCTCCTTTGTCTAGGATCCGCAAAAATCGAGTGGCAGCAATCCTTGCTCCCGGCGATTGGATGAGATTTCAGGAATCCCTTTCCGGCCTTATGGAATTCTTAGGTCCGGATAGGGTCGAATTGAATGTGGGAGCTTCTATCAGGATCCGAAAGGGAGACTCCGAATGGGAATCCCGGGCTAAAAAAGCATTACATTCTTCTAAAGAAGAAGGACCGAATCGTTTCGTATGTCTTTAAATATAGATCCTCTTCTCGACGAAAAATTCATTCTCACGATCTCTCAGATCTTTCCGGAGTTCTTGGAGAAAAACTTGGGAGTGCAGGCCGTGCGAGAGGCGTTCGGTCCTTCCAAGAACGAGGGGCTTTGCTATGAGAATTGTACCTCCGTTTCTTTCGAGGGAGAGGCGACCGGAAAACTTTTTTTAGCGATGGACGGATATACTAAGCTCAAACTCCTTCCTAAGATCGCTCGTTCCTTTCATATAGATCCTACCATTCGAAGCCACGCAGCTTCCATTATGCTGGAGTTCGCAAACCAGATCTGTGCGGAACTGATTACCGAAATGAAATTGGGAAGATTCCAAATGGATATTCTTCCTCCCGAAAATCTGAACAATAAATTGGTTCCGGTCGATCTGGAGCATCATAGACAGTACATTCTTATCTATTTTTTAAAGGACCAAGACGCAAAAGAGTATCTGGGTCGCATCTATCTCATTCTTCTGATGCAAAAATATTAATATAAAAAGCTGGAAAAAAGAAGGGGAAAAGAGAGACTCGTTTGCGCTCCTGATGTTAGGCTACGTAGTACAAGGCTTTCCCTTTCTTCTCAAATACGCCGATATGATCTCTTCCCCTCCTTCGGAGGTCCTGGAAGAAGAGGTATCTCTTACCGGTTTTCCCAAGTTCCGTCTCAAGATCTTTCCTGCGGCTCCGAACTCGCCTTCTGTATACCTGCAACACGGGATGAGTGCGAGAGGGATCGACGATCCTAGGATACTTACCCTCGCCACTCATTTGAGAAACAGCGGATTGCAGGTGTTCCTTCCTGAACTTCCGGAAGTGAAAGGACTCAGGATCGCCTCCGAGACCGTGGGAAATATTCGAGCGTTGTTCGATTTCTTTTCCAAAAGAGAAGGAAGGTCTATTTCCTTTCTCTCGGCAAGTTTCTCCGCCGGAATGGGAATGGTGGCTCTGGCTGGAAAGAAACAACAGGAGTTCTTGGATTCGGTCCTTCTTGTAGGAACATATTCCGATTTTAGCCAAACGCTTCCCTTTATTCTTTCGAACTACGATCTGGATCCATATGCGGTCCATATTGTTCTCTACAATTATATCTCTAAGATCCGTCCGGAGCTAAAAAGTTTAGAAGAATTCTATTATCAGACTGCGTTAGACAATGGGCTGCAAAGAACTGGTCCTTCTGAAAAGGGGCCCGAGGTATTTCAAACATTAGGAAAAGCGGAGAAGGAATTTGCCGCTTCTATTCGGTCGGATGCTTCCTTTCGGGAAAGTTTAGCGAGTTCTATTCTTAAGGTCCTACCCAAGGATTTTATCCGAGAGAATTCCCCCTGCAATTTCTTGGAAGATTGGAAGGCTCCCATCTCCCTACTGCATGGTTTCGACGATCCGGTGATCTCTCCGACAGAATCGGAATCCCTCTATGAGGCGTTAGGCAGGAGATCCTACATAGATTCCATCTTTTTGAAGTCCAGGTTGATCACCCATGGGGACCATTTGCCCTTCTATACGCAACTAGGGGAGATCCCGAAGCTAGCGGCTGTTTGGGGGTTTTTTCTAAAAAAAACCGGACTCTAATATTCTTTACGTTATATTTTTAGGAAATATTCCGTCCTTAGATATAGGCCTCCTTTGTCTTTTTTTGGCCCATAGGCCCTTGTATAATTGGAACAAGAGGATATAGTGAGGACAGGTATTGAAAACGCGAAAAAGGAATAACCAGCCAATTCAAATTATTATTTCCTAAGAGCTAAAGCTTTTAGGAAAGGGATGTGCTCCAAACAAAAAAATGCGGAGAAATCCAAAGTCTGAATTGTTGGCCTGGTAGTATGGTTGTGAGTACAGAACAGACCCCGGGTGTGTCAGATCAGGAAACAAGTTGGGACAGCGTATTCGGTCTCAAGATAAGCATGGACGGCTTATCTGCGGACTTGACGATCCGTCCCGGCATGATCAAGGGACGTGCTCTCTCTACTAGTGTTATTCTAGAATACCTTCATAACAAGGATATTTCCCAAGAGAGGATTATTGGGGACAATATCTACCAAAGCCTCAAGCAACTCCAGACATCCACTTCGAAAATGGATTTTTCGCCGGTTTCCGCACGCGTGGCCGAAGGTTTTCCTCCTACAAGAGGCGAAGACGGTTGGGTCAAGTTCTATCATCCTCAAGCACAACGGGTCAAGATAGATGAGAATGGGCACGCGGATTATAGGAATATTGATCGTTATATCTATGTAAAAGCAGGAGAAAAGCTCTCCACTCTTTTCGAAGGCATCCCTGGCAAACCTGGTATGGATGTTTTCGGAAAACCGATCGCTCCTCCGCCGATCAAAAGACCAAAAATTACGATCGGAAAGAACGTACAGGAAAAAGGCCTGGTTTTAGATAACAAACCTCTTATCGAGTATTTCGCAACCTGCAACGGTGCCATCTTCTCCACGGAAACTTCTATCACTGTCTCCCAAGAATTGCAGATCGATTCCAATGTTGGGATCGGTACTGGGAATATTAACTATGACGGAAACGTTTTAGTAAAAGGAGACGTGGAACCTGCTACTTCCATTAAGACCCAGGGAAGCCTGATCGTTAAAGGAAATGTAGAGACTTCGGATCTTACGATCGGAAGAGACTTAGAAGTCACCGGAGGGATCAAAGGGGACTCTAAAACGGCCATTAAGATCAGCGGACACCTTTACGCAAAATTCATCGAAAACGCAGAGTTGGAAGTCGATGGGGACGTGGTCGTTGAGGGATTTATCCTGAATTCCAAGATCCATTGCTTGGGCAATGTGATCCTGAACGGGTCCAGCGGGAACTTAGTCTCTTCGAGCGTGATCGCTTATATGGGGCTGACCTGCGCAAGCCTCGGCTCTCAGGCAGAGCTAGATACTGTGGTTGAGCTAGGATTTCATTTTAGGAATGAAAGAGCCTTCGAGGATCTGACCAAGCGTCTGCAAGTTGCCGAAAAGGAAATGGAAAAGATCCTTCCTAGAGTGCAACAGATCAAACAAATGGTGCAAAGATCCAGGGGGCAGATCCCTGACGATAAGAAAGAAGGCTATAGAAAGATCTTCGAAGAATACAACCAGAAGAATAAGTTCATCGAACTGGTGAAACAAAAGATTGAAGTCCTCAAGTCTTCTCGCTTCAATCCTGGAGAAGTGCAACTAGTTGTTCGTAAAGGTGCCTTCAAAGGAAGCGTAGTCAAGTATAGAAGACAGATTGAGAAGGTAGATAAATTCCAGTCTGCCTTCATGATGAGATTCCAACCCGGCCAGGATAAGGCAGCCATGGTTGCCATCAAACCCCAGAAATAGTTTAGCCGAATATCTTGGCTATATCTTGCGGTTTGACGATCCCTTTCTCCGTGATGAAAGCGGTGATCAAACTCGCAGGGGTCACATCAAAGGAAGGATTCAGAGCCTTTACACCTTTTGGTGCGATCACTCCTTCTTCTAAGATAGGTTGACCGTCTTCTTTTTTTAAGAAGTTCAATCGGGTGACCTCGTCCTGGGTCCTCATCTCTATCGGAATATGGGAACCGCTCGGGATCTTGAAATCGAAACTCTTTTCGGTTGCGGCGATATAGAAGGGGACTCCATGATATTTTGCTAAAACCGCCAGAGGATAAGTCCCTATCTTGTTCGCAGAATCCCCGTTAGCTGCCACACGGTCCACACCCACGATGACCGCATCTATTTTCTCGGAGGCCATGACCCAACCGGCCATGCTATCCGTGATCAGAAAACTGGGGATCTCTTCCTCTAACAGTTCCCAAGCGGTAAGTCTCGCACCTTGCAGATAAGGACGAGTTTCATCCGCATATACGGTTAGATCATGCCCCACTTCTTTCAAGGAACGGATCACACCAAGAGCGGTCCCATGTCCTGCGGTAGCTAAAGCACCCGTATTGCAATGAGTGATGATCCTTAATTTGGAAGGAGAAGAAGGAAATAAACTCACACCGTTCTTTCCCAGATTCAGATTATTTCGAAGATCTTCTTCGTAGACGGAGATCGCGAAGGCTTCCGCTTCTTCTTGGAATGTTTTCCAAGAAAGAGAATCGTATGTATCGGCCGGAATTTTCTGGCTCAGTTCCTCGAAGGCTCTTCTTAGATTCACTGCTGTTGGACGGGACTCGATGATCTTAGTGAATACGTTTTGCAATTCCGCATAACTAGGTTTCGATGGGAATTTTCCGAATTCCAAGACCGCTCCGAAAAGACCTGTGATCGCGATTGCGGGAGCGCCTCTCACCACCATTTCTCGGATGGCAAAGATCGCATCCTCCGCATTCTTTGCGACAAACCATTCCTTCTTGCCTGGGATCTGCCTCTGGTCCAAGAGCCTTAAATTTTCTCGTTCCCAGAAAATAGGGCGCAGATTCTCTTTTTTCATTTTTTTTACTCCCTCAGGCTAAAGCAGGCCTATCGATTCTACGATGATTAGAATGTGATTGAAATCATCACCCAACTCCCTGGGGATGAGGACGAACCGGGGCCATTCCCGCCCCGGCTTTGCCTACTTGACTAGGATACCAGTTCCTTTAATCCTTACATAATGGCAAAGAGAAATCCGATCACAGGTCCGAAGCTTTTCGGGTTCTCACTGATCCATCCCTTAAACTTAATCCTACTCTTCAATATTTTCGTCTGGGTCCTTCTTATGTTGGAAGGCGGCAGAGGGATCATCACCTATTACTTTGGCCTGAATCCCAGTCTCGTGGTAGAAAAGGGGATGTACTGGCAGGTATTTACGTACGGCTTTCTTCACGTAGTTGGAGAGGACTTATTTTCTTCTCTCATGCATATAGGGATGAATATGTTCGGTCTTTACACGGTGGGATTCTGGGTCTGTCGGTATATAGGTGCTTGGAAATTCCTGGGCATCTATCTACTCTCCCAACTAGGAGGAGGGATCTTCGTAGTCCTTTTTTCTTATATAGGCTGGAAGAGCGGGCTTGTTCCGGAACACTCTATTTGGGACAGTTATCATTCTTCCACAGTGGGAGCGAGCGGCGGTGTCTTTGGGGTCCTGGCTGCGTTCAGTATCTTATTCCCGGAGGCAAGATTTGCATTCCCTCCAGTGAGAGCTAAATACGCTCCTTGGCTTTTGATCGGAATCGGGTTCGCATTCGATTCCTATTCCCTTCTTCAATTCTATAAGACAGGGGGAACATCCCAAAGTATTTTCGGGATGATGAGTAATTCCGGACACTTGGGCGGGGCAGTATTTGGTCTAGTCAGTCTACTCGGCCTCAGAAAGATCTGGGGAGAAGGAAAATCTCCTCTCTTCGTCCGACGCTGGGAAGAGAAAGAAATTTCAGAAGAGCCTAAGCCCCAGCAGAAGACAGGAGATCCTTTCGAAGCACAGATACGGAACAATAGGGAATTATTGAGCAAGCTATACGGGATCTCCGATGCTCGGGAGAAGGAGAACATTTTGGCTCCCCTACAATCTAAGGACGCGAACCTATGTCCTCCATCGGATTATAATCCTGAGGATATGTTTTGTTTGCGCTGCGAATGGCTTCAGAACTGCGAACTCAGAAAATTAAAGCAAAGCCATCCGGAACTTTGAAAGTATTTCCGTCTTTGGGACGTCTATCTTCTATATAACAACAATAGAACGGAAATTTCTGGACATAAATTTTATGCGTCCTTAGAATAGGTTTCGTTCGGAACTTCGGACTTAATTCCTTTGGGGAACTCGGTAACATTGGCAGAGAAAAAGAAAACGGTTCTTCCCGACGTACTAATGCGGGAAAAACTACTCAAAGTTGCACTAGACGAGAAGGCAAAAGCGGCACGGGTTATAGGATCGGAAAAGAAAGATACGGATCCTAAGAAGGACGACGGACCAGGCAGCAAGATCTACAAAGCGATCGATGAGGCTCTGGTCGATTTACGGTATTATTTTTTAGAAGGCGAGTATAGAGACAAGGTCGCCGAATTATTCAATAGGAATGAAGGTCAGTTCGATAGATTGGGGATCACTCCCAGGAGATTCTTGGATTTTGCCAGAGAATCCTTCGATCGCTTCAAACAACTCCAGAAAAAGATGCCTTTGGAACCGATGAACAAGAAGGGTTGGGACTATCTAGAAAGAAGTTTGCTCGAGCTTATTGGTAAACTGAACGAGAAGTTCCATAAATAGCTGACGGCTCTGCAGCTTTCGTCGCTATATGCGGGTTACAGACAATTCGTACTCAATTCCATTAAGCCACCAGGAATTCCCAGGATTTTGCCTTGTAACGGCTTATAGTCGTTTATAAAATAAGCTTCTCTAAAATCGCAGGCCGATAGGATAAAACCGGTCCAAGCATCGAAGTTCTCCCCGCTTCTCGGGCAGAGAGAAAGATTTATCAGATGAAGGCAGGAGTCTAAGGATTTCGTCCAAACAAACATTCCTTTATTGTAATCCATAGCATCCCCGCTACAGGCTCCGATACCTGGTGCACCTGCGGTCGTGGCATACTGATTCCCTTGAGCGGTGCATATCGCGAATTTGATCATGAAAGAATTGATAACTTTTCGATAAGCATCGTTTGCTCGAGTAACGTCGCTTGTGTCTATCCCGACGTCCCTACAATAGGAGCAGATCAAAAAAACGAGAATAAGAACTTTTGGGAGCATGATAAGTTATACTATCCTTCTTTTTTGAATAGCGGTCATACTGGATCGGCTCTCTCAGAAAGGAAATAAAAAAGCCGCAGTGAAACTCTGCGGCTTTTTCGTTTTCGATCCTGAATTTAGGATCAGAAGAATCTTTTTGCAGCTTCTTCCGGAATTGCGATACCGGTAAGTTTCGCCTTTTGAAGAACTTCCCAGAAATAACGATAAGTCGCTCTGTCGTGAAGATCTCCATCGTGTTGGATCGGTCCCCATTCTGCGTCTTGCGCTTTTACAAGGATCGCAGCAGAAGTTTGTACTTCGCTATAGTCAGGTGCCATTGCGTCCAAGATCGCTTGGATCTGAGTTGGATAGATGGACCACATACGAAGGAATCCGAACTCGTCGTGAGCTCTCTTCGCGTCTTTGTAAGTTTGGTACTGGTTTTTCAGGTCCAAGGTTACGTTGTGAGCTGGGATCACTCCGTGAGCCAGAGCGGCAGCTACGCAAGAAGCTTTCGCTCTTCTTAATAACTCATGATCGAACTGACCTGGGCTCTTCATGCAAGAAGCAGGGATTGCTCCGTGGTGTCCTGAAATGAAGTCCATCAGACCGAAATCCACAACTTGCATCCAAGGAAGTGCTGCGATCTTGTCCACATCTGCGAGAGCTCCGTGAGTCTCGATTAGAACGTGGATCGGGATCTCTCTAGTGATCCCTGCCTTCTTCGCAGCGCCTTGGATATAAGTGATCATTTCTTCCACTTGGGAAGCTTTTGTAGGCTTAGGAATAGTGATGTATGCGATCTTGTTTCCTGCACCTGGAACGATAATATCTACGTCTTGTTTCCAGAAAGAGTTGGTGTAGTCATGAATACGAACACCGCTCATATTATGCTTGTTCAGCTCAGAGTTTTGGATGCGAACGATCATCTCCGCATGTTCTTTCTCTTTTCCGGTTTGAGCCCCGTCCTCGCAGTCCATGGTGATGTCGAATAGACCGCCGAGTTTGTTTTGCAATTCGAGTGCTTTAGTGATTAGTTTTTCCGATCCGGCAAAATGCTCGCAGGCTGGAATAATGGGGAAGGGTTTTTCTCCTTCGAATAATGCATCCTTAGGATGGGGCAATTTGGACATACAAGTACCTTTCAGTTTTTGCGGTTTTTAGCCATGCTCGGCTGTCTCAGAACAGGGTTTTAGGGAAAGGCCTTCCCGGCAACGGATTTTTGAATGCTTTGCCCTAGGCTTCTAAGAGTTGGAGGATGACTGCCTTCTGCGCATCCAATCGATTCTCAGCTTGTTGGAAGATAATGGACCTCGGGCTTCGTACCACTTCTCTTGTGATCTCGTAACCGGAATGGATAGGCATATCGTGCATTACCTTTGCCTTGGTCTCCTTGAGCAATGCCTCGTTGATCTGGAAAGGCATCATGAGTTCCATTCTTTCCTTCTTCTTATCCGCGAAGGCAGGATCGTTGAAGAACTCCATATCGACCCAGGTATCCGTATAGATATAGTCCGCATTTTTAACAGCACGGATCAGATCCGTTTCCCAAAGAACGGTTCCCTTCTTCTTGGCACGGTCCACAGTCTCAGGATCGATATTTTCCTTTTCTGCGATCGGGGTAAGAAGGGTGAGCTCGATTCCAAGCGCGGAAGTAATCCCGATCAGGGAATTCACTACATTATTGTGAACCCCGATATAGGTCATCTTCACTTCTTTCAGTGGCTTGGTATTGTCCATCGCTATGGCAAGAATATCCGCCAAGGACTGACAAGGATGGAATTTATTGCAGCATCCGTTGATGACCGGAACTTGAGAACCCGCCTTCAATTGTAGAAGGTCCTCATGCTTTCTCATCCTGGCCATGATCACGGAAACATTGCGGGAGAGATATTCTGCCTCCAGATCTATATCGGAGAGCTGGAAATTGGAAGACATCCAATCCAAGTAAATGGCATGTCCTCCCATCTCAGTCATGGCCACCTCGAAGGAAACCCGAGTACGGGTGCTTGTCTTTTGGAAGAGCATGGCCAGAGTTCGGCCAGTCATATGGCCCAGATAATTGGCCCTATGATTCTTGACATAAGCCGCAAATTGCAATAAGTCCAGGACCTCTGCATCGGACCAGTCGTTCCAAGAGATAAGATGTTTGATTTTAGGACTTTCCATGACTGTCATTCAGTTCAGTCTAGAAAAACATTCGGTTCTCTTTCGACAATCTGAAAACCCAGAACAGAAGGAGAGGAAAAAGGGGAGGGATTCAAACTCCCTCCCTAAGTGTTTTCCGGGGAAAAAAGCGGTAGGAACATCTCCTGTGATCAGGAGAAAGAGGCCGCAATATACAATCGGAGCGTTACGAAGTTTTTACTGCTGGAATACGAATCCGTGAATATTCCCGAGGGTTTTCGTGCTGACAAGGGCCGAAGTTCCAAAAACGTATTCCTAAGAGAGAGGAGAATCGTGTCGGAAACCGCAGTAGGACAAAAAACAGTCGAAGATGAAACAAAGCGTCGTAGGACCTTCGCCATCATCGCACACCCGGATGCGGGAAAGACAACATTAACCGAAAAACTTCTCTTGTACGGAGGCGCGATCCAACTTGCCGGTGCAGTAAAAGCCCGTAAGAATCGGAAGGCCGCCACTTCCGATTGGATGGAAATGGAAAAGGAGAAGGGGATCTCGATCACTTCTGCTGCCCTCCAATTCGAATATAAAAATCATGTATTAAATCTTTTGGATACTCCGGGTCACGAGGACTTCTCCGAGGATACCTACCGCACATTGATCGCAGCGGATACCGCGGTGATGGTGTTAGACGCGGGGAAGGGAGTCGAGCCTCAGACCATTAAGCTATTCAAGGTCTGTAGGGATCGCGGGATCCCGATCGTAACCTTCGTGAATAAGATGGACAGGCCTACCAAAGTTCTATTTGCACTCTTGGATGAAATCGAAAAGGTCCTTGGGATCACTGCTATTCCTATGGTTTGGCCGATCGGAACCGGAGTAGATTTCAGCGGAGTATACAATCGTGTGGATAAGAAGATCTACACCTATGACAAGACTCCGGGCGGTTCTCAGAAATCCGCCTTTCAAAGTTCGGGTATAGACGATACGAGCCTGGACTCCATGTTCGAAGACTGGGTACTCAAGCAATTCAGAGAAGAAGTGGAACTGGTAGAAGACGGGATCGGTTCCTTCTCCTTGGAAGCTTTTTTAGAATCCAAGATCACTCCGGTATTCTTCGGATCCGCAGTGAACAATTTCGGAATTCAATTATTCTTAGATCATTTCTTGGAGATCGCTCCTCCGCCTTTGTATTTTCCATTGAAGAACGGGGATCGTTTGGATCCGATCACAACTCCTTTCAGCGGGTTCGTGTTCAAGGTGCAAGCAAACATGAACAAGGCTCATAGGGATAGGATCGCATTCTTAAGAGTCTGCTCCGGAAAATTCGAGAGAGGATTGAACGTAAACCATGGAAGGCTTGGAAAGCAGGTGAAGTTGTCCTCTTCTTTCGCTTTCTTTGGCCAGGATAGGAATACCGTAGATGAGGCGTATCCGGGAGACATCATCGGGCTCGTAAACCCGGGCACATACTCCATCGGAGATGTTCTTGCAAGCGGCAAAGTCCCGGATCTGAAACCTCTTCCGGTCTTCGCTCCCGAAATATTTGCGACACTTTCCTGTGTGGAGACCGGAGCGCTCAAGAGTTTCCGAAAAGGAATAGAGCAGCTTGCAGAGGAAGGGATCCTTCACTTATTCACTTCCCAAACTGTGGGAGGAGGGCTTCCGGTAATCGGGGCCATGGGCCAATTGCAGTTCGAGGTCTTTAGAAGAAGATTGCAGGACGAGTATGGAGCTCCTACCAATATCAATATTCTTCCTTACCAAGTTTCCTGTTGGTTGTTAGAAGAGGATCTGCCAAAGATCCCTTCCGGCTCCAATCTTGTGACTGATAGCATAGGGCGTGCCGCTCTTCTATTCGATTCCGAATGGGAGAAGGGTTATTTTCAGAAGAAGAATCCGGAGATCCGTCTTCTAGATTATCCAACCCAAGATGTTTCGGAACTGAATCAGGATTACTGAATCTTGTAGGAGTTCCTACAAGAAAGTTCTCTGAAAAAATCACTTGCTGCAAAAGAGTTTTCGTGGTAGCAAGTGCTTCCACCGCTGCGCTCCCGGCCCCCACCCAATCAAGGGCGGGGCTACTCTCTTTCTCCGAAATTACTTGAAGAAAAATCCGAACAGAATATTTCTCTTCCGATCCTTTTACATAAAAATCAACTGAATAGGTAATTCCAATGCGACGTTCTGTCCAACTAATCATTTTCTTCTTAGGATTCTCTTTTTTCGGCTTTGAAAATTGCAGGAGTCTTCCGCGTTATGAAGCGCAGCTTACTGCAAGCGGCGAGATCGGCAAGGCTGCCAATGGGAAATACATAGTTTTCCCATTTGAGTTTGCCGAAGGATTGAACCTGAAAGAAGTTCAGGAAAATAACCAGAAGATCGTTTCTCAGCGGAATCGAGAAAAAGCAGAGGCGGCCCTTTTTGCATCTGGTGCTACCGTTTTGGAAAGAAGTAAGGTAGATAAGCTTCTAAACGAGATCACTTTGAGTAAGACGGGGATCACAGAATCGGACGGCCTGAATATTGGTAAGCTACTCAATGCAAACTATGCAGTCTTTGGCAGGGTCACGAATTACGGGGTGGCAAGAAGAAGACTCCGTCAGCATTTTACTGCGGAGATTATCCTTAAAGGGGTGAATATCGAAACTGGAGTCATCGTGTGGGAATGTATCTTGAAAGGACATTCCCCGTACAATAACGGCCAACAAACGTTGTTAGATACCGAAAACAAACTGTATGAGCAATTTACTAAGAAATTTAAGGAAAAGACTGCCAGTCCTTGAGATCAGATATTCTTAAAAATAATTAATTTCCAGTTGGGATGACATGTCTCCCTTCGTCGGATATACTGTATTTGCACCAGATGATTCAGGGCGGGATGGCGACATTCCGCTATTTTTTTGCCTTTGCAAGATCGTTAGTAAAAACGAGCGATTTTCAGGATTATTCCTTGGATAATAAAAAAGCCCCGGATTTTACTCCGAGGCTTTTTTGGATCTCGATCGATCGGTCGGAAAACTATTTCAAGTTTTCTGCAACTAATTCGGCGATATCCTTTACCTTCACTTCTTCGATCTTTCCTTCTTGTTTTACACCGTCTGTGACCATAGTGATACAGAACGGACAAGCGGTCGCGATCGTAGTCGCTCCGGTATCCAGAAGTTGCTTGGATCTCTTAAAGTTGACCCTTTCGCCATGCTCTTCCATCCACATCTGAGCTCCGCCGGCTCCGCAGCAGAGTCCTTTTGTATGGTGGTCGACAGGCTCTGCGAGTTTTCCGCCGGAAACCTTTTTGACTAGATCTCTTGGATTCTCGTAGTTGTCGTTATATCTTCCGATATAGCAGGAGTCGTGATAAGTGAATTTGCCAGCATTTGCATCTTCTGCAACACCAACATCGATCTTTCCGTCTTTTGCAAGGTCATTGATGAACTCGGAGTGGTGAACGACTTCGAAGTTACCGCCGAACTGAGGATATTCGTTTTTGATCGTGTTGTAGCAGTGAGGACAAGCGGTTACAACTTTCTTCACGTTGTATCCGTTCATGGTGTCCACGTTCGCCTGTGCAAGAGTTTGGTAAAGATACTCGTTACCACCTCTACGCGCTGAATCTCCGGAACATCCTTCTTCTGTTCCTAAGATACCGAACTTAACATCGGCCTTCTGCATAATTTTTACGAAGGACTGAGCGATTCTCTTGTTACGATCATCGAAAGCTCCGGCACATCCTACCCAGTAGAGAACATCCACATTGGAATCTTCTGCCATGGTTTTCACGCCTAAACCTTCTGCCCAATCCGCTCTGGAGTGCGCTGCAACTCCCCAAGGGTTGGAGTTATTCTCCATATTTACGAATGCGTTTTGCAGTTCTGCAGGGAATTTGGACTCAGCAAGTACCAAGTGTCTTCTCATTTCCATGATCGCATTCACTTGGTTGTTTCCTACTGGGCAAGCTTCTACGCAAGCATAGCAAGTAGTGCAACCCCAAAGAGCTTCTTCGGAAAGTCCTTCGTATGTATTGATGACTCCGGTATCCAATGCGGCAACTGCGTCTGCAGCTCCTTCTGGATTGGAGGCTCTTACTTGAACAACCTCAGGCATCTTATCCATAAGAGCATGTTTAAGTTCAACAATGATAGCCTTAGGATTTAGAACCTTGCCTGTGCGGTTTGCAGGACATTGCACTTGGCAGCGTCCGCACTCGATGCAGGAAAGTCCATCAAGCAGGTTCGGCCAAGGGAAGTCCTCTACTCTGTTCACTCCCCAGACAGCGGTCTCATCTTCCAAATTCAGTTTGGAAAGAGCGCCTTTCGGAGTATCGGATTGTAAGAAGTAGTTGAATGGCGCGAAGATCAAGTGTCCATGCTTAGAAGTTGGAACGTAAAGCATGAATGCAAATACGGAAAGAATATGCGTCCACCACATGATCTGGAAGACCAAGTCAGCGGAAGAATACTCGATACCGATCGCTTCCCAAACGGAACCGATTGCAGATGCGATCGGAGCGGCGTCATGGAACGGATCAGCATAAACTGCACCTACCGATCTTGCTCCTTCTCCCAATAGGGTGGAGAGCATGAGAACAGAGATCATTCCGATCACTACTGCGGAAGCAGGAGAATGAACGTCTAAGCCTTTTGCTTTTTGGATCCAGCGTCTCCATGCGAAGAAGCCAAGACCTACAAGCACCAGAACGGAAACGAATTGAAGAACGAATTCATAGTAATAATTCGCAGTCTCTCCGAATACGCTTCCGACTAAGGTGAATTTGTAAGGATCATCCAAAGCATATCCGAATACGCCAGAGATAAACTGACTAGTCGTATGCAATAAGTATGTTACGAATCCGTAAAATACGAATGCGTGCATGATACCGCGTAATGGTTCTTTAAAGTTCTTCTTTTGTAAGATTACGTTCAGTAAGAAGCTTTTGATCCGAAATCCCCAGTTGCGATGCTCTAGGAAGTTTTCGGTGCCTTGGGCCTTTCTTGCGTTAAAAACCAGATTGAGTCTGTAAAGAACGGCGCGTACGAACACAAAGTTCGCTACGGCAAACAAGGCCGTGAAGATCACATGGAAGGCGATTTGAGAAATAGCCATAGTTTTTCAGGTTACCCTTTGTATTTGGATGGTCTTTCATAGCACCCTAAAGACTGGGAAGCGCCCTGTCCAGGAAAAAAGAAGTTATAGTCGCATAGAGAGGATCCAACTGCGACTCTGTCGCAACAAATGAGAATCTAACCGAAAAAGGAGGTGCATTTTTGCGGAAATAGAAAATCTTGAAGACTAAGGAAGAAAACATTCCCTCCATGAGCCAAATTTTCCAGAAACATTCCACAGATCCTATATTAGAAAAAGCCTTAGATGGGGAAAGAATCTCTCCCCAGGAAGCCTTGGAATTATATAAAGAAGGAGACCATCTCAAGATCATGGCGACTGCCAGGACTTTGAGAGAAAGGATCCTTCCTTCTACGAGCGCGAGCTATACGATGTTTCGAGTAGTGAACTATACGAACTATTGCAATGTGGAATGCAGCTTTTGTTCCTTCATGGATGAGATCGGGAATGGCAAGGGCTACGTTCTCACTAAAGAGGAGATCCTCGAGAAGATGGACTATGCGGTCTCAGAAGGAGCCGACCAGATGTTCCTGCAAGGCGGGGTCTATCCCGATCTTCCCTTCGATTATTATCTGGATGTGATCTCTTCCGTAAAGGCAAAGTATCCAGACATGCATATACGTGCCTTCTCTCCGGTGGAGATCATTAATTTGGAGAAGATCACAGGCAAACCTCTTTCGGAAGTATTACAGATCCTGAAATCTGTCGGTTTGGATTCCGTTCCTGGGGCAGGGGCCGAGATATTAACGGATCGTATGAGAAACATTATCTCTCCAAAGAAGGCGACTACGGAAGAATGGGTAAGAGCCATGGAGACCTGTCATGAAGCGGGACTTCCGGGGAGTGCAAACATCGTATTCGGTTCCGAAGAAACCCAAGAAGAAGTCATAGAGCATCTTACAGTAGTCCGTAACTTGCAGGACAGAACGGGTGGGTTCTTATCCTTCATTCCTTGGACCTTCCAACCTCAGACCAAGAGATTTAAAGTAAGAGCCGTCTCTACGATGGAATATCTGAAAGTCCTAGGGATCTGCAGGATCTTCTTGGATAATATTAAACATATTGAAACTTCTGTAATGGTGCTCGGAAAGGGAGTGGGCCAGCTCGCTCTCGTGAGCGGGGCAGACGATATTTCTTCCGTAGTGATCGAGGAGAATGTGCTTCGTTCTTTCGGACTAAAAACGGAGAAAGAGGCGATCAAATTCCTGAAAGAAGGCGGCTTCACTCCTAAACGTAGAGATCTGATGTACAATTACGAAAGATATGAGGGAAGGGAATTGTCCGCAGTTTAATCCCTAAGTTCCGTTAAATAGAGGTTGGAATGATAGATTCAAAGAATTATAAAATTCTAATGGGGATCGGGCTCAGTGCTTTTTTCCTTATTTTCTGGAATTGTTTGGCTACTCACCAAGAGAGGGTCATGATGGAGACCGGGGTAAGCGTAAAGACCTTGGGACCTCATAAATACCAATTCATCGCGATCGGAAAGGCCTCCCTCTCTTCAGTAGAAGACCAGGACGCTTTTAAAATGAAGAAGACCTCTTGTGAAGCGGCTAAATTGCAAGTCACCCAAAGACTGGACGAGCTAGAGCCGGAGCAGAAGCATAGACTCTTCTTCTTAGAGCAAAAGGAACAGAAGTATTTCGGGGACGGAGAATACTGCGAACTTACTTATATATACGAACTTCCTCCCGCCAAGAAGACGACGACCCCGGCGAAGGAACATTCTTAATATTCTGCTTAGAAGCTTCTACAATAGTCACTCGATTTCTACCGGCGCCCTTAGAATTGTATAGCCCGCAGTCTATGCTCTGGTAGAGATCGTCGAAGCTAAACTCCTCATCATACGGTAAAATTGCCGCGCCTATAGAAACTGTGATCCTCACCTGGGCTCCGTTCGGATCCAGAACGGAAAGTGGGTGGCTTTCCACTCCTAAGCGCAAGGATTCACAAAGTGTCTTTAAACTCTTAGGATCCACCGAGTCTAGAAGAACGCAGAACTCATCTCCGCCGATCCGAGCGCAAATATCGGTAGATCGCACCCTGGACTTCATCACTGCGGATAGGGTATGCAAGGCCTCGTCTCCGACCCTATGGCCATACTTATCGTTGATATCCTTCAAATGATCCAAGTCTAAGATCACGAGCGCCATTTGGAATTTATGACGTTTGGCCCTTTTCTTAAAGATATCGAATTGCTCTATGAGGTATCTTCGATTGTACAGATCCGTTAAGTCGTCCAGATTAGAGATCATTCGGATCTGTAGGTTCTTGGCCTTTAATCTAAGAATGGCGCCGGAAAGTTTTCTCTTATCCCGGTAATCCATTGTCCTCCAGTAATTCATGATCACATTCCCGAAAGTACCTACGAATAGATACGTTAGCAGGATCGGGAACTCTTGCATTACCTCGACTGGCGAGTCTCCCAAGTAGCAGACGCCTAAGAACAGCAAACAAAAGGCGAGGTTTGTGGCAACCGCAGTCGTTGTGGTGAGCCAAAGGAGAAGGTTCATGCTGAGTAAGATTGCGGATGCCTGGTGAAGATAGACATCGTAGTGGGCCTTATCTAAGTATAGAAATGGAAAGAATGAGATGAGTAGGGTAGAAGAGGTCCATACCTTATAGAATTCCAGTTTCTTGGGGACCCAATCCTTTTTACGGGCATGTCTCCATAAAAAAATCAAAGAAAGCACGATTAACGTGATCCTGCTCGATTGGAGAAGGATAAGAGATTCGTTTTCGAAGTCCCGTGAATTTGGCAGAAAATAGGTGATTAAACTGATTACGATACAAAGAGAATAGTGGGCCACCAAGGATTGTCGGATCTCACTCCAGTTGGTCTCTAAGAATCCTTGGGGATATCGATTGAAAAAGATCCGCTTAGAAAGAAGACGGATCCTTCGGTCTATGCCTGGGAACAACTTGAACATTAGCTTTCATTTCCGCATGGAAGGCCTCTTTTGGAAACCTCCATAATAAGACCACGAATCGAATATAACGTTACTAGGAGCAAGAAAGAATCACAAATAAGGAAAAAAATTCTGGGTAAAAGATTGTCTTCTTTGGCAGAAGAAAGGAAATCCATATCTCAAGTGATAAAAATGCTACCTTGAGCAGTTGGATCTCCTACGATCCTTGATTCGGTTGTTGGCGAAGATTATCTAACTTGCTTGAGCTCGTCAAAGGACGGCGATCTTTCTTGGGTTCTTCGTAAGAACCTCAGGGATGGGAAGTCCTACTCCACCTAAAGAACGAACTTGCTTTCCATTGATATAGAGACGGATCCCTTTTAGGTCCAGATTTTCCAAAAGACTATAGCAGATCTCATCCACTCTATCTTTCAAAAGTTCCGGTCCGGCTCCCGCTTCAAACTCAGGACCCAAGGAAAGTTTTAAGATCCCGTTTTCTACGGCATATTCTTTGGAATAATCCATCTTGGAAGGAAGAGCGTTCAGAACACCTTGGGTTTTCTCTTCTGCCGAGGGTCCTTTGGTAAGTTCCTTCAAGATAAATAGAACCTTGTCTCCTTGTGTGTGTTTTCGTTTCACTTCCACAAGTCTAGAATGGCTCTTGTTTCCCTTTCCAAAGAATTTCAGATAATAGAGTTTCACTTCTCCGGGAGAATGGTTCAGTCGGGACACCCCGCCAATGTTCGGGCGGCTCTCTTTTGGATTCTCCACCACGGGAATAAAGAGTTCGTCCGGATCGGAGGGATCTCCTTGGGAGATATCGTCGGATGGCTGGTCCCCGTTTTGTAGTAACTCCGACAGGATCTCGTCTTCTGCCTGGTCCATGACCTGTTCGTGGGACTGTTTGCCTGGAGTTTGGGTGTTCGGGGGAAGCGGACTGTTCTTTCCGATCGTTTTAAAATGAGAGAAGAAGGAGGAAGGAGTTCCTTCTGCTTGCGGGCCGGAAGGAGAGACTCCTCCCGTGGACTTATCCAATAAGACCAAAACGAATAGGGCACCCGTCAGGATATACAAGAGCGATTTGAGTTTATCCGATTCGGGCACAATGTAATTTTCGGCCGAAGCGCAAAGTGCCTTCTCTCTTTTTCGGAGAAAAGGCTTAGAATAAGCGGTCTAGATCTTCTAATTGGGCTAGACTGACTTCCCAATCCGGAATTTCTCCCGCAGGCGCGTGCCCATAGGCACAGAATGCAAATGGGGTGCCATTCTTGCGAGCAGCCTCGTGGTCGGAACTCCTGTCGCCTATCATTAGGATCTCATCGGGAGCCAGGGAGTAATCTTGCAGATATTTTGCCACTATGTCCGGCTTGGTCTTGATCTCCACATTGTCCAGGACCACCACCGGATCAAATAGTTGTAGTATGTTCGACACTTTCAGGATGGTTTCAACATAAGGCCTTCTTCCGTTGGAGGCAGCTAGGATCTGATAGCCCTTATTCTTGAGGGAAGTGACCGTTTCGGTGACTTTCGGATAGAATTCACCTTCTCCTTGTAGTATCTTCGACACTAAAAGGTTCAGAACGGAGTCGGAGATCTTGTCTCTCTCGGATTCCTTTAGCTGGGGAACCAGATTTAAAAAGATGGTTTTGACCGGTTTGCCGATTTCCAGCATGATCCTTTCCCGGTTGGGAACCTCGATCGGGATCCCGGAGTCCAAGGAGAATCTACGGATTGCTTCGGCGTAGGTTTCGAGTATGATTCCTTCGGAAGAAAATAGGGTTCCGTCCACATCGAAGGCGAGGGCGCGGATTCGTTTCGGATTCCAATCCATTGCCTGCCATCCTTTTGCTTGGGGAAATCGGAGCATTCCTTTTTTGCTTCGCTTGATTTTCCCTGGCGAAAGGGAAGGATGGGAAAAGAGTTCCGGATGGAAGAGATCGTAAAAAAAGAAGGAGTTCCTGCATTGGAATCTCCCGAGGATGCAAGAAGAAGTCTGTATTCTTCATTAGATTGGAAGGATTACAAAAGCCAGCTCCAAAAGCGTGTTCGCTCCGAAGAACTGTATAAATACTTTCAACTTACCGGATCCGAAAGGTCGGGTATCCAAGATACCATTCGATTGAATGTGGGCGCGACCCCATATTATCTTTCTCTTTCTGATCCGAATGATCCGAACTGTCCTATCCGGAAGATGATCGTTCCAAGACAAGAAGAAGCGTTCTTCTCTTCGGAAGAAGCATTGGACCCTTTGCACGAAGAAGATCTTTCCCCGGTAAAGGGTCTTACTCATATGTATCCGGACCGAGTATTACTTTTTTCTAATCATGAATGTTCCGTGTATTGCAGACATTGCATGAGGGGGAGAAAGGTTTCCGATAGCTCCGAGAGGATGGACAGCGTGGACCTGGAACGCTGTTTCGAGTATATCCGGGATCATTCGGAGATTTCGGATGTTGTGATCTCAGGAGGAGATCCTCTCAATCTTTCCGATGTCAAGATAGACTGGATCTTAGAGAATCTGGAAAGGATCCCTCATATTAAGATCTGTAGGATCGGCACCCGTAATCCGGTCACTCTACCTATGAGGATCACAACAGAGCTTTGTAAGATCATAGAGTCGCATAATACGGATCGTTTATCTGTTTTTTGTAATACACAATTCAATCATGAGAAGGAATGCACTCCCGAGGCTAAAGAAGCGATTCTCAGACTGTTGAAGGCCGGGGTCAGCGTGGGAAACCAATCTGTTATATTGCAAGGCATCAATGACGATGGGGAAGCAATGCTTCGACTCCACCGGAAACTTTTAGAGATGAGAATAAGGGCCTACTATATGTACGATCCTGAATTGATCCCTGGCTCTCGTGGGTTTCGTACGCCTCTTGCAAAAGGCATTCAAATTATCGAATATATGAGAGGAAAGATCGCCGGCATGGGGATCCCTCAGTTTGTGAACGATCTTCCTGGCGGAGGAGGAAAGATCACACTTGGTCCGAATTGGTATCTTGGATTTCATAGAGAAAGTCGGAACCATGTATTTCGCTCCGCAGTCAGAGGCACCTATCATTTGAGTCCTGAACCGGTAGGAAGCGAATATGATGATCTTTATCCTTCGTTGGATTTAGAGACCTGGGAAAAAATCCGTGAGAATGCGTATTCCGCAAACCGAGGACTTCGCTTAGGACAGGGGGAATCATGACGCCTTCTTCTTTCCCCAGTGTTCTTATCGTTGCCGATATCCAAAGCCCAAACTTTGAAAAGAAGAATATGCAGGAATGGGAAGATCTGGAATCCGTTTTAGAGATCCGATCCAAGTTAGAGGAATTGGGGGAGAAGGTGGAGATCCTAGAATCTCCGTCGAAGTTACTACAAAAACTCTCCGAATTTTCGGATCTTGCCTTCGAAGCTAGACCGGTTCTATTCCATTTGGTAGAAGGATTTCTTTCTAGGAACCGAGAAGCCTTATTGCCCAGCCTGGCCGAATTTGCAGGCTTCCCTCATACTGGGTCGGATGCATATGCACAAACATTGAGCCTGGATAAGCATCTTTCCAAGTTAACTGCTTCTTCCTTAGGGATCCCGACTGCTTCTTGGGGGATCTTAGAGATCAACTCTGTCGAAGATCCTACAAAATTTCCCAATTCTCAATCTCCTCACCCCAACTCATCTTCTCTCATCGGCTTCCGAGGCTCGGGACTTCCTTCCGGATCTGAATTCCCGATCTTTCTGAAGCCCAGATTTGAGGGTTCGAGCCTCGGGATCGGGGAAGAAAATCAGATCATTGATATTTCCTCACTGCAAGAATTCTTAGATTCTAAATTACGCACTCATTCTTCCTGGATATGGGAAACGTATTTACCGGGAGAAGAATGGACTGTGGCTGTGATCGGCTCGACTAAGCTTGGATACAGAGTAAGTTCTGTGGCTCGCATCGATCTGGAAGGATCTCCGGAAGAAGTGTACGGAGAGATCACTAAGACAAAACTCTCTATGCCGGAGAAATTGCATTTCGATCTAGACGAGAATAGAAGCCGATGGATACAGGAAGCATCTTTGGCCTTATGCAGATCAGTAGGAACATCCGGCGCGGTTCGCTTGGACTGGAAGGCGGATCGGAACGGGGTTCCTAATTTCCTGGAATGGAACCTGACTCCGGGACTTTCTTCGTATTACAGCAGTTATCCGATCTGTTATTCGATGGATTTCGGCTCCTATTCCCAACTACTTGCAGAATTATTAATGATCGCCAGAGAAGATTTTACTACGGAAAGATTTTCCTATTCCAGACAAAAAACAGAAAAAGAGACGGGTCCATATTCCAGATGAGTGTTTTTCGAGAAGAATTAATCCGACAGGTGGCCGAGCATCCGGTCCTGACTTCCAATTCCTGGTTGGAAGAAAAGGAAGATAGAATGGAGAGGTCCGATCTCTTGCTTTGGCTCAAACAGGAATATTTTGTTTCTGTGGCCTTTGTGAATTGGTTTTTGCATACTGCGGCTCTTACGAATCATGTTCCTTCTAAGATCATCCTCGTGCACAATATCTGGGAAGAATTGGGCGAAGGGAAAGAAGAGGATTCCCATGTATCTATCTTGCGAAAATTCCTCTCGGAAATGGGAGAAGTTGTAAGCGATCAGGATCTGCTTCCGGAAACGGAGAATTATCTTTCCTTAATGAATCGGATCACAACGACCGATTTTTATGCGGCCTTGGGAGCTCTAGGCCCTGCAAATGAATACCTTCTAAAATTGGAATATTCCAGAATGTATGCATCCTATCGGGATCTGAAATCGAGAGTCCCTCTTCCGGAAGGAAAATTCTTCCAAGTCAATTTGGAAGCAGACGAATCCCATGCGGAGAAACTATTTCGTCTGATCGAATCAGTCGCTACCGATCCGGAAAAACAGGATCGAGTGAGAGAAGGAAGTCGATTGGCATTGGACGCGAGACTCGTGTTCTACGAAGGATTGCAGAGAGTAGATCGAAAAGTCTTATATTAAGATCTTGTTTTAAAGGATTTTAAGAGGCTCATTACCATCATTCCTAAGATCGGAACAAGAGGCAAATAGAGAAGGGGAGAAAGCCATCTCCAACCTCTTAAGGAATGGGAAAGCCTTCTCACCGCAAAGAATCCCGGGTATCTCATATTTCCCAATACATACTGCACATTGCCTTGAGCGACGGACGGATCTAGGCCTGGATGGATGGCTTTTAATTCTTCTGTAGAAAGATTACGAAAACTTAAAAAACGGATCTCTTGGTCCATGGATCTTTGGGATAATTTTAATGCCAGATCCGTGCAGAAAGAACAGTCGCCATCGTATAGAAAGACATTTTGTTTCATAGAGAAGGATTGCTTTGTTTCTTTGGTTCCAGATCTTCCGGAAGATTTCTGAGGAAATCGCAGACTGCCGGGATCTCTTTTTCCTTTAGACCGATCCAGAAATAGATCCAGATGCCTTCTTTTTGGAGACCGCTACATTCTTTCGCATACCATTTGGAGATCGTGTTCTCTGATCTCGCTCTCCAGAAAAGGACCGGGGCCTTTTTTCTCATCTCGTCCCAGATGTCCCTTCCTACGCCTTCTCCTCTGGCAATTTCGTTCACTGCAAATTTAGAAAGGAAAGTGCCCCAAGGAGTATTTTGCAAGAGAGCACAGCCTTTATATTCGGACTCTAATACGATCCCGGAGAATTCCCTTTCCCAGAATCCGGACTTTAGTCCTCTACCAAAAGAATCCTCGATCAAATGATTGAGCCTTGCATGATCCAATTTTGCAAAGTTGGAATGATACTCTATCTTGTTCTTCTTTCTGACTAGAGTCCCACTTCCTTTGATCGTGAATAATTCCTTTAGCAAGCCGGGAGCGGAAGTGATCGCGATCTGTAGATTCGGATCTCCGGAAAAAGAGAAGATCTTTTTGCATTCTTGGAAGAGTTCCTCGTCTTCTCGGATCAGCTTTTCTTCGGATTCGAAATCCAGAATAGAAATTTTATGATCTTCTAATGTATATAATCCGCTTCTTGTGGTGAGTAGGATCAGTTTCTTTGTCTTGAGTTCCTTGCAAAGATTTCCAAGATAAGGATAGATGTCCGTTCCTCCTTGGTCCGTAACGAATACGGGGATCTTCTTTTCTTTGAGAGAAGATTGGACGGATTCCAAGGCTTGGCTTGGATTACGGAACCATTTTGCCGGAAGATTTCTGGAACCAGGGAGACTTTCTTCCTCCGTCATGGAATCCTTGATGGACTCTAAGCTGATCTTAGAAGAAGGGGAGCGATAGAATAAGTTCGCATAGGATACCCCGTCCTTCTCCAAGACAACGACCGGGAATAGTTGCAATTTTTGTAATAGCTTTAGATTGTGTAGGAATGCTTCGGCAGATTCGGTTAATGTCTCAGAACTCGCATGAATGACCGCAAACTTTTCCGGTTCTAAGGACCGGAAAAGTTTCAAGAACTGGAAGCTATCCTTGGAATTCTCGGTAACTTCTAGGAGTTTGAGGAGGATCTCCTGGTGATTCATCTCTCACGGGATCTTGCTTTAGTCGATCTGGTAGGCAACCAATTTTCCTTTCAACTTGGCTATCGTAACAGACTGTTCTTTGTCAGCCTTTAGTTTCAGATAACCTAAGAGGGAAGGATCTCCTGCCACCATAGAGATATAGGATCCTGGAAAGTTCTCCTTTAAGGACTTTCCCCAACTTGCATAGAGTTCGGAGGCGGATTCCCGATCTCCAATCCTTACTCCATAAGGAGGATTGGTTACGATCTTACCTTGTTTGAACTCGAAATCTTCCGCAGGTTCTTCTGCGGAAGCAACGGTCCATTGGATCAGATCCGCGACTCCCGCTTCCTTCGCATTCTTTTTGGCAAGAGCGATGGCCTCTTCGGAGATATCGGAGCCGAATAGCAATACTTCTCCCTTGGATTCCCATTCTTCCTTTGCCTTGCAAGGTCCGAATAGGCGGGTGAATATGCTGGATCTGGAAAGGCTTTTGTAATTTACCCAGCCCCCGTTTCTCATTCGGAGCGCGGCTTCAATGAGAAGTGTTCCGGATCCGCAGAACGGATCATACAGCTTTTCTCCCACCTTCCAGCCGGAGAAACGGAGAAGTGCCTGGGCCAAAGTCTCTCTGAGAGGAGCCTCTCCGCCTTCTCTTCCATGTCCTCTTCTTTGTAAAGGTTGAGGATGAAGTGCGAGGAACAATTTTACGTGATCGGTACGGGAACGAAGATAGAACAATACTTCAGGTTCTTCTCTATCTGCTTCAGGAAGTTCCAAACCTTGGGCCCTAAAGCGATCGAAGATCGCGTCCTTGAGTCTGTATGTCGCGTAACGTGAATCGGTTAGATTATCCTTGGTGGTCGCGTCTATCCTGAACTTTGTCTTAGGAGAGAGAAGCTTCTCGAAAGGGAACATAGCTGCGACTTCGTAGAGATCGTCCGGACCCTGTATATCCTTCCAAGAGGAAAGTTCGAAGCTGATCCCGGATGCGATCCCGGAGCTTAGGCAAAAATCCCTTACCTTCTTGGCAGGGCCTTTGAAGAACACGCCGCCTCTGTTTTCGGAAACGAGTTCTAAGCCTGCCTCTTTTACTTCTTCTGCAAGTAGGAAGGAAAGTCCGTCCCCGCAGGAAGCGTGGAACATCAGAGCTTCCGGTCTATCGAATTCGCTTAAGGATAATTTAGCAGACTGCCAGCCGGCGCGAATTCCTTCTCTATGCGAATCTTCTTCATATCGATTTGAATAAGATTCTCTTTCAAAGCCAGGCTTTCCTTTCGGACGGAAAGGTTTTCCTTCTCCGCGTGGAGAGCGCCCAGAAAATTCTCCGTTCCCTCTTGGTCCTTTTCGTTCTCTAGAAAAGGAAGAGTGTTCTCTGTCAGAGGAATAAGGTCTTCTTTCTCGAGATCCACCTTCGCGAGAAGTGAAAGGTTTTCTTTCATCCGACCTTCCTTCACGAGAAGTGAAAGGTTTTCTGTCCTCGGATCTTCCTTCGCGGGAAGAATAAGGTCTTCGATCGTCGGATCTACCTTCTCTGGAGGAGAATGGTTTTCTGTTTCCTTGGTCTTTATCAGTGCGAGATGAATACGGCTTTCTTTCTCCGCGATCGAAGTCGCGTCTCGGTTTTCGCTCTTCGGAACTTCCGGACCCATTTTTATCTCGGTATGGTCTTCTTGGTTCGGAAGAATCGGATCTTCTATTTCCGCGGCCTTGTTCTCTGTCGTTGCCGCGATCGTAATCTCTGCGAGGTTTTCTCTCGTCTCGATCGAAGTCTTTTCTGGGCTTTCGTTCTCTCGAGCTATCTTGTTCGTTCTTATCTCGGAACGGTCTTCTAGTTTCGGAACCTTCTTGTTCGTTCCTTTTTTGGTATGGTCTTCTTGGTTCGGAAGAATCGGATCTTCTGTTTCCGCGGCCTTGTTCTCTGTCGTTGCCACGATCATATTCCCTTCTCGGTTTTCTTTCTGCACGAGAAGAAGAGTCCTTATCATCTCTCGTTCTATAGGGAGAAGGTCTGCCGGAATCGTTTCCGGAGCGGTATGGTTTGCGATTCCCTTCTTCCTTAGGACGTCTGGAAGAATAAGAGTCGTTGTCCTCTCCACCAGGAGAGCGTTTTGGTCTTTGCGGTTTAGAGAAGGATGAGCCGGACTTGTTGCCGGACCCCTTCTTTCCTGGTCCGGAAGAAGGGGATTTCTTAAATGGTTTTTTGTTCAATGTCTAGGAAAGTTGTTGGGCCAAATAGTTTTGGACGCCTATGGTTTTGATGATCTCTAGCTGGGCCTCGAGCCAGTCGATATGCTCCTCCTCGGAAACGAGGATCTTCTCGAGCAATTCACGTGTGCCGTTGTCTTTGTTTCTGGTCGCGATCTCTATGCCGCGATTCAGACGTTCCACTGCGAGGTACTCCACCTCCAAGTCGTTCTTGAAGATGCTCTCTGTGTCCTTGCCGACATTGATCTTCATGTATCTTTGAAGATCGGGAACTCCGTCTAAGAAGAGAATGCGCTCTATGACTTGGTCTGCGTGGTTCATCTCTTCGATAGATTCTTTTTTCATATAACTCGCGAGCTTGTCGTAGCCCCAGTTCTTATTCATCTTTGCGTGAATAAAATACTGATTGATAGCGGTTAATTCGGCGGAGAGTACTTCCGCTAAGATTTCGAGGACTTCTTGGTTACCTTTCACGTCGTTTCTCCTACCTGAGATCACTATAAACGAGAGTGCCTATTTTGAAAAGCGAGTTTCTAAAATTCAATCCATTCTCATTCCTATTTTTGACTTTGCCCGAAATTCCAAAATGAAAACTTAGTTGGATATGACCTTGGCCTATGTGCTGGACTCTCATTTGAGTAAGTTCGGTAAGACTGAATTTGACTATCAGTCGCTCTCGTATGAGACTGCGAATCATTTACTTAAAAGGAATCCAGAGTTTCGTCCAGAGTTCTTGGTCTTTGCCTCCATGGCGCCTGAACGTTATACGGGAGAGACTTTTCTTCCGGCAAAGATCAAGGAGGATCTGGGCCTCCCTTCCATATTTGCAATTCGTTCCGAGACGGCCTCTTCCAGCGGCGCCTCCGCCTTGCACCTTGCAAGAATCTTGATATTGTCCGGCAAGTTCCAAAGAGGACTCGTTCTTGCCACAGAGGTCATGAGTAAGCTCCCAAGAGAGGAAAATAATCTCTTACTTGGTTCGGTGCTTTCTTCCCAACAGAGATCCTTGGCCATGTCCATGGCGCAAGGAGGGGCGCTGACTGCAACAAGATACTTAAAGGATTTTGGATATACCAGAAAGGATCTTTTTCGTTTATCAAAAAAGTTGCATGATAACGGTCTTGCGAACCCAATCGCTCATATTCAAAAAAACTTAAGCGAAGAGGAATATTTTTCCTCTCCTATGTTCTCCAGTCCATTCTGTTTATATGATATTTCTCCTCTCTCGGACGGAGCTTGCGCTGTACTCGTGGAGTCGGATCCTTCTCGCTTGCAGAAGGGAAAACGAAAAATATCCATTTCTGGGACGGGCTTCGGGCTTGGGCAAGTGAATGGGACTCCGGGGGCTTTACGTTTTCCCGCATCGAAGCTCGCCTTCCAGCAAGCCTACCAGGAATCCGGAAAGACCGCTAAGGATATCCAAGTCGCTGAGTTGCACGATGCGTTCACCATCTTCGAGATCATTGCGGCAGAAGATGCAGGCCTTTTTGAAAGCGGAAAGGCACTAGCAGCAGTAACGGAAGGGATCACAGACAAGAGGGGAAGGCTTCCTATCAATCCTTCCGGAGGTTTGAAAACCAGAGGACATCCGGTAGGAGTTTCCGGTCTCGCACAAGTTGCTGAGCTTAGCAATTATTTACAATCGAATTCTGCAAATACGGCACTCGCTCTTTCCATCGGAGGATTGGGTGTGAATAACTTTGCTACGATCCTGGAGGCGAAGGACTGATTATGAAAGAGAATATCCTTGTCATACAAACTGCCTTTCTGGGAGATCTCATTCTTACTACTCCATTGTTCCGGGAGATCAAGAAGAAGTTCCCAGACTCCAAGATGACAGTGATCGTGAACAAGGGAACGGAAGCTGTACTCGAAGCAAATCCGTGGATCGATGAGATCATTCCTTTGGACAAGAAGCAGATCAAATCCTCTCTCTTCGGATTTTGGAATTTCTGCCAAGCGATCCGAAAACGAAAATTTACTCTTTGCATCAGTCCTCATTTTTCTTTTCGATCTTCCATCATTGCCTGGAGAAGTGGAGCCAAGAAAAGGATCGGATACAAGAGCGCCGGGTTTTCCTTCTTGTTGAACGATAGAAAGCCGAGACCATTACTCGGTCCTCATGAAGTGGATAAACTTCTTTCCCTTCTCTATACGGAAGAAGAAAGAAAGAAGATCTCCCGAAGACCGGAGCTGTTTTGGAAACCCGAATCGGTTATAGGCATCCAAGCGGAAATGAAGAAGCACGGCTTGGAGAAGGGAAACTTCATCCTTGTATCTCCTTCTTCTGTCTGGGAAACAAAACGTATGCCCGCCGAGAAGTTTCGGACCGTAGCCGAGGGACTTGCCGAGAAGACGGGATTCAAGATCGTTCTCACCGGAGGCAAGGGAGACATTCCTCTTTGCGAAGAAGTAGGAAAAGGATTCGGTATCAATCTGGCTGGAAAGACCAGTCTTCCGGAGATGAGTTATTTGATGAGCCAGGCGGCGCTTCTTGTGACCAACGATTCTTCTCCCATTCATTTTGCCTCCGCCTTTAATATTCCCACCTTAGCCGCGTTTGGGGCCACCATTCCCGCCTTCGGTTACACTCCGCTTGCGGATAAAATATTTATTTCCGAGATATACGGACTAGACTGCCGTCCTTGTGGGATCCATGGGGGAAGGGTTTGTCCCAAGGGACATTTTCGTTGTATGTTAGAGCAGGATACGGATGCTATGATCCGAGAGGCGCTCCGTCTAATAAAAGGATAAACATGGACCAAAGTATTTTTCGCAAACGCATTCGTAATGTCCAAGATCATTTGAAGGAATCCGAAGTCCTTCTCGTATTCGCCGCTCCTCAGCGCATTCGGAACAGGGATGTAGAGTATAAGTTCCGACAAGACTCCGACTATTATTACCTCACAGGCATTGAAGAAGAAGACGGGATACTTGCGCTACGTCGCGATTACTCCACTCATTTTGCGCTTCCTAAAGACAAGGAAAGAGAGATCTGGACCGGCATTCGTCTCGGAAAGGAAGAGATCCAAAAAAGATTAGGATTGGATGAGAGTTTCTCTTTGGGGGAATGGGATGCAAAGATCTATGAAATACTCACCAATCAGTTCACCCTCTATCATTTTTTCGGAAAAGATAAGGAGAGGGATGCAAAACTACTGGAGTTGATCAGCTCCTTGAATCTCAGACTGAGAGAAGGAAAATTCGGGCCTCAGAGATGGGAGATCCCGAACTTCTTGCATGAGATGAGAATGTTCAAGACTCCGGAAGAGGTTGAGAAGCTAAAAGAGTCTTCTCGTATTACTGCTCTCGGTCATGAAAGATTGTTCAGGGAAACAAGAGTGGGCATGTATGAATTCGAACTGGAGTCCATTCTGGAATCCGAATATTTGAAACATGGTGCCTGGGGTGGAGGCTATGGACATATAGTCGCTGCCGGAAAGAACGCTACCATTTTGCACTATACAACCAACCGAGCCAAGATCGGAGAGAATGAGGCGATCCTGGTGGATAGCGGTGCAGAAAAGGATTATTATACCGCAGACGTTACTCGGGTCTTTCCTTCCGGAAAGAAATTCACGCCGGAACAAAAGACGATCTACCAACTCGTACTCGATGTGCAGAAGAAAGCGATTGCGGAATCAAAGGCAGGAGTGGAGTTCAATTCCGTTCATGAGAAGACCATTCACAATCTGGTGCTTGGCCTTTTGGATCTAGGTTTACTGAAAGGAAGCGCTTCGGATATCATAGAGAAGGGCGAATATCGCAAGTTCTACATGCATAGGACAGGACATTATTTGGGAATGGATGTGCATGACGTAGGAAGATACTTCGAGAACGGAAGAAGTAAGCCGATGAAGGATGGACTTGTGGTCACGGTTGAGCCCGGACTGTACTTTGATCCGACGGATGAATCTATTCCCGCTGCATTTCGTGGGATAGGGGTTCGGATCGAGGACGATATTCTAGTGAACGGGGATTCTCCGATCGTTCTGACTTCCATGATCGCTAAGGAAGTGGACGAGATCGAAGCGATGAGAGGTTAGTTCTTTAGTTTATAAGGCGCTTTTCTAGGTTTGAGATGTTTCTATTCCATGATTCGCGGTTTCGAAGCGTTTCTTGAAATCGTGAAGTGCGCATTGTCTTGGATTAGCTGTCGAAATTGCTTTCCGTCTTAAGTCTCTAAAATTTACGCGATAGATCCATTTGCCGCAGTATCGCGTAATATTTGCAAAAATTTTAATATTCCATTCTCTTTCTGATTGAGAGAAGGAGTTCCTACCACTTCTATGCACTCCGTAAAACGGAGGAAATATGAAAGAAGAGATCCAAACAAACGAAGAAACGGGGATGATCCAGATCGACTGGAGGATCCCACCAGAGGCGGAACAGGCCTGGAAGGATTCTATCCAAGCTTTCGGAGAACCAAGGAAAATACTCAAATACTTGGTAGGAAGTTTTCGACGAAGAAAACGCTTTGGAAAGATCTCCGCATTAAAATTCGATCAAGTAAGAGTTGGCGACTCGCGCAAAAGGATAAAGGTCTTAGGTTTCGATTATTGGGAGGCACAAAGCTTTGCGAGAGGATTCAATGTGTCCGTAAGTAGTTTCTTGTCTTCTATTCTATATGCGGAGTGGAAAGAGACTTTCGGATTCCGTTCTGACAAGATCAAGGCGGAATATCTAGAAGAGAAAAGCGAGGAAGAAAGAAACGCCGAGGAGAAGATCAAAGACTTCCCGGTGCAAAAGGGAAGTCTCTTGCCGAAAGGTGCCTAATTCTCTTCTAGATAGAGACGAATTGCTTCTTTCATCACGGAGAGTCCGATGGGAAGGGAGCTTTCGTCCAGATCGAATTTGGAGCTATGATGAGGATGAACAAATCCCTTCTCCTCATTCATGGAACCTATAAAGAAATAGCAACCAGGCACCTTCATGAGGAATGCGGAGAAGTCCTCTCCTCCCATGGTCTTTGTATGCTCTTCCGTAATAGAATCCTGTCCCAAGATATTCTGAGATGCCCTTCTCACAAGACTTGCCATATTGGGATCATTGATGGTAGGAGCATTCGTTCTTTCGTATTGAATGATCGCCTTCGCACCGAATGCAGAGGCAGTATTCTCTACTACTCTTTTGAAAAGTTCCGGAGCCTTATCGAACATTTCCTTGGTGAAAGTGCGGATCGTGCCTTTTAGTTCCGCAGTTTCCGAGATCACATTGAATGCATGACCGGAATGGAAGGCTCCCACAGTCACCACGCAGGAATCCAATGGGTCCGTATTTCGGGAGACAATACTTTGGAGAGCCGTTACGATATGAGCTCCTACTAAGATGGGATCCACAGTATGCTGAGGCATGGCTCCGTGTCCGCTCACTCCTTGGACGGTGATCTGGAACTCGTCTACGGCCGCCATCATGGGGCCGTCCACTACGCCTACCTTACCTACAGGGATATGGTTCCAAACATGAAGAGCGAGGGCTGCGGATACATTGTATTTTTCTAATATACCTTCTTCTATCATTTTGTCGGCGCCTTGTCCGCCTTCCTCGGCGGGTTGGAACACCAGTAAGACTCGACCCTTTGGAATAATGGATCGGATATCCTCCTTTAGTTCGGAGGCCAAACCCATTAACACGGAAGTATGAGCGTCGTGTCCGCAGGCATGCATGACACCGCTATGAATGGATGCGTATTCTACTTGGTTTTCTTCTATTATAGGAAGGGCGTCCATGTCGGCTCGAACGAGCAGGGTCTTGCCCGGGATGCCTGAATCGATCAGACAAGCGATCCCGGTCTTTGCGATCCCTTCCTGAAATTGGAATCCTAAAGAGCGCAAATGGGCTGCCACAAAGTCGGCCGTTCCCTTTTCTTCGTATTTCAATTCCGGATGCTTATGTATGAAGCGTCTATACTTGACTAGTTCTGCAAGTCTGGAAGAAGTTTGAGCAGTCATGAGTAAAGTGTTTTGGAACGGAATCTTTCCAGTCTCTTCTTTTTTAAAGAAGGAGGGCTTTTTCATTCGGAATCCCTGCAATCTAGAAAGCTTAGGGTTGTTTTTATCAAAGAAGAAGGATGCAATTCGAATGCAAATGGGTTTTGGGATGAAAAAGAATGGAGCCAGACTTCTTCTGATAGGGATTGCACATTTTGTTTTCTGTCTAGGGTGTAAACCGCCTGGAAATTCTTCTATACTCCCTCTCTTTTTCTTGGGGGAAAGCAAATGCACGGAGTCTAGGGTCCCTTCTTGTCTAAAGACTACCGAGATCGCTTCCGGTTTTAGTGCGTCTCTTTTTGTAGGAGCTCCTACAGGAGATACGACCCGTCTTTTCGTGGTGGAGCAGGGAGGAAAGATCCGGATCATTAAGAACGATACAGTACTCGGAACTCCTTTTTTAGATATAGGGTCCGAAGGAACGGATCTCATCGATTTTTCCGGCGAAAGAGGATTACTCGGTCTCGCATTCCATCCCAATTATTCTTCTAACGGAAGATTCTGGGTGGATTATACCCGCAAGTCCGACGGTGCCATAGTACTTGCAGAGTATTCACGCTCGGCAGGGGATCCGGATATAGCGGATCCTTCTCCTGTGAAGGAAGTATTCAATATTTCTAAACCTTTCGCAAATCATAACGGGGGAATGATCGCATTCGGACCGGACGGATTCCTGTACATTGGAACTGGGGATGGGGGAGGTGCCGGAGATCCGAACGGGAACGCGCAGAACCTGGAAGTGGGGCTCGGTAAGATCCTCAGGATCGATGTAGATTCTTATCCGACTCCCGCTCCTGGAAATAGACCCGCTACAGGTTTAGAAAATCCTCATATATGGGACTGGGGACTTCGAAATCCTTGGAGATTCAGTTTTGATAGAAGCAATGGGGACCTGTACATTGCGGATGTGGGACAGAGTCTATACGAAGAATTGAATATAGAAGCTTCCGGCCAAGGATTGAAAAACTATGGATGGAAGATCATGGAAGGCAAGCATTGCTTTAGTCCTTCTTTTGGATGTTCCGTTACCGGGATCACACAACCTCAATTAGAATACACTCATTTCACGGGACAGGCGATCACAGGTGGTTATGTGTATCGTGGAACGAATCTACCAGACTATGTGGGAAGGTATTTTTACGGGGACTTCATGACCCAAAGAATATGGTCCCTGGTTTGGGACGGGACCAAGATTGACAATATCATCGAGCACACCCAAGAGATGGGATTTCACTCTCCGCTTCCTTCCTTTGGGGAAGATGCAAACGGAGAGATCTATATCGTGGATTATAGCGGAAGGATACTAAGAATCGATGCTCAATAGATCACAAGGTCCTATCGTACTCGCTTAATTCCCTTTTCCAGACTTGGGTTCCGCAATAATGATCTCCTTCCGGGCAGTACGGTTTCACGTCTCCCTGGAGTCGGATCCAGCAAGGAGCCTTGATCCATTTCGCGATCTGAGGATGGACCTGGTTTAGGTCCGTAAGCTCGTTTATGGAAGCTTGGAAGATCTCTTCTTGGGCATTGTAGCAGGTGCGAGCTCTCCATTTATGATGAAGGTTCAGTAGGTCCCCGCCTTCATAGAAACGGATCGGGAAGGCGTTCGGAAGAAGATACGAAGCATATTCCGCGCTTCCTCCTGCCTCGATAAAACGGTTCAGGTTCTTGAAGATCCCATCCATCTTCCTTCTATACGTTTCTTCTAATTGAGAATATTTTAATACTACTTTCGGAACGATATAGTCCGGCATTCCCGTATACTGGGACATGAGCACCGGTCTTGCTCCTGGGACCATTCTATGTCTTTGGTCCTGGCTATCCGCAGTATGAGAGATCCTTTTCTTAAATGCATAATGCACATTGAACATGGCCCTTGCCAGAGGGCTCATAGTGGTCTCGTTCAGGGTCGAAGTCAGATGTTTATTCTTAGAAGGATCTAGTACCAAGCGGATGGCATCCTCGTCGTTTAAAGAGGACTTAGGGACTCCTAGGACGGAGCGCACAGCCGAGGCCAATACCTCCGGACCGCTGGAAGAATAAGATACCAAGCGAGAGTAACGTGTGTCCAGATCCTCATCGAATTCCCTCACGAAATTCTTAGCTGCCTCCGGCCTAAACTCGGAAGAACCGTCCTTATAGAACTCGTGGAAGAATCGGTATTCGGCAGTCTCTTCGAGAGGGATCGGGTCATCCATCTCTTCCACATAGAGAGGATCGATCTCTCTTACTTTTTCGATCATTGCCTCTACTACGATCCTTTGTTCTTCCGGAACGTCAAAAGAGTTCATGAGGCGATGGTATCTATGGAGAGTGAGCCCATTCACCGTGTGATATAGATATGTGAATGTTCCCAAAGGAAGAAGGTAACGTGCTACTTCCAAGCATTTCTTCTTGATCGGTTGCTGCCACTTCTCCGGATAACTTGCTCTCGCTTTATAAACCAGGAAATACTCATCCTGGATAAAAGGATGTAATAGCTCTACAAATTCGAAATACGCGTTAGACGCGAATTCGATCGCTTCCAAATACAATTCTCTTTGCTCTCCGCTGAGGGAAGGGGGAATATAATAATTCTCCTTTTTGACTTCGACGTATCTTTGGCTCACCTGCTCGGAGTTATAGTAAGGGTGGGAATGTAAAAAGGACCAAACGAACTGTCGGGAAACCTTGTCCAAGGTAAAAATAAAATGAGGATGTTGGCGAGTAGTTAGGTGGCCCGCCTTCTTGGTGGACTTGGCCACTTTGTCCCGGATTTCCAGGGATTTTTCCGTGCGGACCATATCCTCGGGAAGAAGGACCCCTTTGGAAGAGTAGCAAGTCCTTGCAGAAGCGATTGCAAGATTGAATGGCTCCTTGGTTGCATCTAGTAGTTGGACAATTGGTTTCTGGCTTTCCATGGGGGTTTGCTTACTCCGGAGCACTAACTTGGAATTCGGAGTAAAAGCGGAAAGCAAATTTCGGACATAATTCGCTAGTTATGTCTCGTATCAGGGATATTCTGGGGCTTGTAGGATCTTCGACAGGAAGGAGTTCCTTCTCAAATTTTGCTTGCATATAGTTACAAATTACAATATATATAATTTGAAACTATATGGAGGTTTCCGAATGCAATTACGAAAATTAGGTACAAATGGTCCCATGGTTTCCGAGCTGAGTCTGGGCTGCATGGGAATGTCCGACTTTTATGGCACCAAGGAAACGAGGGATCGGAAGGAATCCATCGCGACCATTCACGCTGCTCTGGATGCAGGGGTGAATTTGCTGAATACAGGGGACTTTTACGGGATTGGCCACAATGAGCTTTTGATCTCCGAGGCGATAAAGACTCGGTCGGAAAAGCCTTTGATCAGTGTGAAGTTCGGAGCACTTCGTACTCCGTCGGGAGATTTTATCGGCTATGACGCTAGACCTTCTTCTGTGAAGAATTTTGCGGCTCATACTCTGACAAGGCTCGGGACCGACGTGATCGATATTTACCAGCCTTCTCGTGTGGATCCGAGTGTTCCAATCGAGGAAACGGTCGGCGCGATCGCGGAGCTGATCCAGGATGGGAAGGTCCGTTATCTCGGACTCTCGGAGGCTTCTCCCGAAAATCTCCGAAGAGCTCATAAGGTGCATCCTGTCACCGCTCTCGAAGTGGAATATTCCTTGGCGACCAGAGTGATCGAGAAGGAGCTCCTACAAACAGCAAGAGAACTGGGAGTGAGTGTCGTCGCTTACGGAGTGGTAGGAAGAGGACTTCTTACTGGGGCGATCGAGACCAAGTTGGGAGTCGCGGATTTTAGGGCCAATTCTCCTCGCTTTCAGGGAAAAAACCTTGAAGCGAATTTGGAACGTGTGAGTCTGCTTCAAGAGCTTGCCAAGAAGAAGGGTTGTAGCACCGCTCAACTCGCGATCGCTTGGGTACTGCACAAGGGAGCTGATATCGTTCCTCTCATTGGATCTACGAGAAGGGCGAGTCTGAAAGAGAATCTGGAAGCGCAGTCCGTGAAACTAAGCGCCGAAGAAATAAAGACTCTGGACGAGACCTTCCCCGAAGGAAGCTTCCAAGGAGACAGATATCCTGCCCATGGGATGCAGCTCGTAGTTAAATGAACGAATGCCTAAGACTGGTCTAAAACCGGAAGAACTGCAAGAAAAAGTGCTCGATGCCGCCGAAATGGAAATTCGTCGGAATGGTGTCGAGCGCCTGAAGTTAACCGATGTTGCTCGGACCTTAAACGTAAGTCACGCCGCTCTCTATAAACATTTCGCAGACAAAGAAGCTTTGCTCGATTCCATTTCCAAAAGATGGTTGGATCGCATAGACACGGCCTTAGAAGAAGTTACTTCTCGTCCTGGGTCCTTGGAGCAAAAGATAGAAGATTGGTTTCTCACTCTTCACAAAATGAAACGGGAGAAGGTGCAGTCCGACCCTCGTATCTTTACCGCATTCAATATGTCCGCCGAAAAGACTAGGCCTTTCGTCCAAAAACATTTGCAAAGCATGCACGATCAGTTGCAAAAGATAGTGGGGGAAGGAATAAAAGAAGGTTTATTTTTTTGTAATACTCCTTTGGAAGGAGCAAAGATCCTATTCGATGGGACTCTGGCTTTTCATCATCCTCGCATCGTATTTGAACGGATCTCCGAAGACAGGATCGATCTCTTGAAAGCAGTCGTTCGAGCCCTGATCTCCGGCTTAAAGGAAAAGAAGAACTAGATCCTGAAAGGTCCGCAAGGTTAACGTTTCGTCTTCTTCTTGCTCCCGTTCTTGCTACGTTTGGATTTGGAGAAGGAGTCTTCCTCCTCTTCTTCCAGGATCTCCTCCGAATCCCAAGAGATCTCTTGTAATGGTTGCGTAGGTTCCGAGAGTCTTTCCTGAACCCTAGATGCTTGGAACTCTGCCTCTAATTTCCTTTTCTGGGCTCCCTTTCTTCTTTCCTGGTGCTGATATATATTCAGTAGGAACTCCATCACGATCGGAAGAAGTACCCGCGAGAGAACGGTCGCCACTATGACCCCGAAGATGACTACGGTCGCGAGAGGTCTTTGCACTTCCGCTCCCGCCATGGTAGAGATTGCCATAGGAATGAATCCTACCGCAGCGATGATCTCAGTTGTCATTACTGGACGAAGGGAATGCAATCCGGCAGAGATCACCGCCTTGGAGATCTCTGCTCCCTTGGCGAGTTCTTCTTTTAACGTAGAGGCATAAACGACGCCGTTCAATACTGCGATACCGCTTACTGCGATAAATCCTACACCTGCGGGAATACTGAAAGGAAGTCCTCGGAGCACAAGTCCTATGATCCCGCCTGCGACTGCAAGTGGTACTACAATGAACACTCCTGCAGCATAATATACGTTGCCGAAGGCAGCAATAAGCATGACAAATATGATTGCGAGTGCGATAGGGACCACTAGGATCAATCTGTTCTTCGCTCTTTGGAAGTTCTCGAATTGTCCTCCCCAGTCCGTTCTATATCCTTCGGGAAGGTTCTTTTCTATCTCTTCGGTGACTTTTTGTGCTTCGTTTACGAAGCCTACTAGGTCCCTTCCTCTCACGTTGGCCTCTACCATGATCCTACGTTTAAGGGATTCTCTATAGATAGCTGCGGGTCCTTCTACGAATTCGATGGAAGCTACCTGTCCAAGAGGGATGGTGAATCCTCCTGAGGTCATGACCGGGATATTCTCTAACTTATCCAGATCGGAGACATCCAATTGCAAGCGGACCACCAGGTCGAAGCGTTTGAAGCCTTCGAATACCTTTCCGGCCCTTCTTCCGATCCGTAAGGACTCCACAGTAGTGAGGATCTCTTCGGCCTCCACTCCGTAACGGGCCATTTTCTGTCTGTCTGCCTTGATCTGTATTAAAGGAAGTCCTAATACTCTTTGTACTCTTAGGTCTGCGGCTCCAGGGACCTTGCGTATCTTTTCTGCGAATTTTCCCGCGGTGTCCTTTAGGGTTTGCAGATCGTCCCCGTAGATCTTGATCACTACGTCTGCCTTGGATCCGGAGAGAAGTGCGTTCACCCTGTTCTCTATCGGTTGAGACAAAGAGATAGTGCTCGAAGGAACCGATTTCAGAATGGCATCCTTCATCTTGTCCATGAGTTCGTCCCTAGAAGAAGCGCTTACCCATTCCTTATGAGGAGTGAGCTTGACTGTTGTTTCTCCTTCTTCTGTTCCGATGGGTTCTGCAGCGGACTCTCCTCTTCCCATCTTACTTACGATACTAACTGCTTCCGGAAATTGAGCGATTACCTTCTCCATTTCCGTATTTGTATCCCTGGAATAATTGATCGCCGTGGAAGGGAGGCGTTTGATATCGATCGCGAACTCTCCTTCGTCGATACGAGGTAAGAACTCGGAACCCAATGTGGATCCTAATATTAAAGAAGCTGCAAATACTCCCAAACCTGCTCTAAGGAAAAGCTGCTTATTTGCCATTCCAAAATGAAGTAGTTGTAGATATTTCTCTTCTGCCATATCCCAGAACTTACTATGATGAAAGATGGGCTTTTGGAAGATAATGCTAACTGCAGCCGGGAAGGTAGTGAGAGAGAATAATAGAGCCATAAAAAGAGAAATGGCTACAGTCATTGCCATTGGCTGGAACATTCTTCCTTCTACACCTTCTAAGGTCATGAGGGGAAGATATACGAGCAGGATAATTCCCACAGAGAACGTCGCGGCCCTGGCCACTCTCACGCAGGATTCTGTGATGATCTGTTCGGCAGCGAGCTTTCTATCTTCTTGAGAATTTTGTAATTCGTAAAAGGACTTCTTCAAAATGAAACCGTGGAGCACTGACTCCAACATCACAATGGTCCCATCTACAAGGAGTCCGAAGTCAAGTGCGCCGAGAGACATTAGATTTCCCACGATCCCGAACATCCTCATGAAGATGGTAGCCGCAAGCATCGGGATGGGAATGGCCAAGCTAACAAGCAGGGCTCCTTTTACTGTCCCGAGAGCTAGTATTAGAACGATGATGACTAAGACAGCTGCTTCTGCTAGATTCGTGAAGATGGTCCCGAGAGTCCTTCCGATGAATTCGGAACGATCATAGAAGGTAACGATCTTCATTCCTTCCGGAAGTCTGGATCGTAGGACCTCTATTTTTTCCTTCACTCTCTTTACTACTTCCAAGGAATTTTGGCCCATGAGCATCATTGCGGTGGCGCCAACGACTTCTCCCTTGGCATCCTTGGTCATCAGTCCGAATCTAAGTGCGGGACCTGTCTCTACGGTAGCGATTTGTCCCAGAAGAAGAGGAACTCCGTCTCTTTCCGTTTTAACGGCTACGTTACGTATCTCTTCTATGGTCTTGAATTGGCTCTCTCCTCGGATCACGATCTGCTCCGAGCCTTTAGAAATATAACCGCCACCGGTATTCTGGTTGGAGCTTTCCAGTTTTTCGCAGAGTTGGGAAAGTGTAATATTATGAACTGCTAATCTTTGGGGATCTATTTTGATCTGATATTGTCTCGCTTCCCCACCGACGATGTTTACATCGATGATCCCTTCCGTGGATTTGATCTCCCTGGCAAGTTCCCACTCCATATAGGTCCTGAGCTCTTCAGGGGTATGTCGATCGCTTGTAAGAACGAATTCATAAATATCCCCTAGACCGGTAGCGATAGGAGAAAGTTCCGGCGAACCGTATCCTTTCGGGATCACTGCCTCTGCCGCTCTCAATCTCTCGTTGATAAGCTGTCTTGCAAAGTAGATGTCGGTCCCATCCTTGAACACGACGGTCACACTGCTCACTCCCGTTCTTGAAATGGAACGGATCTCGGTGACATGAGGAATTCCAGTGAGCTCCATCTCGATCGGATAGGTGATGAATTGCTCCACCTCTACCGGAGAAAGACCGGGAGACTGAGTGACCACGGAGACCTGGACGTTGGTAATGTCCGGGATGGCGTCGATAGAGAGTTGATACGCATTATACAATCCCACTACGGTAACGAGTCCGGTTAGGATCAGAATGATGATCCTATTCTTAATGGAGATGCGTATCAGTTTGTCTATCATGGAAGGTCCCCGGGCAAGGATACTTACAGATTCCTAGTCTCAATTTCGTTGTCGAATGGTTTTTCATAAAAACCATCCTCTAAAAAAATGAGGAAGTAGGGAACGGAGGGAAAGAAGAAGGGTCCTTAGATCCTCTTTAAAAGAAGGAAGTGCATTCCTCTCTTCTCTTCCCTTTTTTGGAGTTCGAATTTATGAATAGAAAGAGTTTGTAATATTCTATCTATCGGAAGCACCAATTTGTTATACGAACTCATGGCTAGATCCCATTTGTTTTCATTTTTATAATGAAATAGATCTGTGACCTCGGTCTTTTCCTTTCCAAAAGAAAGAATGCAGGAGAATATCTCGGATCCTGTGTCCCGGACAACGAAACCCATTTTTTCTCCGGGAGTCCCGTAACTCAGATCTCTATAACTTAAAAATAATAGACTTCCGGGTTTTAGGAAAGAAGACCAGAGTCTGACAAGATCTTCCCATTCCGTTTCGGATTCTAAATGAGTGATTGTGTCTCCCATGCAGAGTAAGAGTTCGGGAGCCTCTCCTTGGTACAATGCGGAAGATCTGATGTCTGCGACCTTGGTCTGGATGCGCGTGCTCGGATGTCTAGTCGCAATTTCCTCTAATAGATCTTGGCTGAAGTCGGCAGCTAGAACATCGAATCCTAAATTCTCTAACGGAATGGATTGGATCCCACTTCCTGCCCCTAGATCCCAAGCGATGGAATTCGATTTGGGAGAGATGCCAAAAGATTGGAATAAGGAGAGATGTTCTTTTTCCTTTTCAGAGAGATCTCCGAGCATCCAGGAATATCTTTTGGCTAGAAAACTTTCGTAATGTTCTTTAGGAGAACTCATATTAATGCAGTTTGTAAATGAACACTTCCTTGTCTCGTCCTTTTACTTTTACTGGAGGAAGGGACTCTCCTTGCACTGCATGTTTCACTTGTTCGTACACCGAATCAGTTACAAGAAGAACAGAACCGAAGTCCTTGTTCAATTGTTCCACTCTCGAGGCTAGGTTGACCGTGTCTCCAATGATCGTGTATTCTTTTCTCTGAGAAGATCCCACATTACCCGTCATTGCCTCTCCGGAATGCAGGCCTATTCCTATCCTGGTTTCCGGGATCTTGCCGGAAAGATTTAGTTCCAAAACCTTATTTTGGATCTCTATAGAAGCTTGCACCGCATTCTCCACATCCTTTCCGTTGTCCGAGATAGGAGCTCCGAAGACTGCCATGAAACCGTCTCCTAAGAACTTGTTTATGATCCCATTATGTTTGTTCACGATCTCGATCATATCTTCGAATAGAGTGTTTAAGTATTCGATGACCTCTGCCGGACTCTTGTTTTCCGAGAATTTTGTGAAATTGCGAATGTCCAAAAACATCACACATACGTCCTTGTTCTCCGAGACCGCTTCCGTTTTCTGGCTCATGAGTTTGTCTACTACGGAAGGAGAAACATATTGACCGAACATTCCTAGGACCTCGTTCCTTTCTTCCAAATGACTGACCGAGTTCTTTAATACGTTCTTCAATCTCATCGCCACGAGTCCGGCGACTAAGCCTGATCCGACAAACATTCCTGCACGAATGTACATTGGGATCCTGGAATAGAAGAAGTTATAGGCGTAGTCTCCGGTCGGAATATTATCCGGTACGAAATATAAGGAAAGAAGAAGATACTGAACCCCTGCGATGATCCCGGTGAAAAAGGAAATGCCAAACTCCATTCTCAATACGGAAAGTATTATGAAAATTAGATATAGGTTCGGAATGGGAGAGTTGAGGGGAACTACAGGATACAAATGCTTTTGGACTAAGAATAAGAGTACAAATCCAGGAAGGGAGGTTTCGATCAAGGCATTCCCATACCTGGGAGGAGAAGGGAGCCTTCGCTCATTTTTCTGAAGGAATCTCAGAAGGCGCAAAAAACCGGATTCATAGATCGCGCCGAATACTAAGGTCCCGATCAGCAAATGGAACGGGAATGGCATCCCCATAATCTCATCGAATTCCTTTTGGAAAAACGCGAATACGATGATCCAGATCAAGCTGGCTGCGGAAAGCACAGCTAATAGGATCTTGCTACGGATCTGTTCGCTTTTTAAAATCTCCTTTTCTAGAGTATTGGATAAGGTGTCGAAATGTTTCAAGAGCATCTTCGTTTTTCTTTCTCCCATTAGCGGTTCCATCGGACAAATAAGTCCCGCTGCAGTTTCTTCTCCCGTTTTACAAGAGCAAGAGAAAATTAAGGGTCCAGTGAAGACTTAGGGGCTTTCGATCGGAAGAATTCATAAGCGAACGTGATGTATACGATGGAATGTTCCAGAATCATGACCCAGGTCTGGTCCCCAAATTGTGCAGTGGAGTAGGTAGAATAGGAAAGGATCCAGACCGCCCCCACCGCAAAAGGCCAAAGATTTCCGGAAAAGGTCGCAGCTCCCAAAATAGGAAGAACGTACCAAGGGTGCAAAGTGCTGGAAAGAATATAATAAATCCCGCATATACTGACCCAGATCTTAGGTAAGATCTCGAATTTGTCCTGGCCTTCCTTTCGAGAAACAAGAAAGGAGTAGATGCAGATCCATAGAAAACTAATAAAACCTAAGGCCGGTGCCGCAGAATACGGATACCATGTATACTTCATGGGGATCTTGACAAGGTAATAGATCGCTCCATGAAATTCGAATAGATTGAAATAGACACCCAATCCCTTTGTCCATTGTTTCCGTAAAAGTTCGTTTTCTAAGAATGGAGTAAAGAACCAATAGCTAAATCCAAAGAACAGAATGGATCCGATGCCAAGTATGAATAGGATCTCCTTACGGGATCTTTTACGGATCCAAGAAAAGAATAGATATGGAGCCAAGACCAAGGGAAGGATCTTAGTTAGGATGGAACCTATGTAAAATAGGAAGGCTAGAACCGATCTTCCTTTTTGCCAAAAGACTAAGCTCAAAAGCAAAAGCAAAAATAAGATCGGCTCAGAATGACCATTGGCCACGCCTTCCCATAGAACCAAGGGATGGAGCCAATATTTTAGAAAGGCAGTCTTTTCTTCTTCTTTGTTCCGGGATCGTATTATATAATAAATTCCTAATTCTGCCAGAAAGACTAGGATCTTCCATGAGAATACCCCGAAGAATACGGAACCGCTCTCTTTTAAGATAAAGGAAGGAAATAGGAAGAGTGCCTGAAGAAGAGGAGGGTAAACGGAATAGTACCCGGGAGAATTCATCTTCCTGAGTAATTCTTCTTTCCAGGATTCATTCGAGAATAGGAGGACGTCCTTCGGCAAAATCGAATAGGGAGAGACTCCTTCCTGGACTAAAAGCCCGTCCCAAAGGAATCGAAATACATCTTCCGAGAGAAATACCGGAGTGAAAAGTAAGCAGATCCGGAGTAGAATCCCTGCTCGGATCCCTGTGGAATAGGAGAGTCCTTGGTAGGAACTCCTTCTCACCAAAAGGAAATATCCGATCAGGCTTAAGAAGAAATGCCCCCAAAGCGCCAAGATATCTGATCTCTGGAAGAACCAAGGGAAAGCAGCTAAGGGAAGGGCCCAGAGGAGGAGGTTTGTCGAAGTTACTACAAAACCCCTGGGTTTAAAATATTCTCCATTTGTTAAATTGGATGATATGTTTGATATAGTGAAAATATTCTTGCCTTCCATGAGATTCTGTCTAAGTTAGGAAAAAGGTTTAGAAGAAGAACAATGATTCGAATCGGTAATTTTCCGGATACTGTCAATGAATATGCAGCGAGAAGCGTGGCCGGTCTCGTTGTAATCCTCAGTTTATTCACAATTTTTACTCAATCCCTATGGCTTGCGGGCGCCTTATTCTATGGATTTGCCGCGAGGGTTCTATACGGACCGAAATTCTCCCTTTTTGCAAAACTCGCCATCCATGGGATTGTACCATTATTCGGTTTAGGGAGCAAAACGGTTGCAGGTCCTCCCAAAAGATTTGCACAACTGGTCGGACTCATCTTCAGCGGATCGGCATTCGCACTTCTATTCTTCGGCCAAATTTTCTTCTTTCAAATCGTTCTGAGTGTCTTAGTATTCTTTGCGATCTTGGAAAGCGTTTTGGGCTTCTGCGCCGGATGTTTCGTATTCGGATTTTTGATCAAATGGGGACTCATTCCGGAAGAAGTTTGCGAAAAATGTAATCAACTGGATTTCGCTACGAAGAAGTAAGCGTGATCGCGATATTTTCGCATATTCGAAAAAGCAAAAACTAGAAAGCGAACCTGCGAACGAGAAAGAAAAATATTTGGGGGAACCCAGTGTCTCAAAACAATACTTATTATCACCCGGAAGATCTAAAGAAATTCGGAAACATAGGAGAATTCCAACCCGATCTGGCAAAGAAATTCTTCGATTATTATGGATCGGTTTTTGCAGACGGAGCCTTGAGTGCAAAGGAGAAGTCTCTCATCGCACTCGCAGTGGCTCATGTGGTCCAATGTCCTTATTGCATCGATGCTTATACTACTGACACTCTGGAGAAGGGAGCAACAGAAGAGCAACTATGGGAAGCGATCCATGTAGGAGCGGCAATCCGAGGCGGAGCGAGTTTAGTCCATAGCGTACAAGCTCTGAACAAAGTAAAAGAGCTCGGGATCTGATCGAAAGGTCTTTGCATGAAATCACTTCTTGCCCGAGGGAGCGAGCTTGCTTCTCCCAAGGAACAGCTTCGGATCCTATCAGAGGTTTCTTCTCGTAAAGGACTTCCTTTATTCGAGGAGAAACTACAGGAGATCGGATCATTTCCTCTTCGTCCTACGGGAATAGACATCTTACAAGTCAATGTAGGAAAACTTTGTAATCAGAGTTGCAAGCATTGCCATGTGGACGCGGCTCCGGATAGAAAGGAAGTCATGTCCAAGGAGACCATGCAGGAATGCCTGGTTGCATTAGCAAGTCCTAATATTACAACCTTAGATATTACGGGTGGAGCTCCCGAGATGAACCCGAACTTTAAGTGGTTCGTAGAAGAGGCTTCCAAACTAGGCAAAAAGATCCTGGTCCGTTGCAATCTCACCATCGTTCTCGCCGGAGAGAAGTATAGGGGTCTTCCTGAGTTTTTTGCTAAGCATAGAGTCGAAGTTATCTCGAGCCTTCCCTATTTCCAAAAACGTAGAACGGACGCTCAAAGAGGGGAAGGCGTATTCGACCGTTCCGTCCAAGCATTACAGAAATTGAATGAAATAGGTTATGGGATCCCTGGTTCCGGTCTGATCCTGAATTTGGTGTACAATCCTGGAGGTGCCTTTCTGCCTGGAGGACAATCCACTTTGGAATCCGACTTTAAGAGAGAGCTGAAGCAACACTTCGGTGTAGAATTCAATTCTTTATTCGCTCTTACGAATATGCCGATTAGCCGTTTTCTGGAATTTCTTTTGGAAAGCGGGAATTTGGACTCCTATCTGGAGAAGCTTGTGACTACTTTCAATCCGTCCGCTGCGGCCGGGGTCATGTGCAGGAATACTCTTAGCGTGGGTTGGGATGGTAGTCTCTACGATTGCGATTTTAATCAAATGCTCGACATGCAATTAGAAGGGGAAGTGACCAAGATCTCCGATTTCAATCAGGCCAGTCTGGATGCGAGAGCAATTCGTTTGGAACAACATTGCTATGGTTGTACTGCGGGGGCGGGTTCTTCTTGCGGGGGATCCTTGGCCTAATCCTTGGTTGGGTATTTTAGGATAGCCTCCGCCATTCCAGGTAGATCGTCTAACGCTGAAATTTTTCCGGTAAGCTTCCAGATCTGCAAGACTCCTTCGTAACAGGCGAAAACCCTTCTCGCGAGTATTTGGGAATCTACGGCTTTGGGAACCTGTCCCTTACTCTGTGCTTCCTTTAAATAGACTGCTAAGAAATCAATGGTCCTTTGGGTCAGCTTCTTCACTTCTTCCGAGATAGGAAGGGAGGTGGATGCGATCTGAGCTGCGATATTTGCCATGGGACAGCCTGCAAATTGACTATTCCGCGCCTGTCTCCTTAATATTTGGGTCCAAGCTTGGATGAATTCCTTTGCATTCTTAGATCTTGCTTTCAATTTTTCTAATAGAACGATCTGCTCTTTCCCGTAAAATTCTATATAGGCACGACCTAACGCGTCTTTAGAGGGAAAATAATCATAAAAACTGGCCTTAGCAGTCTTGGATTCTTGTATGATCTGGTTGATCCCGGTATTCCCGAATCCCTGGAGTTGGAAGAGTCGGACTGCAGTTTCTAAAATTCGGTCTTTGGGGCCAGTTTCTCTGCTTGACAGTTTTGTTTTCATGGGGTTTCATAACAGACAGACTTGTCTGTTCGTTTTCTATCTGTTTAGAAGATACTAAAAACGTTCTAAAAAGCAAGTCCAATTCGGAGGTTTTATATGTCTTCCTTCTCCTCAGAACTGGAATCTATCGATATTGCAGGGGTCTCTTCCACCGTCGAAGATGCAGTCTTTACTAGGCACAGCATTCGAGATTACGAGTCTAGAGCAATTGAGGATTCTGTATTAAAGGATCTATTCTCTAAGTCTTTGCGTTCTCCTAGCTGGAAGAATAGCCAGCCTTGGAAGGTGCATGTAGTGAGTGGAGCTAAGAAAGATAGATTGGCAAAGCTTATGATGGAAAGAGCCAAACAGGACTCCGCTCCTGTTCCGGATACGATTTGGCCCACCGGTTTTCCTTCCGATGCGAAGAAGAGAATGTTTGATCTGGGAATGAAGATCTACGGAGCGGCTGGCATCGAGAGAAAGGATAAGGAGGCCAGAGATAAATTTATGCTCCGTAATTTCGAATTCTTCGGGGCTCCTACAGGTGTCTTTATTACTACAGAATTCGATCTGAATTTTTATATTGCCTTGGACATAGGTTGTTATTTGAACACCGTCATGCTCCTTGCTAGAAGCTATGGATTAGGGAGCGTTCCTCAGGCGGCTCTTTCTGCTTTTCCGGAAGTAGTGAGGCAAGAGCTTGGACTTTCCGAGTCGGAGAAAGTGGTTTGCGGTCTGAGCCTCGGTTATCCGAAAGCGGACTCTAGTCTCAACCGCTTCCATACTCCTAGGGAAGAAGTTTCCAATTTAGTAAAATTCTACGAATGAGAAGAAGGGAAGACGACCCTCGTCTTCCCGGATCTTAACGGGAATTTAACGCCTTCCCATCTTCTTCTAATTCGGCTTCGCATTGACGAATTCCGAAAAAATAGGTAGGTTTTTCTTACCTGGCGTGAGTGTATTTCAACGCCAAGGAGGAGCAACTTGTCTTATCCATTTCTTATCTTTCTAGTGCTCGCGCTCTGCGGGTATCTAACGTTTGCGATCGTTCGGCCGGAAAAATTTTAGGAGATCTGAATGAACGGAAACGATGCGATCTTCTTCTTTCTATATTTTGCGGCACTCTTCCTTCTCTCTCCCTGGCTTGGGATCTATATTGCAAGAGTCATGGACGGGGACCTTCCGAAAATATTCGGACCGATTGCCCACTTGGAAAGTCTCTTCTATCGAATTACCAAAACGAAAGAAGAGACTCCTTCCGGCTTCGGAAGATATGCCTGGGATATTCTTTCATTTACGATCCTTTGTCTATTCTTCGTAACGTTAGGGCTTCATTTCCAGGAATATATACCTGGAAATCCGGAATCCAAACCGGGAGTTCCTTGGGACCTTGCTTGGAATACCGCAGTCAGTTTTGTGACGAACACGAACTGGCAGGCGTATTCTGGAGAAGTTGCGCTCTCTTATACAAGCCAGATGCTTTTGCTCGGAGTGCAGAACTTTGTAAGCGCGGGCGTTGGGATTGCAGTTCTTGTCGCCTTAGTAAGAGGGATTGCTTCTAAGCCGAGCGGATCCGGAATTCTCGGGAATTTCTATCAGGATCTTACGAGAAGTATATTATATATTCTTTTACCGATCTCCCTTGTGGTTGCACTCGCCTTAGTCGCTCAAGGAGTCGTGATGGATTTTTCGCCTTACGTGAACTCCATTGGATTGGAGGGACAATCGGTTAAGATCCCTCTTGGACCGGCGGCTTCTCAGATCGCGATCAAACAATTGGGGACGAATGGGGGAGGATTCTTTGGAGTGAATTCCGCTCATCCGTTCGAGAATCCCACTTCTTTTTCCAGTTGGGTCCAATGCCTCTTGATCCTTTTGATCCCGGGAGCTCTTCCGTTTGCATACGGAAAATGGGTGGGTTCTTGGAAAGCAGGGCTTTCTATTTTTCTTGGAATGGCGATCCTATTCGCTATCAGTCTGGGAGTGGCTCTATATTCGGAACATATCTTTTCGGGAGCTTGGGAAGGAAAGGAAACTCGCTTTGGGATCTCGCAAAGCATTCTTTGGGGGACTGCTACTACAGCAGCGTCTAACGGATCAGTGAATGCGATGCATGATAGCTTTTCTCCCTTAGCGGGAGGTGTGGCGGTTTGGAATATACTTTTAGGGGAAGTTGTCTTTGGCGGAGTGGGAGTCGGTCTCGTGGGAATGCTGTTCTACGTCATTCTCACCGTATTCATTGCGGGCCTGATGGTAGGAAGAACTCCCGAATATTTCGGCAAGAAGATAGAATCCAGAGAAGTGAAGTTTGCACTACTTGGTGTCTTAGCACCTGGTTTGAGTATCTTGGTCTTCACTGCAATTGCACTCGTCTCCGATCTAGGATCGTCTTCGAGAGCGAACCAGGGGCCTCACGGTTTGACGGAGATCCTATACGCGTTTGCTTCTGCGGCGGGGAATAACGGGTCTGCATTTGCGGGTTTGAACGCGAATACTCCTTTCTATAACTCGGCTCTCTCTTTCTGTATGCTGCTTGGAAGATTTGCAGTCATCCTTCCTGCCCTTGGACTGGGCGCGGCCTTATTGGGTAAGAAGCAGGCTCCTAAAGGAGAAGGTACATTCTCTACAGAGAGTCCACTCTTCGTACTGCTGCTTCTTTCCATTATCATTTTAGTGGGAGCTCTCACATTTCTCCCTATGTTAGTGCTCGGACCGGGAGTGGAGCATATCCTTCTTCCCGCGGGAACTAAGTTTTAAGGTTTTATAATAGTATGAAAAACAAAAATACTTCTTTTTTCCAAGATCCGAAGTTGATCTTACGGGCCGTTTTGGATTCCTTCTTGAAATTGGATCCCAGGATCCAATGGAAGAATCCCGTCATGTTCCTGGTATATGTGGGAGCTATCCTTACTACAGTGGATCTTTTTTCGGAGAAGGGCAATTTCTATTTCGGAATGCAGATCTCTCTTTGGCTTTGGGCCACAGTTCTATTTGCGAATTTTGCGGAGGCATTGGCAGAAGGGCGAGGAAAGGCCAAGGCAGAATCCTTGAAGAAGACTAGAAAGGAATCCCAGGCACGAAAATTAAACGGCTCCTCAGAGATCAGTCTTCCTTCTTCCGAATTGAGAACGGGAGACAAGGTGATTTGCGAGGCAGGCGATCTGATCCCGGGAGACGGAGAAGTGATCCAAGGGATCGCCTCTGTGGATGAATCCGCGATCACCGGGGAATCCGCACCCGTGATCCGAGAATCCGGAGGAGACAGATCCGCAGTCACAGGAGGGACCAAGGTATTAAGCGATAAGATCATAGTGCAGATCACTACCGACCCGGGAAAGACCTTCTTGGATAAAATGATCTCTCTTGTCGAAGGAGCCTCTCGCCAAAAGACTCCGAATGAGATCGCTCTCTCTATATTATTATCCGCATTGTCCTTGGTATTTCTAGTGGCCATTACGGCTCTCGTTCCTGCAGTTTTCTATAGCCAAAAAGAGGGAGGAGGAAGCTTGGGTCTCGCCGGATCCTTTCCTGCGTTAGTCGGTCTATTAGTGTGTTTGATCCCTACTACCATCGGAGGACTTCTTTCTGCGATTGGGATCAGCGGAATGGATCGCTTGATGAGAAGGAATGTGATCGCTAAGTCGGGAAGGGCTATTGAGGCGGCCGGAGATATCGATGTGCTTCTTCTCGACAAAACAGGAACAATCACTCTCGGGAACAGAATGGCGACCAGATTCGTTCCTTCTCCAGGGATCAGCGAACGCACATTAGCTGATGCGGCTCAACTTTCTTCTCTCTCCGATGAAACTCCGGAAGGAAGATCGATTGTCGTCTTGGCAAAGGAGAAGTTCGGTTTAAGAGCAAGGAATCTTTCCGAGTTAGGAGGAAGGTTCGTCCCGTTTACCGCAAAGACGAAGATGAGCGGTGTTGATTTCGATCCTAGTCCGGACAGGAAGTCCAAGCCTGGAATTCGAAAGGGAGCCTCGGAATCCATTCGAAATTATATCGTTAGCTTGGGAGGAGAATTCCCTAGAGAAGTCACCGACATCGTGGATGAGATTGCAAGAGAAGGAGGAACACCTCTGGTTGTCTCCGAAGGAAGAGAGATCCTGGGAGTCGTACATCTGAAAGACATAGTGAAAGGGGGCATCCGAGAAAGGTTTGCAAGACTTAGGCAGATGGGAATTCGGACAGTGATGATCACAGGGGATAATCCATTGACTGCAGCGGCAATCGCAGCGGAAGCGGGAGTGGATGATTTTATCGCGGAAGCAACGCCTGAGACCAAACTCAAAAGGATCCGAGAAGAACAGGCGGGCGGTAAGTTAGTCGCAATGATCGGAGATGGAACGAATGATGCGCCTGCTTTGGCACAAGCGGATGTGGGAGTTGCCATGAATACTGGGACCCAAACCGCAAGGGAAGCGGGGAATATGATAGATCTGGATAGCAATCCTACGAAGCTCATCGAGATCGTAGAGATAGGAAAGCAACTATTGATGACAAGAGGATCTCTCACTACATTCAGTATTGCGAACGATGTTTCCAAATACTTTGTGATCCTGCCTGCTATGTTTGCGGGACTCTATCCCGTATTTGGGAAAGGAGCATTATCGATCCTGAATATTCTGGGATTTGAAAGTCCTGAATCTGCAGTATTGAGTGCGGTGATCTTTAACGCATTGATCCTGGTATTTCTTGTTCCTCTCGCTCTAAAGGGAGTGGAATACAAGCCCATTGGAGCGGACTCTGTGCTTGCAAGGAACGTATTCATATACGGGTTTGGAGGACTGATCCTACCATTCTTGGCGATCAAGCTGATAGACATGATCTTGAAATTTACAAAAGGAATCTTTGTATGATACGAGCATTGGCGCATTTTATACTTTGGAGTCTGGTCTGTGGGATCTTATATCCCGCCTTTGTGTTTGGGACCTCTAAACTTTTCTTTTCTAAGGAGGCTTCCGGTTCCATATTAAAAGAAGGGGATAGAGTAGTGGGGTCGGAACTACTGGCTCAGCAGTTTGCATCCCCCAAATACTTTCATGTAAGACCCTCCGCTTCGAATTACGATCCGTCGGCAGGGGGAGCTTCCAACCAGGGGCCTACGAGTTCTAACCTGCAAAAGAGTGTGGAAGAAAGAAGAAGCTATTGGATGGCAAGGGGCGGGGAAGGTCCGGTTCCTTCCGAATTATTGCATGCATCTGCAAGCGGTTTAGATCCTCACTTGAGTCCGGAGGCGATCCGATACCAGATCCCTTTGGTCGCGAAAGAAAGAGGATATTCTAAAGAAGAGTTGCAGGCCTTAGAGAATTTAGTTACGAATTCTATAGAAGGACCTCAATGGGGATTATTCGGATCCCCTAAGATCAATGTGCTGAAATTGAATATAAAGCTGAATACGATCAGATAAGGAAATATTATATAATAATGATGTGTTTTCAGTGAGTATACCTGAAGAAAATAGATTGGATCCGGATGAATTGCTTTCTAGGATCGGAGGGGAAGAGAAGCCACACCGAGGAAGACTGAAGATCTTCTTCGGAATGGCCGCAGGCGTAGGTAAGACGTTTGAAATGCTCAGAGATGCACAGAAGGCAAGGTCGGAAGGAGCTGATGTCTGGATCGGTTATTTAGAAACTCATAATAGAAAGGAGACGGAGGTCCAAGCGGAGGGACTTCCTAAAATTCCCCGCAAGAGAAGTAAGTATAAGGGCGTCGATCTGGAAGAGATGGATCTGGATTCCATCCTAGAAAAAAAACCGGATCTGGTACTTGTGGATGAGCTAGCTCATACAAATGTGCCAGGCTCTAGACATCCGAAGAGATACCAGGACGTTTTGGAGATCCTAGATCACGGGATCAACGTCTACTCCACGTTGAATGTGCAACATTTAGAGAGCCGTGCAAGCATTGTGGAAGAGATCTCCGGAGCTCCAGTCATGGAAAGAGTTCCCGATTCCATTTTAGAAGTTGCGGATGAGGTGGAGCTCATCGACTTAGTTCCTGAGGATCTGATCAAGCGATTGAAAGAAGGGAAGGTATATCCGGGCGAGAAGGTTCCCCAGGCTCTGAATTCCTTCTTTCGGGTCCCGAACCTGACCGCCCTGAGAGAATTATCCTTAAGTTATACATCAAAACTAGTAGATCGAGAGCTTTCTCGTTTGGAACCGACTAAGGATTCCAAACTTTCGGAAAAGATCTTAGTTGCGATCGGCCCGTCAGCGGGAGGTGCGGAATTAATACGTTATGCGAAACGAATTGCATTCGGTCTGAAATGTCCTTGGGTTACGGTCTATGTGGACGAAGGAAAGAATCTAAGCGAGGAAGATAAGAACACTCTTCGAGAAAATCTACAGTTTGCCAGAGAGTTGGGATCTGAGATCCTAAGCCTCTCCGAAAAGGATCCTGTGAGAGGGATACTTCGTGCGGTCCAAAGGACCAAGGCCACTCATGTGGTGGTAGGAAGAAGCGGGAAAACAAGGATCTCATGGCTTTTAGAAGGCGGATCTTTCGTAGATAGATTGAGCCGTGAATCGGGGGATTTTCAGGTCATTCTTGCTCCAACGGACGCTTCTAAGGATAAGGCGCCAAATCGTTTCAGTCCATTCTGGTGGGGGGCCCGTTCTAAGCCGGTACAATACTTTCTGTCTTTCTTGGCGCTCATGGGGGTTACCTCCTTTAATCTTTTGTTAAATACCTTCGCAGGATATTGGTCTATAGGCCTCATATATCTATTTTTTATAATGTTCGTTTCCCTATTTGCGGGAAGAGGGCCGGTCTTAGTCACCGCTGCCTTAAGTGCAGTCTTCTGGAATTTTCTTTTTATTCCCCCCAAGTTCACATTCTACATAGAAAAGATGGAAGACTGGATGATGTTCGGTACCTATTTTTTATTAGCGATCGTGCTCGGGGTATTGACCACGCGACTTAGGTCCAGAGAGGACGCTCTGCAAAGCGGAGAAGAGGCGCTTTCCGGACTATACAGGCTTTCAACATCTTTATCTAAGGCTCATTCGTTAGACGAAATTGTTTCCGTTGCTATGGAATCCATTCGAAGTACGTTTCATTCCCCCATTCTATTGGTATTGGCGGATAAGGAAGGAAGGCTTTCCAACACTCCGAACGCAAAAAGTGATTTTAGACCGGACATGAGAGAGTTCGCGCTCGCAAATTGGACCTTCCAAAATAGAAAACCTTCCGGAAAGTCTACGGATACAGTCCCTATGTCGAGAGGCTTATATCTTCCTCTATTATCTCCTGGAGGATGTTTCGGAGTACTCGGACTAGACCGGGAAGAAAAGCCTCCCTTGGAATTAGAAGAAGAGGCACTTCTATTTTCCATGCTTAGCCAACTATCTTTAGCATTGGAAAGGATACAGCTCTTAGGGATCCGTGCCACTGCAAAAATGGCCGAGGAGTCGGAGAGATTTTACTCTGCTTTATTCAATTCCGTTAGTCATGACTTTAGGACTCCGTTGACCGTTATTCGTGCTTCCTTGGATCTGCTGGAAGGAGCGGATCCTTCTCTTTCTACCAAGGATTCCAGTCTGGTCTCTGAGATCAGGACAGCGTATAAGAAATTGGACCGATTGGTATCGGATCTTTTGGACATGTCTCGCTTAGAGTCCGGAAAATTGCATTTGGATTTGCAATGGGAAGATCCTGCCGATCTCGTAAACGATGCAGTGAAATTGGCAGAAGATGAGAAGGAGGGACATTCCTTGGTGGCGATTGCCGACGAGAATATGCCCTTAGTCAGAATGGATCATCGGTTGATGGGACAGGTTTTAGTGCATCTCATCCAAAATGCATTCCTACATTCAGGAAAGAATACTTCGGTAGTTTTGCGAGCAAGCGTTCCGAAAGATCATCTTCTATTAACGGTAGAGGATAATGGACCTGGTGTTCCTCCTGGTCAGGAAGAAAAGATCTTTGAGAAATTCCTAAAGGGTCCTGGAGAAGTGCAGGGGACAGGGCTCGGTCTATCCATTTGCAGGGGTCTCGTAGAAGCGCAGGGAGGAAAGATCTGGGCGGAGAATAAACCGGAAGGTGGGGCCAGATTCTCCATACGGATCCCGGTTTTGACCTTCCCACCTTTGGAGGACGAATTTGTCTAGCCCGATCATTCTCGTCATAGACGACGAGGTGCAAATTAGAAGACTATTGAGAATGGCCTTCGAACAAGAAGGCTATAAAGTAGAAGAAGCGATCTCCGTCGAAGACGCGTTATCAAAACTTTATATGGTCCGTCCGGATGCGATCATCTTAGATCTAGGACTTCCGGACAAGGGAGGAGAAGAATTCTTAAAGCAGATCCGAGAGTCCGGTTCCAAGGTCCCCGTCTTGGTCTTAAGTGTGCGTGCCTCGGAGAAGGATAAGATCCTTCTTTTGGATGCGGGAGCGGACGACTATCTTTCCAAACCCTTCGGCGTGGGAGAATTGCTTGCAAGAGTTAGGGTCTTACTCAGACATTCCTCTCCCGAAAAGACGGATGTAAAAGTAAGGATTGGAAATCTGGAGATCGATTTCGGGTCCCGCAAGGTTACGATCGACGGAAAAGAAGTTAGGCTCACTCCTACTGAATATTCTTTTATGAAATTGTTGGCAAGTTATCCCGGCAAGATAGTGACGCAAACCCAGATCCTGAAGGAACTCTGGGGCCCGAATCAACTAGGAGAAGCGGGTTATTTGAGGGTCTACGTGAACCAGATCCGAAAGAAGATCGAGAAAGATCCTTCGAAGCCTGAGATCCTGATCACGGAACCAGGAGTAGGGTATTTCTTGAGATCGGAGGATTAGACCAGCACGGCCCCCACCCAATCGAACGACCCATAGGGAGTGAGATTCCCATTAGGGTTGCTGAGCAAAGTGAAGCAAAATCAAGTTGGATAAGAAAGTAGGGCGGCCCCCGCCCTCATCGGGTGGGGAGGTGGGTCCCCAGTGGGACGCACTCCGTCGCTATATCAGAAAAGCCCTTTCTTTGCAAACGCAAAAATTCCCTTTAAAAGCTGTGGGAACTATGCACATGGCAGTATATTGCCTTTTTCTAATTTTCTTTTTCTTTATAACGGACCAAAAGCAGACCGGCGCCGTCGGAGAGTTCCCAGTTTCTTAATTCGGTCTCTTCTTCCCAAGTTTCGAGGCCGCAAAGAATAAGATCCGCCTCGGAAAGAACATGGGGATCTTCTCCACGAAGGATCGGGGTCTTTTCTTTTTTCAGAAGGTTCCTATCTTTTTGGGAAAGATGAGGCACTCTTCCTCTTGGGTCCCATAGAGAAAGTTTCGCACCCAGATTCTTAGAGAGGGATTGGGATAGATTCAACAGGCTCACGTCTTTGTCGGAATAAACAGCTAAGATGATCTTCTTGATATCTCCTAATTTTTCTGAGACCAATATTCCGGCGTTCCCATCCGATTCGGAGAGAAGGGTACGGATCTTCCCCCCTAACACATCGTCGCTGAATAGCGATCTTGCTCCCCCTGTTAGGAACATGCTGTAATTCCCGGTCTGAATAGTTTTCAGGATATCTCTGGTAACATTATCCGAAGGTTTGTATAATGTATTTAATTTGAGTCCGAGTTCTTTAGAAAGTTTGAATAAAGGTTCGAAGCTGGTCTTCTCGTATTTTTGCGCAGTCTTACCGGAGATCCATGAATCCGGGGTCAGGTGAAGTGCGGTAACTTCTTTTTGTCTATTCCCCTTGCTGAATAAACCACCTGCAAGTCTGAGTAGGTCTACTCCTCTCGAATGCAATGCGAATGCTACTAATATCCCGCCTTCTTTTTGGTCCTTCTCCGCGGTGAATAATTTCTCAATTAAATTTAAGGTAGGTCCGGTCATGTAAGTGGTTACAAGAGCCATGAGCACCATCATAGAGAATACTTGAGAAGAAAGAACGCCTATATCGTATCCGATATTCAGGACGATGAGTTCCATAAGACCTCTCGTGTTCATGAGAGCTCCTAAGGAGAGGGATTCTTTCCAATTCTTTCCGGAGATCTTGGCAGCGATCGCACTACCTAAGAATTTACCGGAGATCGCAACAAGTAAGATGAGTAGGAAATCGGTCCAAAGATGTCCTTCGGATAGGAGTCCGATCTGCGTTCTAATACCGGTTAACGCGAAGAACAAAGGGAGGAAGATGGCGGTGCTGACGTCCTCTACTTTTTCCGCGAGAAGTGTCCTAAGCTTGGGTTTGTCAGGCATAACAACGCCTGCCAAGAATGCGCCGAATAGAGCATGGATACCGATGGATTCAGTGATCCAAGCGGAGGCAACTGGGAATAATAGAAAGAATGCGACGGCCATCTTAGTGAAAGCTTCTCTATTGGTAAAGATCCTCCCTGCTCTATGCATAGCAGGTTGGACGATCTTCCACATAACGAAAACATAAACTAAGGCAAGGACCATTGTAAGAAGGGCAGGCAATAGACCGCCTGCCTGGACTAATGCGATCACTAATGCAAGAAGACACCAAGCCGTTATATCGTCGGAGGCCGCGCAGGTAAGAGCCAGGCCGCCTAATTTTGTCTTAGTGAGCCCTCTTTCCTGAACGATCCTTGCCAGTACCGGAAATGCTGTGATACTCATTCCTATTCCCATAAAAAGAGAGTAGGATAGGAAGTTTACTCCCGGAGGGGCCAGGTTCGTATACTGGGACATCGCGAGTATCGCACCCAATAAAAAGGGAAGAAGAATACTTGCGTGAGAGATGAGTATTGCGGAGTCCGCCTGGTTCCTGAGGATCTTCAGATCCAATTCCATTCCCACCACGAACATGAAGAAGACCAGTCCGATCTGGCTTAATAACTGCAAGGATCCCAGAGAGGTCTTGGGGAATAAGAACTGGTACATTTCGGGCGCCAGAGCGCCCAATAGGGAAGGTCCGAGCAGAATACCCGCGAGGATCTCTCCGATCACGAAAGGTTGTCTTAGTTTTACCGACAATTTCCCCACGATACGAGTGGCGACAATTACGATAGCGATTTGTAATAGTAGAAGAGGAAGAGGTTCGTGAAATCCCTTCCAAAGACGCGCTCCGGCTTTCTTCCAAGTCTCCAAAGCCGAGTCGGTGGTGATCTGCGTAGAGGCGGTTTCTGTGATCGTTCCGATCTTAGCCACTTCCAACGATTGGCCTTGTTTAACGACGAGTAGGAAGGCAGCAACGGAGAAAAGGATCAATAGCAGATAGAAGATTACGTTTCGTTTCATTCTAAAATTCTAAAAAACCAACCGGCAAGAATATATTCCATATTGCTAAAACTAATCAATTGAGAAAAGAAGAATCTGATGCTATCAGTTGGAGAAATATCTTTCCCAAAGCCCTTTTTCCCGTAAGTAAGAGATTCCGAACTTTGCCGCCTCTAGGGAAGAGAAGCTTTCTGTTTCGCTTTCTAATCGAGTGAGGAATAGATAGGATTTCTTTTCCTTCTTCCAAAGGAACCAATACCAAGAAACGCTTCTTCCTCCGGCATAGCCAGTGCCTGAGTCCGAATAGAACTCCTTATACGATCCCCAATTCCCTTCCAAGCGATGAGAGCCGGACGGATTTTTCACTTCTCCCGGGATCCTTTCCAATCCTTCTAACACTGCTCTTTTGTTTTTCTCGCGAAGGTCCAATTCCCCATCGAACAATTTCCATAAGAAGGAATAGAATTCCTCCGCGGTCCAAACATAGCCTCCGTCCATCCAGAATACGCGGTTCGGATCGCTTGGGACCGATGTGGGAAGTCCTATGGCGCCGAGCCAGCCTCCGATCTTCGCTGCACCGGTGTCCATCCAAAGCTTCTGGAAATACCAGATCGTAGAATTCTCTAAGGCGGATCTTAAGTTCTGTTCCTTCTGCCAGCGCAAGTACGGGAATTTGGTCTTATCCCAAGGAAGATTTCCATGAGGATCCTTTAAGCCTCCGGTTTCCAAGGCAGCAAGCGCAAGTACCGGTTGAAATATATACATAGAAGGAGCAGTTTGCTTGCAAGAGGCTTCTCCTACACGGAGAAGGTTCCCTTCTCCCAATTCTGCGAGAAGGATACAGACCTTTTTGTCGGATAAGGAGAGTTCTTCTTTTTCTAACTTAGGGGAATCGGTTCCTGTTCTTACGGAACAAGATACAAAAATTAGAATACAAGAGAAACATAATATAACTTTCATGAGAACCAGGCGTAAATAGTCAGATAGGTCACAAAAATTGCGATCGGAATATAGAAGAATAAAAAGATCCTGCCTATCCTTCTCCAATTGATCCGGGTATGATCCTGCACGAACTCCGTCATTTCTTCCCGATCCATGGAATAGAGCTCGCTTGCATCGTTCCAGCCGAAGATATTACGGGCTAGCCTTCCTACGATCTCCTCCCGATGCGAATGGATGGTTTCCCAAGCAAGATCCCTTTCGGAAGCATCGTTTGAGAGAAGCCCAAGAAAGATCTTCGGGACGAGATAGACTCTACCGATCATAAGGCTCGCAGTCCTAGTAAACAATCCCAAAAAGAACATAGCGGAGAAGAGGGGATCCTCTTTTTTGAACGCAAATACGATGGATAAGCTGATTACGTAAGCGCCATACCCGATATAGAGTCCTGCGAGTTCGAACCTTCGGTTCGTTCTCTTCTCCCGAAGAAATTCTTCGTACAAGGATCCTATCGTTTTGTTTGCCAGCATTCTTTCTCTCTCGTTCTTTCCTCTCTAAACAGAGAAGATATTGCTAGCATTTCTCGGTTCTTCTTCCGGACAAGTATTTCCGTAGGACTTCCCAGTTTCGTTTTTTATGTCCCAGACAAGTTTGTAAAAAGCCCGCGGCCAATTCGCTCCTTCTACCGAAAATTTAGAAAAGAAAGGCGGGACGGATGAACGGAGCAGTTCGCAAAAAAGAAAGAAAGATACTAACCGGGGAATTCTGGACTTCCAAACAAAGACAGGCTCATCCGATCCATTACGTCGTTAGCTACAGAGCCTCTTTCAAACCGGAGCTTCCTTCCTTCTTCATCGGGAAATATTTGGGAAATAAAAGAGGAGTCGTATTCGATCCGTTCGGTGGAAGAGGGACCACTTCTGTCCAAGCGAACCTAGAAGGACATGCCGCTATCCACAACGATATCAGCCCAATGTCCTTGTATTTAGCGAAGGCGAGACAGTATGTTCCTTCTCTTGAAAAATTGGAGAAGACTCTTTATTCTCTGGATCTAAAGAAGAAGCTTCCGGAAGAAAAAGAAGACTCGGACCTTCTGCATTTCTATCATAAGGATACCTTAAAAGAGATCAAGAACCTGAAGAGGATCCTTTCTCAGGAAGATTCTCCCGAGTTGCAGTATCTTGGACTGACCGCACTTTCTCGTTTGCATGGCCATAGCAACGGATTCTTTTCCGTATATAGTTTTCCTCAGATCTCTATTCCTCCCTTGGCCCAAAAAAAGAATAATGAGAAGAAGGGACTCTTTCCGGATTATAGAGAGATCCAACCTAGGATCTTCCAGAAGATGAAGCGGGATTTGAAGGAGATCCTACCACCTTTCTACCATGAGTTTTCTTCCCGAAATCGCTATACCAACAATTCTTCTTTGGACCTATTGGATCTGCCTGAGAGCGCGGTGGATCTGGTAGTGACAAGCCCTCCCTTCTTGGACAAGGTCAATTACGAGGAAGACAATTGGCTCCGTTACTGGTTCTTAGATATCCAACTAGAGAAGGACCAAAAACCCAGCATCTTCGCGACCTTGGCGGGTTGGTGCGAATTCATTCAGGGAACCCTGGCTGAACTTTCCCGAGTCGTGAAGCCTGGCGGGATCGTGGTAATGGAAGTTGGAGAGGTTCGAAAAGGAAAGACTGTCTTCAATCTGGACGAATATGTGATCCGCTGTGCCGAAAATACCGGCCTGGTTTGGGAGAATACCTATATCAATGACCAAAAGTTCACGAAACTCGCCAATTGTTGGAATGTTTCGAATAATGAGAAGGGGACGAATTCCAATCGCTGCGTAGTGTTCCGGAACCTGAAATAGAGTCTGTAGGATCTCCTTCCACCGAAAATTCCCCGGAAAAACGCCAAAACCCCTGGGGAAATTTCGGAATCCGCCGATAGGTACCCAGAGGTACAACTCAAATGATGCGTTCTCTTTGGACCGCTGCGACAGGAATGATCGCACAGCAATTTCATATAGATACGATTTCCAACAACTTGGCGAACGTAAACACCACCGGATTCAAAAAGAACCGAGCCGACTTCGAAGATCTCGTTTACCAGCATATGGTACTGGCAGGAACTCCTGCTACTTCCGTGAGTGAGATCCCCACCGGAGTGAATGTGGGTCACGGGGTAAGAGCGGCCGCTTCTCAGAAATTATTCGAGATCGGTTCCTTTCAAGCAACCGGGAATAAGCTCGACCTCGCGATCACAAGCGAGATGGGATTCTTCAAGATCCAAATGCCGGACGGAAGTTTCGCTTATACCAGAGACGGTTCTTACAAAATAGATTCCAACCAACAAGTAGTTACCTCTAATGGATATCTATTAGAACCGCCTATCATTCTTCCGGAAGGAGCCATCCTGAACACACTCATGATCTCCGAGCAAGGAGAAGTTACCGTAAAGATCGGCGCTGATATTCGTCCGACTGTGATCGGACAAGTGGAATTGTATCGCTTCGTGAACCCTGCCGGTTTGCAAGCGATCGGTAAGAACTTATTCCAAGAGACAGTTGCATCCGGTCCGGAGATCCCTGGAACCCCAGGCATGGAAGGGTTCGGGAATGTTCTCCAAGGTTTCTTAGAGATGTCTAACGTGAAGATCGTAGAAGAGATGGTGAACATGATCGTGGCTCAAAGAGCATACGAATCCAATTCCAAGGCCATCCAAACTTCCGACAATATGCTTTCCACTGCGATCGGTCTTAAACGTTAATTAGGATGAGCCTGCGTCTTTTCCTTCTATTCTGCATTCTGACGGGGTTAAGTAGCCTTCGTTGGAATTCTTTGGATGCGATGGACGCAGTATACCTACGTGGTAAATTACTCACTCAAAAAGAAGAAGTCACACTTTCCGAGATCGCAAAACTTCCGGGCGGGATCAAAGATAGGGTCGTTCTAAGGAATATAAAGGAGCCCATTCTTTTGAGGCCGGACGATCTAAGACAGATCTTACCTGAGATTGCGGTGAGCGGAAAAGAAACCTTGATCCTACCTTTGAACTCTGAACTAGATCCGGAAGATCTCCAAGAAAGTCTATCTCAAGAGATCGCAAAACTTCCGGAAACCAAGTCGGAAGATTTTAGGATCACTTATCTAGATGGAGAAAGGTTGGTTCCGAGCAAGGGAGTGGATCTGAAATGGGCCGGTCTTCCCCAGGTATTGCATGCGGGCCAGATCGTAGCTTCTTTAGATTTTTATTATGAACATAGAAAGGTCCATACTCAAAGGATCAAATTCAAGGTAGAGAAGAAGACTTCCGCACTTTTCGCAAATAAGGAAATCCCGAAAGGCCAAAAACTGAAGGCGAGCGATCTGGAAGAAAGGATCGTATATATGGAAGACACCTTTACGGACGGTCTCTCGAATGCGGATATCGGTTCTACCGCATTGAAAGATATACAAACCGGAGAGCTACTTCGTAAGAAACAGTTCCGGTTCCTATACGATGTGCAAAGAGGCGGGGATGTAAACCTCGTGTATACTAAGGGAAACCTAGTCATAAAGGCGAAGACAAAGGCATTAAGTTCCGGTAATATAGGCGAGTCTGTAGAGGTTTCTTCTCATTCTAAAGAAGGGAAACTCATGGCAAGAGTTGTGGAGAAGGGCACTGTCCTTTTGGAGAATTGATATGATCCGTAAAGTTTTCCAAGCACTGATCACTCTTCTGCTTTTTAGCCTGGCGGGAATATTCGCTCAGGATCTTTCTCAATGGCAGGATAAGAATCCGTATTCTCGCAATCAGAACTTGAGAGTGGGTTCTACCATCTTCGTGAAATTGAAAGAAGGGTTCACCGCGGATTTCGAGATAGAATCCACTGCGGATGAGAATATCACGATCAAGGCCGTTCCGGATAAGAAGATCATTCCGGACAATCCCGCTTACAATACCGACCGTACGATCGTCAGAAAGAACAAAGGCAAGATCAAGTCCTTAGGAAGATTGAAAGGGAATATGACCGCTGTAGTGACTGCAGTGGACGCGAATACCGGACTTCTAACTCTGCAAGGCCAAAGATCTTCTACCTATAACGGAGAACCTTCCCAGGTCCTACTAAGCGGAAGAGTGTCTCCTGAATTCTTGGCGAGAGATAATTCGGTAGATGCGGATCGGATCGCAGATCTGCAGATCCAATTCACCGGAAGAATAGAACCTAAGAACCTGCAGCCTCCGATCGCTCTGAAAACGATCAATAATCCGGATGGAACGGTTACCGTAAAAGCGGAACTTTCGGAAGAAGAAAAGCAAAGATATATTTTAGAGCAGTTGAATCGACTCTTAGGAGAATCTAGATGAGAAAACTACTTTTTCTTTTTCTAATATTCTCTCTTTCCTTGTCCGCTGCGGAAGTCCGTTTGAAGGATTTAGCAAAGATAGAAGGGATCCGAGACAATCAGATCACAGGTTATGGGATCGTGGTCGGTCTTCCTGGAACGGGAGATACGAAGACTCCTATGACCAGCGAGGGTTTGAAGAATTACTTAAAGAATCTTGGCGTGGATGCGAATCTCAAGCCCGAGCAAACCAAGAATATCGCATCCGTATTGATCACCGCTAATATTCCTTCTTACGCAAGAAAAGGGGACAGACTGGACGTTACCGTTTCTTCTATAGGAGATGCAAAGTCTTTGGAAGGCGGTGTACTCTTACAATCTCCTCTGAAAACTGCAAATGATAAGATCTATGCGGTTGCAAGCGGGGTCATCTCCTTTGGAGGTAAGGCCGAAAATGCGACAGGACTCGGTAGAGCCTCTAAGAAGACTGTTGGGATCGTCCACCAAGGTGCTATCGTAGAATCGGAAATGAAGGAAGACTTCTTTTCGAATCGAAGAGTAGTCGTCCGTCTCAAGTCCCAAGACTTCTCCTTAATGAACAATGTGGTCAATCGCATCAAAGAGATCGTTCCCGAGAAATTCGGCATCAAACCGGAAGCAATCCAAGCATTGACTCCCTCCGAAGTAGTAGTTGAAGTGGGCACCGGTTTCTCTGCAAAATCCCCGGGTTTACTGGATCTTCTCTCGGATCTGGAAAATCTAACCGTCGAATCCAGCTCTAAGGCAAAAGTAGTCATCAATGAAAGATCCGGGGTCATCGTTATGGGAGGGAATATTTCCATAGACGAAGTTGCGGTCGCTCGTTCGGGCTTAAGTCTTTCCGTTGCGGATAAGAACAGAAGACCTGCAAGACTTTCGAGCAGAGAGACTTTGCCAACGAAAGAAACCTTCTTGATCGAAGAGTCCACTCAAGTTTCGGATGTGGTGGAAGCATTGAACAAGGTGGGAGCTTCTACAAGAGATATTATCGCAATTTTAGAAGCGTTGAAAGCGGCAGGGGCATTGCACGCAGAACTGGAGATACAGTAATGATCGACCATATCCAAGACTATCAAAACCGTTTGAATCTTACTGAAAGACCGGAAGTGCAAAGGCTTCTGAGAGAAGAGAAAACCTTAAAGCAGGGAAAGACATTCCCAGAGGCTTTAAGAGAAGAGTTCAACGAGAATCTCTCCGGAAAAGTTTCCTCTTCCGAAGTGAAGATGCCTCATAATATTAAGGAAGAGATCAACCAGGATCCGTATCGAAAGAAGCTATATGATGCATCCGTCGAATTCGAATCCATTTTCGTTAAGATGATGTTGAAAGAGATGAAAACCACCGTCCATAAGTCGGGACTTATAGATGGGGGTTACGCAGAAGAAATTTTCGAAGATATGCTCTACGACGAGTATTCCAAAAATCTTTCCGCAAATTCTTCTCTTGGTCTTGCGGAACAAATTTATCAGTCCTTATCTTCGAATCTTCCCCCGCTTTCCAAGCTAAACGCAAAGGTCTGACGGAAAAATTTCGAAAGGGAACTAACTTTCTTTTTCTTTCCATATAGATCTCTCTTAGAATTTTCCTCTTAATTCTCGCTGAACTGAGGCGTAGGGGTCGATTGCCCTTGCAACGCCTGAGCTTTGCCCTTTACCAATCGATCTACTTTGTACATCATTAGCACGGTGATAAAAGTGGTGCAGGCTACGACATACCCTAGGTTTGCGTATCCTATCAGATATCCGCTTGGAGCTTGGACAACGATCATACCTGCAACCCCGGCGGCAACTCCTCCGGAGACCTGTTGCATCGAAGAGCTGATCGCCATATATGCTCCTCTATCCTGTACCTCCGGTACTGCCGAGTTCAGTGCGCTTGCGGAAACGATCCTAGAAGTGATCGCAGCGAAGAGCACGCAGTTCACTGTGATCACGAACCAAAGTGGCGTCGCGCCTAAACTGGTATAGTAGATGACAATCGGGATCGCTGCAATCGAACCTGCTGCAAAGACCGGATATTTTCCGACGGCGTCGCTGATCCTTCCCATGATCGGTCCAACTACAATGGAACTGATCCCGGTGATCATATAAATAAGAGCCAAGCTTTCCGGCGCTATTCCCATATTATGAACTGTGAATGCACTTCCGAAAGGCATAAGCATGTATCCGCCGGTAGGAAGAAGCATAGTGGCAGCGAACCCCGGCAGGTACTTTCCCTTGCCCAAGGTAGAGATCAGGTGAGTGAATGGATGCTTTTCCGTTCTTTGGTTTAAGTGTCCGACGATCGGTTCCATATAGACTAAAGCGATGACCCCGGATAGACCTGCAATGGCTGCGATCATTAGGAAAGGAGCTCTCCATCCCCAGATTGTGGAGAAATACATTCCGATCGGAAGTCCCGCAACTTGGCTGGCGGCGAATGCGGTCATCACTAAACCCATTACTCTTCCTCTAACTTCCATTGTGAATAGATCCGCGATGATCGCGAAGCTGATAGAGGAAATGACTCCGGCAAAGAATCCGGTGATGATCCTTGCCATCAGAAGGAAATCGTAATTCGGTGCGATCCCGCAAAGTACTGTGCCTATAACGAAACCTGCGTAAAAGAATAGCAGGAATTTTTTTCTGTCGAATTTATCCGCAAACCCCGCGGCCAAGATCCCGGAAATACCCGCACTGAAAGCGTACGCGGATACGACTAAGCCGAATTGGTTTGTTGCGATCTTCAGTTCCTTCATCACGAAGACTCCCATAGGGGAGAGGATCATAAAATCCAATACGATGGTGAATTGTAGAAAAGCTAATAAGACTATTAGAAAAATTTGATATTTAGTAAAAACTGGTTTCATGTTTTTCCGATTGGTAAACTTTTTTTAAGGTATATTCTACAAGTTAAAGTGCACTTGAAGTAAAGCCTTCTTGCAGGATTTTTCCTAAAAAATTTGCATTTTTAACTATTTTTCGACCGGGGTCGGTAGGGAATCAAAACCTCAAGCTAAAGTGAACTTGACATTTAAGATCTATAGGTTTCAAACTTCGGACATGGACGATTTACTCACCATCAGCGAGGTCGCGGAAAGAAGCGGCGTAGCTTCTTCTGCTCTTAGATTTTATGAGGATAAGAAGTTGATCCGCTCTGTCCGCGCAGGCTCCGGCCATAGGCAATATCCTCGGCATGTACTGAGAAGGATCGCATTCATCGTATTCGCTCAGAAAGTAGGATTGAGCTTGGAGGAAATTGCAGAAGAGATTGCAAAGCTTCCGGAAGATCATACTCCCAGCGGACAGGACTGGTCTAAACTTTCTAAGAGATGGACGGAAAGAGTAGAGGAGAAGATCGCAGAACTAGAGAAATTAAGAAGTGGACTGACTGCATGCATCGGTTGCGGATGTCTTTCCTTAGCTCGCTGTAAGTTTGCAAATCCGGGAGACAGATTGGGGAATTATGGACATGGTCCTCTTCGCTGGTTGGTGAAATCCAGAAAGAAAACAAAGTGAGAGTCCCCATCATCTGAGATCAGACGGATGGGATGAAATCCTTTAATCCAACAGATCCCTGAAATGGATCTGATCCAAATCCTTCTGCAGGGAGTTTTCCGCCTTTTCTATCTTGTCCTTGATCTTATCCGGATAGATCTGAAAGGAAGGATCTTCCTTTAAAAGAGCTTCCGGGATCTTACGATAGAAATCGCCCAGGCTCAAATCTTCTCCCGAAACGACCGGAAGCCAGGTGGATCCTTCGCTCGTTTCTACTAAAAGACCTGCTTGGGTCAAAGTCTTCGTGAGCCTTGGGATCTCTTCTGCACGTAAGCCGGAACAGTGGGCTAGGTCAAGATTCTTAGGAGGGACTTTATTCTCTTTTTGTACCTGATACACCGCTTTCAATACTGCGATCAGTTTTCGAAACTCATAGCTAAAAGAAGTATGATGCTCTTCTATCAATTGAAAAGGAGCGTAATATCTCTCCGGGTATTGGACGCAGGCGGTTACTTCCGCACCGAATAGAACGATCAGAGAAAGAGAATATACTCCGATCAAAAAGATCGGAATGGAGGCGAGCGCCTTATATACGATCATTGTAGTTTCGGAGAAGGAAGTAATATAGATCTTAAACCCGTATAGGAAGACTAGAAAGATCACACTAGTAAAACCGGAGCCCCAAGCGGAAGCACGAATAGGGACCTTTGTATTCGGGATGAGAGTGAATAAGGCCAAGAAGAAGAACCAAATTCCCGCCAAGGGAAATGAGAATTTTAGAATATTATAAGCGGAGAATACGGATTCCCCTCCTTGTAAAATAACGGTCTCATACTTTACATCCTTGTATTCGGAAAGACTGATCTTTTGATATTCTCCTATATTCAAAAGCCTGAATCTACCGTTCTCGCTCCTGTCCAGAAGAACGGAAGCGAATACTTTTCCTTTCGCAGGTACATAGAAAGTATTCCAATGCTCTCCGCCGTCAATGGAGACGAGTATATTTCCGAGGGCATCCAAGAGGAATATGTCTGTCGATTCTTCGTTAGAAACAGTCCAGATCTTACTGAAAGTATAACGCTTGTGGCTTAGATTCTTCCAGGAGTAACCGCCGTCCTCCGTCTTGAAGATAGAGCCTCTCTCTCCAGTTGCGATCAGTTCACCAGGACGGATCCTATGGATGTCCTTCAAACCTTGGCCGGTGATCTTAGTGGCAGACCAGGTAAATCCGCCGTCTTCGCTTTTCCAAACATTTCCGTCTTCGTCCACTATATAGCCGCGATACGATTCCGGAAAATACACCCTGTTTGCTCTCATTCTGAGAACATTCGGAAAGACAGGTTTGTAACTTCTGCCTTGGGTAAAGAAATGGAGAACTTCTCCGTTCGAGAAGATGAGATAGAAATTCCCTTCCGTAATATATTCGAAATCCTTAAAGCTCGAATTGTCGAAATAGATTGCAGTCCATACGGAGCCGTCTACCGGTTTGGAGAGAAGGAGCCCCTGAGCGGAAAGTGCGTATACCTTGCCGTCACGAACGGAAACCCGAACAAAACTTTCCTTGGAAAGATCTGGCTTCTCGCAGAAGTCCATTCGAACTCCGAAAGAATCCACGCACCGAATGTTCTTCAGATCCACATCCTTTTCGTCGATGAAGTAATCCTTTTTCAGGTTGGGATCCAGACGAAATAGGGTGCCGTTCTCTCCCGCGATCCAGATGCGATTTTCGGGATCCTTGTCCATGCTTAGGAAATGGGAAGGACGAAATACATCGGTGACCTTCTGGGCCAGATTGTCCCCGATCACAAGAAGAAGGGGACCTATGGAAAGTACGAAAAAGTAAAATACGAATTCTTGTATTAGGGATCGGTTCTCTTCGATCCTCCAGATGGAATTGAAGGAATTCTCCAAGGATCTAAGAACTGTGGTAGCGGAAAAGACGAGCAGAACGAAACCGATGGCACCTATCTGTCTCGCAGCATCTATTAATTCTCCCAGAGTATCCAGATACGGATTGATATCCAGATTGATATTGCTCTTAAGAAAAAACACATTAATTTTATCGAATATTTCTTCCTTACGATTGTCTAGTCCCGAAGTGATCGTAAGAAGGGATAGAGCCACTACTAGCATGGGGATCAGGGAAACGATGGTAGTATAAGAGATCCCGGATGCCTTGATGAGACACTCGTCCTTAATGAAACGATAGGCGGAGGCAGCCAAAACCCGGATGGTAAAATTCAATTTTCGTCCAATGCCCGCATCCGGGATATAATCGAAGAATCTGCTGTATTTTGTATTTGGATGAGGATTCATTTCTTGATCGCGTAATGCACCATGGAAGAAGTGAGAGGGCGACCCTGCTTAGAGAACTTACTTTTCCAGTGATATAAGGCGATCCTAAACCACTTCCAGTAATCCTTCCAACTAACGAAGCTTCCTCGAGACTTTAAGAGTTTCGCAGAAAGAGGGAAGTCCACTCCGAGGTAGGTAATTTGCCTTCGAAAGCTTCGATTGGCAAGAATTTTCCGAAGGTTTTTTTCAGAATAATAATATACATGACCCGGCAAATAATAGTGATACTTGCTTCCTGCTTCGATTGCCTGCCAGCCCTCGAAGTTTGCGGTCTGTATTAGAAGAAGTCCTCCCGGCCTTAAGATCCGAGAGAGTTTGTCGAAGACCAGTTTCGGGTTTTCCAAATGCTCGATCACCTCGATCAGGGTGATCACATCGAAGAAATTCTCGGGCAGATCCGCATCCAAGAACTGGCCTTCCCAAACTGTGAAGCCTCTTTCTTTCGCGATCTTTGCGGAGTAGGGAGAGATCTCCACACCGAAGGGAACGAATCCTTTCTCTTTAGCACATTGGAGAAAGCCACCGAAGGAACAACCGATATCCAAGAAGTTTCCCGAAGACTTGAACTTAGAAATATTCTTCAGCCTTGCAAACCAAACATAACGGTCGAATTTCTCGGTCTCTCTTTCGTCTCTGTAGGTAAATCCTTCTTTTCCTGTATAATATTCTTCTGTGTATAAGGACTCCGGTTCCGGTCTCGGAAATTGTGCCTGAAGACCGCAGGTCTTGCAGACTTGGATGGGAAGGTGAAAATCACCGAAAGAGGATTCGTAAAGAGGGACCCAGTCGCAATTCCCTTCGAGAGGACATTCTTTGTAGATTATTTCCGAGCGAGAAAGATCCAATGGCAAATCCTCTCCTCTAATTTTCCTAGAGGAGTTCTTTCCGTATAGCCCATCTCGAAGGAAGAGAAATTACTTAATAAATCTTGAATATCATTTTGGGAGTAGAACCAGGTGGCTCCGCCCTTTAGGTCCGAGGCCCCGATCTTTCCTTGCTCTGCCTTTAAATGGGTATCACCTACGGCTCGAACGGAGGCCGCCAAATAACCGTCCTTTTTTAGAATCCTATGTTTTTCGTTTAATATAGATTTGGCGAGATCGGGAGAATTATAATGCAAGACTCCCCAGCTAACGATCAGATCGAATTCCTCATCCGAAAAAGGATAAGGAGGGGATTGAAGGAGAGAGACCTTGGCCCAAGGATAGGATTCTTTTATGGAATGTACAGAATTCTCGCTATAGTCGCAAGCGCTTACTTCGTAACCGAAGTCCTTTAGCAAAACACAATGTCTTCCGGAGCCAGAACCGAAATCCAATGCTTTGGGAGAGGGGCTCATCGGCTGTATTTTAGACAGCATCCGAACCAAGTTCTCATCCGGATAAGAAAGCTTGGATTTGGATCTTGTATAATGAGTTTCCCAGGCTTCTTTGGAAGGATGCTCAGCGGACATCGTACTCCGCCTTCATTCTGTTTTGAACGGAACCGTTCCATTCTTCCTCCGAATTAGAGGATTTGGTTTTAATACAAAGCACTCTGGTTCTCGTTTCATTTCCAAGAGAAGTATCCAGCTTTGCACCGGGCTCTTTTAGATTTTGTTGGAACAGGATTGTCTCAGCAGAGTACGTAGGAAAATCGTCCCAGTGCTTTAAAACCGAGATCCCTCTCGGGGGAACGTCGAACCTCACCTGGGACTTTAGTTTTTTAGAAATTTCTAAAGTACTCGGAGGAGGTTCTATTTCTTCTCCGATGAGTAAATGCACAAGATTCGAGAAATAGTCATATCCGGAATATCCGGGAACAAGAACGTCCGCCAGGTATTCGCCGCCTACTTCGGGGGCAGCTTCTATCAAGACCGGTTCTCCGTTCCGATCCAAACGGAACTCGGCAACGAAAGGACAGTTCTTGAGACCGGTAGCTTTTGTGATCGCTCTGCATTGCATCTTGATCTCTCCCTCTAATTCTGTGAGAGGGAAGGGAAGTCTGTGAGCCGCTTCTAAAAAGGGAGGGAAGCTACTGGTTTCCTTCAAGGAAAGACTGACCAAATGAAAATCGTGCGAGTCGATCAGACCTAGAACGGTACATTCTAAACCGCTAATATATTCCTCTAAGATCCATGTTTCCTCGGGCTTGGACTTGCCTGCAACCTTGGATTTTGTTCCCTTCTTCGCGGCGGAAATATTAGAAATATGTTTTAGATCCGAATCGGATTCGATGAGTTGGACGCCAGTTTTGCCGGAGCCTTGGCTTGGTTTTGCGATCCATGGATAGGGGAAGGATTTGGACTTTGCCTTGATCTCGGTGAGTGGGATCTCTTTGGGGACCCGGATCCCTTTAGGCTCCAAGGTTTCCTTTAGGACCTTCTTATCCGAAAAGCGAATGACTGCGTCGGTGCTTGCATATCTCAGCTTTAACTTCTCCGCGAGATAGGCAGCGCTAAATGTGGCCTTTCCAAAAGACCTAGTTCCCACACCTAAGATCGGAGTAGGAAGGGGATTCTCCGCTACGGCCCTGAGTATCCTGCGATATTCATGAGTAGACTCGATGATCCTAAGACTGGAAAGAGCGAAGCCGGGAGCCTTGTCGTCCTTGTCCACGGAAGCAACATCTAAGCCCAAGGACCGAGCTGCAGAGATCAGGGGCAATTGGTTCTTGCCCGCTCCTAAGGAGAGAAAGTAACCTTTCTTCTGCTTCTTTTTCATTCCTCGGATAGATAGCCTTCTGCGAACAAGACTGTCAAAAGTTTTTTAGGAATGAGACAAATTTTGCGGTTTATGTCCTCAAAAACGTAAGGCGATTCGCGAAACGGTCCGATCCTAGATGCATAGGGAGAAGGACATGCTAAGAGGACTCTATACCGGATCCAATGGAATGATCATCCAACAGACTAGAATGGATGTGATCTCGAATAATCTTGCGAACGTAGACAAGACTGCGTACAAGAGAGACACCACTGTCTTCAAGACCTTTCCCGAAATGCTATTACATAGATATAATGAGGATGGAGTGGGGAAGGTGCCGATGGGTTCCTTCGATACCGCACCCGTTATCGGCAAACTAGGATTAGGTGGAGAGGTCAATGAGATCTATACCAGATTCGAACAAGGTGCCGTGAAGAAGACGGACAATCCTTTCGATCTGATGTTGCAGGATCGTCCAGGTTCGGAGCATCCCGCATTCTTTAGTGTTCTTACCAATAGAGGAGAGAGGCTTTCCCGCTCCGGAGCGTTCGTATTAGATACGAATGGATACTTGGTAACACCGCAAGGATTCCCTCTCATGGGAGAGAATGGGCCGATCAAAGTAGCTCGGGGAAATTTTTTGATCCGTGAGAATGGAGAGATCTGGATCAACGGAGAGATCGGTAACGATCCCAGAAATTCCACAGGAACGGACAAGAACCGTTTTGAGACTCCGGTACTTTTAGATAAGATCAAACTTCGCACAGTGGATCAACCCAGACATTTGGACAAGGAAGGAGATTCCTTCTATAACGAGACACCTGAGTCTGGAGAGGCTCGACCTCTTCTTGCTGACGAAGAGCCGAACCTGCTCCAAGGTTATTTAGAAGCTTCTAATGTTAGCGTAGTGACCGAGATGGTGGAAATGATCGAGGTGAACCGTTCTTACGAAGCGAACCAGAAAACCGTTCAAACCCAAGACGGTATGCTAGGCCGCTTATTCGAAGTATTGCGTTAGACGCTATTTCTTCTCGCTGAATAATCTATAATCATTTACTTTGAGAAGACGATGATAGGCTTGATGTCATAGACAGTCTTTGTTGAACCTTTCGTTTGCTTTGTCGATCAGTATAGGCAATAATCTTTCTATTATTTCCTTTTGTCGATTCTCAATGCTTTTTTCAAGAAGAGGAAGCCCGAGTATACCTCCTAATACCCACAAGTGTACTGTCCAATTAGCCTTTACTTCACGTAGAAAAGTTACCTTGCCGGCATTAACAATCATTAATTTGATCATCGACGATCTTTCGGTGCGGAATGGGATTAATCCTAATGTAATATCAAAGATGATATTTGAAATGCCTGCAGGCTCTGTTATTTCCGTATATTCGATCATTGCATTTGAAGCAATTGTAGTATTTTGGGGAAATCTATCTAATGCGGTATTAATGAAAGACCTTAATTGCAATGTATTGAACGGATCTTGAAATGTGAGCCTTCCTTCACTTGAGCTATTTGGATTAGAACTTTTGCTTAAGAACTTTGTCTCAAATGCCTTGAAGGGCAAGCGACAATGAATGGTGGATTCGATTAAGTTTCCATTAGAAAAATATTCAGGATTGCCCGAGCTTACACAGCTTGCTGTGATTAGGAGAAGCAAAATATAAATTCTTTTCATCTCATTTCCAAATATTTCTGAATGCGAGGTTAATTTTCAATAGAATTTATAGGGTAGTCTAAGCGCCATCAAAACAAGTTTGCCATAATAATTTATGGCAAGGAAGATTGTTCCAATGAAGGAAGGTGGCGTTGCTTTGTATATCGCATATAAAGCGGCACAGAGTTCTCGGTCTCCTATTGCTCAACGCCGTTTCCACTTTACTTTAATATTGTTATTCTGTAAGATTATAAATATTGAATTTACTATCTGATTGCCTCGGTCTTCCACCAACGCCAGCCTAGAAAGAGGGCAATGATTGCTATGGAATAGAGCACGATCGGCAATCTCAAGGAAGGTTTAATCGCATAACTTTCTGTGATCCGAACATCCACGTTATTTCCGATATCGTCGGAATTGGTATTTTCCACCTCACCCATTTGGATCTTTCCTTGATAAGTCCAGAATCCGTTACAGGTTTCCGCCCTTCTGATTTTTTTACAACTTGTGACTTTTGCGGTTCCGGGAGTTCCGACCGACTGACGATAGGCGAGATAACTCCCTCCGGTGATACTTCCTAAAGAAAGTATTAAGATAATTACCCTGGTGATTATATTCTGTTTTTTGCGGTTCATAAGTCCTTACGCTCTTTTATTTCTTCCTGTATATCCGTTCCAACAATTTTTAGGAAATGATTTGCTCAGGAAATTTACGGCACGCAATTACCTTTATCCGAGTACCGTAAAAATGGATTGCTTATAAGTTTTAAGGCTTAGCCTTAAAGGATATGAATGATTGTAAGGCCAAACGAATTTTCCGTTGCTGGTTCCTTGAAAATTTACGTTTGTTCAGGCGTTTGTTGCTGTTACTACTTTCGGATATCGAATTAGGGGTTCTTAAAGGATATATCCGAACGCCCATGTTGGTATTTTATATAATGAAAAACTCGCCGACATAACCTAATGCAGCAAAAGAAGTACTCATTAAGGTTATAAAGATGTGAATTCTCGCGGATATTGTAACTAACCTAGCAAATAAACGCAGCGCCTAAGATGACCCACAGCAATTCCTAAGATAGTTGCGACTCCAGCGGGTGCTCAACGAATATAACTCTTACGCCCTCAGCCGTTGCCATTAATTGCGTAATAAGAACGTAAAAGGATCCTGCTGTTAGAGCGACTGCATGCATTAAGACAAGCGGCGCCAATGCCGCATCTGCTGCTCATGCCCGAAATCTCCTACCTGAGTTTTACTTGTATACGTTATGCGCTGAATTGTACCGCGGACAGAATTCCAGCGCCTGGAGTTTCTAAATGTTGCTTTAGTTCGTGGGCGGATGAGCAGCTCTTTTTATCCTTTTGAATTCTTATAGGTCTCTTTCAATTAGTATTCCAAAGAAACTTTTAAGAATTTGTCGTAAAATGGAAAAATGTACTTCGAACTTAACTTTCCGTTGTGAAAATATGTAATGTTCTTTGTTGATTAAGAGTTATTCTTTTAGGCACTCATTATTGGAATACCCACCTAGTCAGTAAAAGCACCTTTTGAAAACAAAAATTATAAAATGGGATGGCGAGATGAAAAAAACTCTTTTACTTTTTATCATTCTTTTTCCTTGTACGTGGACGCATATACACGCTCAAAAACTCGAAAACAACCAAACATCAATTCAAAAAGCATTGCACGAAGTTGAAGGCGCTTCGTCCGAATTTAATAGTAATCTGGAAGGTCAGCTTGGACTAGATTTTGCAGTGGATAAACTGATCAAAGATAAACGAATTCAACCTGAAAACGAATTTCATCAGTTTGTATTGGGAAATCTTTTGCTTCCATTCAAATTGGATTTGGCATTTCAGTATCATGAAGCAGCGCTTAAAAAAAGGCCGAATGATCAGAATTTTGTTATGGAATATGCGATCGATCTACATCGAAAACAGGAATTTGCAAGAGCCGTCGAATATTACAAAAAGTTTGCGGCAGCATTTCCTAAATACAATGATATTTATGTTTGGTTAGCTGATTGTTATATCAATCTCGACGATCCGAAAGCTGCTGTTTATTATTGGCATCGAGCGGATCATGCTCGTCACCATGCGAATATTGATTTCGCGATTTATACAATTTATGGAGTAAATACTTATCTTAAGAGAAATTTGTATCTTTCAAAACTAAGAGACGGACAGAAGGAAGCATTATATGAATTAATTGCTCTTGACGCGAAGTGGGATACCGATTGGTGGAATTTTCATACAAAAATGAAGGTAATGCAAAGTGATATTGACTACGCCATCAAAAAGTTCGGAAATAATAACGAAGCAGTAAGAATATCGATCGCTTTCCAAAAAATTAAGGCATCTCAGGATCGAAATTTAATAAAAACTACTTTAAAGAAAAACAACTTAATTATAGAAAACGGAAAAATTCCTGAAAATGGAAGTATCGCTTCTCATCTGCTTGAAATATGCATACAGAATAAACTCGTTGATGCCGCCGATTTTTATAATAAAAGAGGAAATGAAGTCCTTGCCTTAGCTAAAACTCTTAAGGACGAACGAATGCTAAATATATATGCTCATATGCAATTGGCGGCAAAAGGTGTTGTTGATCCGGAAACTGCCTTACTCGGCTGGAAAGAATTCAAAGACGAAATGTTTGCGTATGATTTTTTCTTCCATAAAACGGGGAAGTTGAACTGCGACCAATCCGAATTGGACAAAGCTATCAAAGATTTTCCGAATTCTTCTCTCCTGTATAGTATTAAGTATGAATGTAATAAGAATAGCTTCTTTGGTGAATCTAAAAAAACTTTATTGATCGGATTGATAAAAAGAGAATTTAAATCTCTCTCAACGGATCCAATGCGATATTCGTATAAACTTAAGCATTATTTTAATTTATTGGAGAAGGAATTATAATATTTCTGTTCATAATTATAAGGAGGAATCGTTACCAGAGTAGAAGAGACATTCGTTCGGGAAGAATGTGAAAAAAGGATTTCGAACACTGTTGAACCGACTGTTTTATGGTTTTCCGAAACTCTTTAAGATATGAATTACTTTCTTAGGTATAACTATAAGAATGCTCTCGTCAATCTGCGGATGCCTTGATGTGAAAAGCTCTACTCTCAGATCCCCATCCATAAGAGACCTTCTTTGCGATATCTACAGAAAGTCTCTTTTTGGGGTTACTGCCTTTTTCTTTTTCTGGTTAAGGCTTCGATATATTTTCGCGAAGGTAAGGGCTTCGCTGTATTCGTTTCGCATTTTGTTTCTTAGGGCCTGAAGGTTATATTCGAACTTTCTGAGGCCGGGTAATAGATCTTTGTCTTGTTCGAATTTTAATCCTAGATACAATCTTCCTTTTTTATCCATGGTGCGCCAGCGAATTTTCGCGTTCATATGAATTGGAGGTTTTCCTTTGAACACGAGGTCGAATTTAAGGGAATCACTCGGGTAGACATTGTATATAATGTTTTTCTGATTTATCTTTATTCTTATTCCAGACTCGGAAATATCCAAAATGTCGAATCGATTAGTTGCTTTAATGGAATCCGAGCTTTCAATTTTTGCGATGATCTTTTCCGCGAGTGAAAAAAGTCCCGGTAGATCTTCCGAAAGAATTGGCTCTACTTTGCTTCGGACCCACAAATAAGCTCTCGGGATAGAATCCTTATCATTTTTATCGTAAAGGATCGGAAGTATAAGTTCGGAAGTAATGAATTCGTTCTTGTACTTTCGAATTGCTGAAAGGATATTCTTCCCGAAATACGTAATGTAATTCACGAATTGAGGTAGGCTTTCCGTGTACGAACTGGCCTTGCTTGCATTCGGTATATAAAAGATCTTCTTTGTTTTTCTGACTATTTCGAATTTGACATCTTGTCCCCGTTCGAATAGTCCAACTTTTATTTCACCGAATTTGGGATGCATTAAGTCCTTATTGAACGTTTCGAGTATCTCCCTAATGATGTTGGGAGACATATGTCTTTCTATCTCGAATCTTTTCGGGTGATATACTATATTTGTCGCAAATACGGAATCATTTTTAATGCGGATCCTCTCTTCTCTTCTGTTGGCCTTTGCAATATGGATCGATTCGACTTGCAGCGTGTATTCGCTATTCTTGACATGAGTCAATACTTTGCAGTTTAATTCGATATGCCTTTTGAGAGTCTTTTGGAGGAATATTCTCTCGTTCAAAACAGGATTGAGATTATTCGAAAAAGCAACGGAAATGATTCCAGAGTCGCCGAATATCTTCGTTACTATACCTTGATCCTCTTGTAATCCTCCTTTTATTCCCACATTCTCTTGATATAAGAAGGATTCGATTATTTTGGAGATTACGGAGTGATTGGATAAAGTCTCGTAATCCCTACCATGAGTTTCTCGGCTGCCCATAATTCCTAAAGTCCGTTAACCGCCATTTCTATAATTTCTGACGAAAAACCTAAGTGACCTCAACAACTTTCCTAAGATGGAAATGTAGGTCCGTTCTAAAAAGTTTGAAATATTCTATTTGTTAGATTTAAAGTGTCTTTGCTTGAAGGCTAAGATTTGTCAATATATTGCTTGAATGTTGCTCAAAATAGGTTTATGTAATTACGTTCTTCGACAACTGCCTTTGCCTTTTTACCGTTATGCGGCTTGTTTGAGGGGGGTCGGGCCTTCTTCAGGGATGTAATATTCAATTCGGAGTTAGTTGTTGGGGCACCTATGTTCAATAATACTTTTAAAAGCACATGACGCTCGTTTGCGGCGATTTGCTTACAGAAGGCAGGCTTATGCATACAGAATTAAATAAGAACCTAGCAGCGCATTCTTCTCCTACGCATTCGCAAGCCGGCAGAATATTGATTTTGGAAGATTCGTCCGAAATCAAACTACTTTACGAAAATTACTGTAGAAAAATGGATTTGGATTTCGATATCGTATCGAACGGAAAGGAGGGTATGGCGAAAGTCCTTTCCGCTAAAAACCCTTATTCTGTTTTTCTAGTCGACCTTCTTATGCCCGAACAAGACGGCTCTACCTTTATACAAAATTTAAAGCTGGAAGATCCGAATGCTATCATCATCGTCCAGTCCTCCTTGGAAGAGCCGGATCGAATTATAGAAGTGATGAAACTAGGGGTTTTCGAATATCTGATCAAACCTGTTGACCGAGAATCTTTCGAACGGGTGATAGGCCTGGCTTTTCGATATAACAGTTTGCGAAATTTCCAAGCGAATGTGGAGCAAGAAAATCGTGATGTACTAAAAAGACAATTGGATTGGCTAACATATAAGGAATCTATAAGGAAGTCAGATCAAAATTCCCTCGCCCTAACCACCATTAAGTCCCTTAACACGTCTTTTTCCCAAGGTTCAGGTATCGGTACCATTCTTTCTTTATTAGATCTTTTGAAAATGGGGTATAGGAAAACTGAAAACGGAGCTCTGGTAAGTAACGAGATATTGGATCTTCTCTATTCGAATCAGGAAATCCTTAGAAAGCAACTAGGTGGACTGTCCAAAATCCTCTCATTAGCGGGAGAAGATCCCAAAATGGAGATAATACGGAGTACGGCACTCATAGACTTTTTGAGTGAGAAGTCACAGTTCATTCTTCCGTATTTAGAAAAGAAAGGATTAAAGATGCGATTATCCACTTCGAAAACTTCGGAGTCCGTTAAAATTAATAGAGAATGGATCCAAGTCGCATTCGATGAGATCCTTTTAAACGCTTTAAAATATTCTAAAAAAGGAACCAACCTTGATGTGTATTTCGGCAGGATAGATGGCTATCTGTGTATTTCCGTCAAGAATGCAGTGGTTTCCCACCAGCCGCTTGCGGACGAGGAACAGAAAGAGCTTTTAGTGACTCGTCCTTTCTATCGGTTGCTTCCCCCTGTAGAGGAGTTTTCCGATCTCGAAGAATATGGAATGGGATTGGGCTTAACGGCAGTTGAACTCATCGTGAATAAACATGGGGGAGTTTTCAACATACATAATGTATCCGATCACACCTCCGACTTTATTGAGCCGTGCGTGATGGCGGAATTCTTTCTCCCGGTAATTGTGACAAAGCAAAATTGACTTAAGGAGAGATCGAATCGAAAACAACTATTAACGTTATGTCCCAATTAATTGATGTCATTTTGCGAACCTTTAGTCATAATAAAGAGAAAGATGAAGGTTTTGTATATAAAATCGAAAATAATTGACTAAAATCAAATTATAATGTCTAACTTGATTTCGTCTTTTTCGATATAATGAGACCGAGTTGTGTTGCTCAGGTCTTGGCTGAGAGTTTTTTTCGGGAACTGTGATAATGGAAGTCGATTACGAAAACCTATTAAAGGACTACCTCGTAGAAACGAGAGAGCTTTTAGATATAGCCGAGGAATCAATCCTGGACTTAGAGAAGGAATATCATCCTGATCATGTCAATACTCTGTTTCGTGCAATTCATACGATTAAGGGTAATTCCGCCATTTTCGATTTGCCCTTAATAACAAGTCTTACTCATTCATTCGAAAACCTTTTAAATCTTAAGAGAAAGTCGGAAGTGAAGCCTACTTCGGAGGAAATTTCTCTCTTTCTGAGATGTTTAGATGCGCTAAAGGATTTGAATGAGAACGGAGGTAATACGAACGAATCGGATATAAAAGATCTGATTTCCCAGATCGAGATATTCCTTAAGGATCCGGAAGCGCGGTCGGAGAAAGAAGAGAAGCCTTCATTCGGATTATACTTTCTACCTAAGAAGAAATCGGCTCCTTCGATAGAGAACGGAAAAGTCGAAGTGAAAGACGGGAAGATGCTGATACCGAAAAGTTACTTGAAGAAAGCGGATCACGAGCATTGCTTTCTCTTCTTAGTCAAATTCTTAGAACAGGAGAAAGATGCCGATTGTTCCGAGTTAATGAATGGATTTTCCAGCTTTGCCGAAATCTTGAGTCATGGTCATTTTTTGAACGGAGGAAACGGGCATTCTGCTTCTAACGGAGTCCATAAAAATGTTCATTATGCAATTATTATGTATTCTGGAGACAAGGAGAGTTTGGCAAAGCAATCTCCTGTCTCGTTGCTGTCAGCATCGACGATATTTACCCCTACTGAAAATTATGTAAAACCTTCGTTAGTTCCGAAAGGAGAATCATCGGAGCAGATGTCTCCTGCTCGTCAATCATCGGACTCGAAATCAAGGACTAAAGACATAGCCGCGGAATCGTATTTAAAGATCCCGTTGCAGCTATTGGATCATATGATAAATCTTGCAGGGGAAACGATCATCGTCAGAAATCAACTCGTCCAGAAGATCGAGTCATATGACGATCCGTCTTTGCTCTCGATCGTTCGGAATCTCAGCCAGCTAATCACGTCTTCTCAAGAGAGCGTTATGCGGACTCGCTTGCAGAAATTGGAGATCCTTTATAAGAAAATTCCAAGATTGATACATGATTTGGAGAAGACAACGGGAAAAGAAGTCGAATTGATCCTCGAAGGGGGAGAAGTCGAACTTGATAAAAATATAATAGATTCCATATCCGATCCTATCACACATATGATACGAAATTCTGTCGATCACGGGATTGAATCCCCTGAAGAAAGGATTGCTGCCGGTAAATTTAGAAAAGGAAAGGTATTTCTGTCCGCTTATTTGCGCGGGGGAAACGTGATCCTTAAAGTTGAGGATGACGGAAGAGGATTAAATTATGAAAAGATTCGGACCAAGGCAGTAGAGAAAGGATTCTTCAGTGATGCAGAAGCAGAAAAGAAGTCCCCGGAGGAATTATCTGAACTGATCTTTGCTCCCGGGTTTAGTACTGCCCAGTCTGTTTCCGAGACATCCGGCCGAGGAGTCGGAATGGATGTGGTGAAAATGAATTTTCAAAAGGCAGGTGGAACGGTTTCGATTAGCTCTCAACAAGGACTGGGCGCCTGCGTAATTGCAACCTTGCCTCAAACTCTTTCGATCATCAATTGTCAAATGGTCCGAATCTCCGGGATGCTATTCGCGATCCCGCAGCAAAATATCTCTGAAATGATCTTATTGGACAGGAAGTTGATATCATTCGTGGAAAAAAAGGAAGTATACCAGTTGCGGGGACACCTTCTCCCCTTGATCGATTTAGGATTGGAGTTGGGACTTTCGAAAGGAGGGCGGGAGAATAAGTATGTCGTCGTCGTTCATACCGAAAAGCATAAATACGGATTCTTAGCAGAAGAAATCGAAAATCCGGAAGAGATAGTAGTTAAGCCTCTTTCAAAAGACTTGGCAAAATTAAATCTATATACTGGGGCGGCAATCTTAGGAGACGGAAACGTTGCGCTCATCTTGGATATTTCCGGCATTAGTAAACTCCTAAAACTGCAAGCGAACACTAAGGAAGAACTTCGATCTAATGGACGACAAAAGCAAGACAATCAAGTTCATTATTTACTCTTCTCTTGCGGTGGCAATCTTTTCGGATTACATTCAAAATCGGTAATTCGCATTGAACAGGTCGATTTAAATAAAATCGAAAGAATGATGGATCGCGAGATTATGCAATATCGGGGAGAAGTTATCGAGCTTTGCCGATTGGATCGCTATTTCCGTTTCCAAAAAAATAACGGGATCCCAGAAAATACGATGGTCCTTATTCAAACGAATAAAGGTAAGAAAGGAATTCTCGTCCAAGAAATCCATAATGTGGTCAATGAAATTGATGCCTTGACTAAGAACGATGACCAAGCTTCCGGGATAATTGGAAGTGGAATCGTTTTGGGACAAACTGTCATAGTTATCGATCCTTTAATTGTTTTGGATAAGATAAGCAAAGATCTCATCCGAAACGATTTCCATTCGGAGTGAAACTTTATGGGGGAATCGGAAAATATCAGGCAATATCTATGCTTTAATATCGGTTCGGATGTTTACGGGATCCCCTTGGATGGATGTAGGGAAGTCGATCAGAATAAAAGAATATTAAAAATACCTCATGCACCGGAGCATATTGAAGGGATAGTGAATCTAAGAGGAGATTTGGTAACTATTCTCAATCTTCGTTCTTTGTTTGGGAAAGATAAGGAAAGTTCTGAAGATGGAAAATATTCGCTTATTCGTTTAAAAGGGAAAAAGGAATCTTTTGCAATATTGTCGGATTCCGTAGCTGATATTGTCGATGTGGCCGATCGAGATCTGGAAGGATGTCCGCCACATATGAACGAGAAGGAAAGTAAGTTTGTACAATCGGTAACGATCTTAAAGAATAGAACTATGATAATTTTGAGCAGGGAAGAATTACTTCGTCTCGAAGATGAGTAAGGAGAATATATGTTTGGTTTGATTTTTCAGGCAAAAGATAAGGAAAGCGAAAAAAAGCAAATGTCTGTCGTGCTGACGGATCAGGAAAGAGTAATGCGAGACGGCACTACTCTTGTCTCGATGACTGATTTAAAGGGCAAGGTAACTTACGCTAACAAAGAGTTTCTGGAAATTGCCGGCCTTACTCAGGATGAGATCATAGGGAAGCCGCATAATATCGTTCGGCACCCTGATATTCCCAGAAGCGTATTTAAGGACTTTTGGGAAACCATCCAAAGCGGTCAGCCATGGAGGGGGATTGTTAAAAATCGCTCAAATAACGGCGATTACTATTGGGTTGATGCAAATGTTGCACCTAAAGTAGAGAATGGAAGTATCGTCGGCTTTATGTCGGTAAGAAGAGTCCCTTCTCGTCAACACATCGAAAATGCTTCAAGTCTATACAAGGACATTATTTCCGGAAAAAGGACTCTGGAGCCGACGAATAAGAAAAAGATTTCGATTAGAGCTAAGTTCCTTTCTTTCATCCTTTTCACCGTATTAGGCCTCGGGTTTCTTTTAGCTTCGGAAATTCTGAAGTTAGACTCCATCATTTCGATCGGAATCGCCGCAACTTTTGCTGCAATTCAAATTGGGATAGGACTCTATTTTATTTCCTACATTTTGAGACCGCTGCGAGAGACTACTAATTTGATCAATAAAATAGCTACTGGAGATCTTTCGGTAAATATCGCCCACAATCGCAACGACGAAGTAGGTGAACTGGGCAAAGCCACGCTCAATATGTTGATCAATACTGCTGCTTTAATATCACGATTAAAGGAAAACGGTGATATCCTTCTCTCCTCTTCTCAGGATTTATCGGGAGCGAGCTTAAACTTATCGTCGGGAATAGAAGAAATGTCCCAACAGTCCCAAACTATCGCAGCCGCAGCAACTCAAATGAATCAGAATTTGAATGTGGTATCGAGTTCGATAGAAGAGATGTCGGTCTCCGTTGGAGAAGTCGCTAAAAAGGCGGCGGATTCTGCAAAGATAGCAAGAGAGGCAAATTCAACTGCAATTGAAACAAGTCGCGTTGTGACCGAACTGGGCGAGAATGCGAATGAGATTGGAAACGTCATCGAAAGCATTTCCAACATAGCGGCACAAACGAAATTGCTTGCATTAAATGCTGCGATAGAAGCTGCCGGTGCAGGGGAAGCTGGAAAGGGATTTGCAGTTGTGGCTTCCGAGGTCAAAGAACTCGCTCGCCAATCGGCTGAATCCTCGGAAGAGATCAAAAGTAAGATTTCGGCAATCCAAAAGAGTACAGAGAAAGTCATCGAGTCTATCGGAAAGATTACAAGTGTGATCGCCGAAGTGAATGAAATAAGCGGAAGCATCGCATCTGCTGTAGAGGAACAATCAATAACTACGAAAGAAATAGCGGCTAACGTAAGTCAAACTTCTCTCACTTCTAACGATGTTACTAAAAACATTAACGGGATATCGACGGCTTCCCTTGATGGAGCTAAGGATTCAAGTAGTGTTTCGAAGCTTTCACAATCTTTGCAGGATCTGGCAGCCGGAATGACCATGTTAGTCAATCAATTTAAGATATCTAATACGACTAAATAAAGACATTCTAATGCAGATCCCTACAGAAAAAAGAAAAATGGCGCGCAAAGCTTCGGTCTTCGTGGTGGATGATTCATTGGTCTACCGAAATCTCTTGCGCAATGCTTTTGCGCAAGATGATGAGATCGAATTTTTAGGAACGGCAATCGACGGAAAATTTGCGCTTCCTAAAATAGCGCAACTTAGACCCGATTTCGTGATTTTGGATGTGGAAATGCCCCAGATGGATGGAATTCAAACTTTGGAAGAGATCAAAGGAAAATTTCCGGATACACAAGTGATTATGTTGAGCTCATTAACACAGGAAGGAGCAAAAGTTACCCTAAAAGCGTTGGATAAAGGAGCTATAGATTTCGTGTCTAAGCCGGACGGCAAATTAGATGGAGCGATCTCCGATACCTTAGAGTCCTTAGTGTCCAAAATAAAGGCGCTTCACTCTCAAAAGAGCTATCATGAAACTAAATTTGAAAGCAGGTTGCCTGTTGAATTGCCAATCTTACATAAACATGGGAAGACATATAATATTTGCGCGATCGGAATATCGACCGGTGGACCGATCGCATTACGAGAACTGTTTAAAAAAATTCCGGCAGACATAGACGGAACGATAGTAATCGCGCAACATATGCCTCCTTTGTTTACGAACTATCTCGCCGAAAGTCTTTCGCAAGCGGCGAACATTCGGATCAAAGAGACAGAGGACGGAGAGATCTTACAGAAAGGGATGGCGTACATCGCACCGGGAGGAAAGCAATTAGAGATTGTAAACTCTGCGAATGGCCCAGCCGCGCGAGTGTTTAACGGCCCGGAGGAAGAGTTATGTAAACCTGCCGTGAATATTCTATTCAAATCTTTAGCGGAGAATTTTCCGAAGGAAACTGTGGCGGTGATCATGACTGGCATGGGAGAAGACGGATATTTAGGAATGAAAGAATTAAAGAAAAATGGGTCCTACCTAATTGCACAAAATAAAGAGTCCTGTACTGTTTTTGGAATGCCGAGTAGACCTGTGCAAGACGGCCTTATAGATGAGATCTTGAATGTGGAAAGGATTGCAGAAAAGATCGTATATCTATTGCAAAAAGTTTTATAGAGATGGACGAATCTACCGCCGAACTAATGGAAACGATTAAGCTGGTTACAGGTATATCCCTAACCGAGGAGAAGACATATCTTTTAGAAAGTAGATTATCCGATATAATGTCTGATTATAATTTAACCGACTTTAAAGAGTTATCCGCGAAGTTTAAAAAAGGTTTGGATGAGGAATTTAAAGAAAAAGTTATAGATCGGATCACAACCCATGAAACTCGTTTCTTTCGGGATGAAAGTATTTTTGGCGCTATTTTAGAGCGCATAATCCCTGAAATAATGGAAAGGAAACAGGGGAAAATTCCCTCAATCCGTATTTGGTCCGCCGCTTGCTCTAGCGGACAGGAGCCTTATTCGATAGCCATTGCCATTCATGAGAGATATCCGCATCTATTTGGGAATATTCGGATTCTTGCTACGGACATAGCCAAGGAGACGATAGAGAAGGCGAAGTCGGGAATCTACTCTGCATTCGAGGTGGGTAGGGGACTTTCAGAAATGCATTTGAGTAAGTATTTTAACCAGATAGCAACGGGAATTTATCAGGTGACTGATGAAATTCGTTCGGTTATCGAATTCCAGCAACATAATCTTATTTCAGATCCTTATCCGAGCAATTTCGATCTGATATTATGCAGGAACGTTTCTTACTATTTCGATCTGCAGGAGAGAAAGAATCTCTTCAACAAGATCGAAAAGGCCCTTAATCAAGATAGTTTTTTAATTCTCGGGTCGGCAGAGTCTATAACCGAATATTCAAGAAATTTTATTATTCGGGAGTTCGGCTTATGCCGTTTCTACGAATTAAATCCTTCCAACTTTACATTATTTATTAAAGGAGCATAATTTATGGCCAACGTAAAGATACTAGCAGTGGATGATTCCGCGACAATGAGAAGTCTAGTACAGCAGACTTTAGGGATCGGAGGATATGAAGTTGTGCTCGCTTCGGATGGTAAAGATGGGATCGAAAAATTCGGTGCATCCCCTTTTGACCTAGTAATCACGGATATCAATATGCCTGTGATGGATGGAATTGCATTTATCCGCGAGGTGCGAAAAAGGAATACTGACGTGCCGATCCTTACGCTCACGACAGAATCTGAAGACAATATGAAGCAAAAGGGTGCGGAAGCCGGTGCAAACGGATGGATTGTTAAACCCTTTCGACCGGCACAATTCTTGGATATCATAAAGCAAGTACTCCAATGAGTTCGATTCTTTCCGACAAACCGGTATCTGTACTTCCAGGTTCGATAGAGACTAGAGTCCTATTCGTCTCTCCAGATTCAGTTGCAGGTAGAAAGATATTTTCGGAACTTTCGGAGTACACTCTTATTTTCTCGAACTCTCCATCAGAAGGGTTGGACGAATGTTTGAATTACTCTCCTCAATGCATCATCTTGAATGTGGACTTTGATTCCACTGATGATCTTTTAAAATTTGTCGCGGCTTTCCGGAGAGTACGTCCGCAAGCAATCGTCATTCTGTTTTTGCCGAGCGAGTATTTAGAGAAAGAAGCGAAACTAAAGTCCATTATTCCGGATATTTTCGATCGCTCTCATATGGAAACTATTCTCCGCAAGGAATTACGAGGAAGACTTAGTTCAAGCAGATCGCTTTCCGACTCTAATTCAGAAATTGAAACGGATGTCAGCGAAGTTATTTCCGAATTGGAATGGTTAGTTTGGAAAGAAACCTCTAAATCCGCTAAAGGAAATTTTCCCGGAAGGAATATTATAGATAACCTTACGAATACTCTGGCTCAAGGACTAGGTATCGGACCATTACTTTCTCGCTTGGAGATGGTGGAGATCTTTCTTAAGAAGGGAGTAGACGTTGTTCGAATACCTAAGGATCTAATGGCGTCCATTTTAGAGAATAAGAACCGTTTGAGAGAAAGGAATGAAAGTTTAGATAGATTTAAGAATCTCTTCGATCTAAAGGTCGAAAAAAAAATAATACCGTCATCCGAAATGGGTGAACTTGTTTCAAAGATAGTCTCCGAATTGGGGAAGGTCGCTGCAGAAAAGGGGCAAAATATTCAATACGATGTAAAGATTCCCGATGTTACTGCTTTGGCTCACATGAATTTCCTTGAATTCGCATTTCAAGAATTGTTCGCGAATGCTTTAAAGTTCTCACCCGCGGATAGTACGATTACTTCTTATTTTTTCGTTACCGAGGATCGTTTGGTTTTTCGTGTAATAAACGATATTTTGTCGGTGTCCGAAGGGATAACCGGTATTCCTGAAGAGTTCGGATTCAGGTTATTCGAACCTTTTTTCAAGTTGAATAATATTTTCGATGAAAGGTTCTATAAATTAGAATTCGGAATGGGAATGGGTCTAAATCTAATTCAAAGTCTCGCTAAACAAGTAGATTGTAAGGTATTCGTGGCTGAAATTCCCATGGAAGGTCTTGCTCCGGATCAAAAGAAAATCTATTCCGAACTGCGGTTCTTGCTTTCGACGGAAAGCGCTGGGCAAGTCTCGGATTCGGTGTGACGATGAGCGGGAATGCTACGAATCGGACAGGAAGAGTATTTTATCGAATACTAATATTTAACGAGGAGGTATATGTGAGTAATTTGAGGACGGTTTCCTCAAATTTAACGACCGATTTTATTTCCGCGCCGGCGAGAATTGTAAGATTTGTTTTGGAAAAATTTCGCTCCTTATTAAAGAATACTCCATTTCAAGCTGCCTTAGTGGATATCTTCCCGCAAGAAATGGATCCAAGGTTCCAGGCAATTTGGTCGTCAAAGAAGATGTTCCTAATAGAGGATGCTGCGAAAGAGACGAGTTTTCGTTTGGTAGATGATTTATTTATAAATTATGAAAAAGAAGTAAGCGGAGATATATCCTCCGCTATGCGAATGTACGAAAAAACAGGGATAAGATCGGAAATTATATGTCCTGTTTTATACTCGGAATCCTCTTCAGATAAGGTGCCGGTAGGATTCATCAGAATAGCGGAAAAATCTTCTTCACTGGATAAAGCGAACGGGAAAGAACTCCTCTCTCTTACAAACAGTATCGTCGATGAAATTCATAGCTTAAATAGTTCGCAAATAGATCTCAAATCGAAAGTGGTCGATATTTCCTTTTCCGGAATTCGCCTTCGCATTCAAGATGATACGCTTAACGAACTCCCGTTTCAGGGACAGGAGTTCCTTCTCGATCTGAACTTTCAGAAAAATGTCGGCATTGCAGTAAGAGCTTCGTTGAAATGGTGGTCTAGGGATTCCGACGGATTACTGGAACTTGGATTAGAAATTTTGAGTTTTATTGGAGGGGCTGAACAAAGGAAAAGATTTAAAGAACTGATCGGGGAAATGCTTTTGCATAACCGGGAAAATTCGGATCAGAAAGAGAAGGATCCTAATGGAGAAATAGTCAAAGAGCGAATACTGCACTTGGATCAGGACATTGAAACCCTGCTTCGTGTTAAATCTCTCCTATCTGAAAACGGATTTGACGTACACAGTGTGGCAAAAGTCTCCGAAGCTTTGGATTATAGCGTAAAGAATTCTCCTAGTTTGATCATATTGGATGCAAATCTACAAAATGTTAATTCAGAAAAGCTGCTTAGAGGGTTGAGAAGAGTGTCACCGGGAAGCATTTTTATAATTCTTTCCGAAGTTTCTAAAGTTCACTATTTAAGCTGGATTTGGGCACACTTTGAAAAATCTAAGTTTGATGAAGTGCTTGTGGAAAGCGTTCGAGAGGCCTTAGACTTTTATGACAAAAGATTAGGCCAGTACAAAGTCGCGAAATCCGATCAAATCGGTCTAAAAGGCGAGATTGAATGGCTCTTATGGAAAGATTATCATCGAAATACGGAGCAACTCTCTTTCGGAAAAAATGTATTAAACAATATTACGCATAGTATGTCCCAAGGATTGGGATTAGGTTCGATGCTGATCCAGATAGATTTGGCCGAATATATGATGAAAGAGGATGGAGCCGATTACGTAGTCCCTAACGATATTATGAATTCCATCCTCGAGAGCAAAGGGATCTTAAAGGATTGGATAGATAAGTTGGATCGCATTAGGCAATTGTTTCATCTCGATGTGAAGCCTGAAAGAATTTCTGCAAACGACATTATGGAGAGAATAGCCGTTCAGGTTAAGAAATTAACAAAAATCGCATTAATAAAAAATAATCGAATCGCATTCACTAATCGGAACTTTTTCCGAGACGTTTCTGCCAGCAAAGAGGTTGTTGATTTTGTAATTCATGAATTGCTAGTAAACGCTTTGAAATTTTCTCCAAAGAATACCAAAATCCACGTACTAGTCCATAATTTTAGCAGCTTTCTTTGTATCGATATACTGAACGAGATGGAGGTATTCGGAAATCATAGCGAAATTGCGGAGCAGCAATTTTCTCTAGAATTGTTTTCACGTAGAAGTCATAATTACGATGAAAGATTTTTCTCCTTCGATTTTGGTTTGGGGATCGGGCTTAATTTGGCAAATCACTTGGCCGAAAAAACAGGAGCGAAATTGGCGGTGAGGGAAGTAGTAGACCACTCTAAAGAGATTAAGGTTAAGAAGGTCTCCGCTCAAATACTCCTTCCCCTTATGACGGAAGCCGCTACGGCTTGACAATCTCCCTTTGCTGCATGAGAGATGGGAGGAGTTTCGCTTCTATGACTGTTGCGTTTTATATCTTGTTCATTGAGGATTCAAATCTTCAAACGGTTTGGTTTGATCTTCAGGATTTCCGAACCAGGAAGAGGCTTTCCTAATAGATATCCCTGCATAAACTCGCAATCGATTTCTCTTAGAGCTCTATACGCTTTTTTCGATTCTAGTCCTTCGGCAATGACCGGAATATCCAAGCATTTTCCGAGTTGCAGGATTGTCTTTACTATGGTTGTCGCCTTGAGATCAATTCCATACTGCGAAATGAAGGACTGATCGATTTTTAAAGCATCGATCGGAAAGTTTAATAGATAATTCAAAGAGCTATAGCCGGTCCCAAAATCATCCATATAGATTTGAATTCCGAGTTCCTGCAGCTCTTGCATTATTTTTACACTTTCGGGAAGGCTATTGAAATCCAAACCTTCCGTTATTTCGATGCGAATCAATTTTGAAGACACACCATACTCTTTGCAGTATTTTCTAATTAGTCCGGCGAGGTCCTGTCGAAAGAATTGAATGGGCGAAACGTTGATACTGATCGGTATCATTATTCCTCGGTCCTGCATTCGTTGCAGTTGTTGGCAGGTTAGCCTGAATACCAAATCACCTATATCGAGGATCAGTCCCGATTTTTCAGCAATGGAAATGAATTCTGCAGGAGAAACCATTCCGTATTTCTGATGGTGCCAACGTATTAAGGACTCGAAACAGATTATCTGTTTATGCTTCCAGGAATAGATAGGTTGGAAATATAATGTTAAACTTTCATTATGAATGGCGTTTCGTAGATCGGTTTCCAAATTGAATGCCGACTTCATATTTACGTACATCTGGGGGATGAATATATCGAATCCATTTCCTCCTCTCGCCTTGACACTATAGAGTGCGATATCGGCGTCCCTTAGTATTTCACTCGAATTCTCGTACAATTCGTTTTTAATTGCGATCCCGATGCTTATTGTAATGTTCACTCGATGCCCGTCGGATAAGAGAATTGGCTCTTGCAGCTTAGCTTTCATATCTTCTACGAGGGATGTCACTGATTCGATAGACTGAAAGTCCGTGACCAAGAATGCGAATTCGTCTCCACCCAATCTGCCAAAGAAAACATTCGAGTTATCTATGAACGTCTGTTTCAACCTCTTGCCTATGGACGAGATTACTTCGTTCCCCATTAGGTGGCCTAGGGTGTCGTTGATATATTTGAACCTATCTATATCGATGAATATGACGGCTAAGCGGGGACCCTTATAAGAAGGGCGATCGTAGAACGCTTCTTCTAATTTGATCTTGAAATATTTTCTGTTTGGGATCTGGCAAAGATCATCGTGCAACGCATGGAACTTGTATTTCCTTAATTTTAATACGGTAGTCGTTACATCTCGCCCTATTCCGGATACTTTGGAACGACCGTCCTTCAATGAGATCAATAAAGTTTGGAAATGGAAGTCCAAATAACCTCCGTTTTTTGTTTTGATCCTGACGGATTGCTCGGTTGAGCTGGAGCCGTATCTCACTTCTTCTTTAAATCGACCGAATATAAGAGACTGATCTTTCGGATGAATGAGGGAATAGAATTTCTTCCCGATCCAATCATCGACCTCCCAACCGGTTACTTTTCGAAAGGCAGGATTCAGATATCGAATCCTGCCATCGGATGAAAGCTCATAGATAATATCATTCGTTCTTTCGATCAGATCGGAATAGACGGAACTAGGATCGTTCGCTGTCTGGGCATAATGATCCACCACAGCATTTCCAATAAATATAATATATCCGTTATCCAATCTACTGATTCTAAAATCTATTTGGATCGAGGTATCTTCTTTCGTAAAGAATTCGTATCTAATTTGATTGTTGCCGTCCCCGTCTTCGGAAAGTAGGGAATATTTAATCGAGCTAACAGCTTCCTCAGAGAAATAAAATGTCCAAACCGTTTCTTCTTGTGGGGAGCTTATAGCAAGGCTATCGGTGAGTCGGTTGAAGTTTTCGTTCGCGTATATGATCGTATCGATATTCGAGGCCAGAAAAATGATTTCGTTCGAATTGTCCGCTACGTAGCGAAGCATCGGTAAACAAACTCCGCTTTCGGAATTTGAATCTGTAGCCTGAAAGTAATTCATATTACTAAATTTAACTCCCTATTCCTTGCGGTTTCTAAATGAAATAAGTAAGAAATTTATTCAGATACTTCTCGTCTCGATAAGCGTCTGGCATTTCGTCATTATTTGTTAAAAGGAAGGATTCTTGAGCCTCTTAGAAATGATCTAACGATACATTTTAAGGAATTAACGCTCGGTCCCTCGCTGAACTTTCGTTGCAAGTTATAACAGTGTTTAAATAGAGGAGCCCTTCAGATCATAAAAAAAATCGTTCAAATTATAAATTGGAATAAGTGGGACCTATCATATATAATTTCGATGAAAACTTTGTCAGAACTATGAGTTTGTTTCCATGTGCATTATCTTACTTTTGATATCAAAAGATCTCTTCTGGCCCGAAGTTGATCGCTTTAGATAATCCGATCTGAACAGAGGTTGCCTTCGTACTGGATCCGATCTGGCTTGCGTAATAATTTTGAGATATACTGTCTATCAGGGCTTGCTGTGGACTCGGAGCCGTCGTTACTTGATAGGTTACAAAATCACCTTTCTGGAATTCGTATCGCCATCTGTAAGTTTCGATCCCAATCCAAAATCCCAATCCCATTTTCCAAAAATACGTTACTCTGAAAGATGCGTTGTACCCTTTTGCCTTCCAATCGATGATATCTGTCGAAGGAAGTTCCGTTAACGTAAACGGAGGGGTTACTGGAGAATAGATAAAATCTTGGCGGATGGATTGACTCCCTTTCAGGGTAATGGATTCGATCTCTGTTTTGATCTCCCATTTCGATCCGAAATGATAAGCGAAGCCGAGTCCGATCGACATTCCCTTTAGGTTTTCCAACGCATGGAATGTGGAATTCCCTGCTAAATTCCCAACTTGAAGAAGTGCTGAATGATCGTCTTTCGTTTTGTTCCAAATTTGCAGGTATCCGAGTGTAGGATAGAATTCGTAATTCGGTTTTGCAAGGAATGAATAGGAGATTTTTGCGGTAGCTCCTCTGAGTTCTTCCGGATAACTTCCTGAAATAATAGCCGGGTTGGCTGTTCCTACACCAACGTTTTGAGAGCTTGTAGTCGAACGGATCGAAAACCCTCCTGCCTCCACATTGAATCTTTTGTACTTATAGGCCGCACCTCCGGAGGTTGCATCTTTAGATGTTCTGTTTGGGCCGCTCGCGAGAACAAAAGGAATGTCTGTTGCTATGATATTTTTTATACTCTGGACTTTATAGAAGAAGCCAACTGTATGAGAGGAAAGATTACCGCTTCCTCCTCCGACATAGAATTCCAGAAAATGTCTCTGTAAAGGATCTCTAACTATTCTTGTAGGTAATTTGGGACCTGTGTTTGGAGGATTGTTGCCTTCCGTTGCGACTGAATTAACGGGGGCTTGTTCTTTGCGGGGTTCTTCTGTTTGCTCGACTAAAACTTTAGGTTTCTGAGGATCCGATTTGCCAAATGAGATTTTAAGGATCGCTTTTTTCTGGATCCGCAATACTTCGTGATTCGGTAACTCCAAGTCGACATACGTCGCCGTCTGGTTGATTATTTCTCCATCCAAAACTTTACCGTCTCGCAGATAGACTGTTTTGGCTTCAAGATCCAGGAAGGACGAGGAAGATAAGGTGAATAAGAAAATTAGAATGGAGCGTGTTTTCATTGTGAGTTACTTTCCAACTTTTCTGTTTTGTTTTCTTTCGTGGTATTCTTCGCTTTGTTTTCGATGGGGGCTCCATGTTTCCAAATCTCCTTCTTCAGCTTCTTTGGAGAAAGCCCCGTGAATCGAATGCAAGCTCGGCGAAAAGAGGAATCCGAGTTGAACCCGCATTCAAGGCCGATATCGATCAGATTTTTATTAGCGTTTTGGAGAATCTTTTGGTAGGCTTCTTGGATTCTGAGTTTGTTGATAAAATCGGTGTAACTTATTTTCTTATATTTATTTAAATAGTAAGAAACCTGATGGAGAGTGACTCCTACGTAAGCAGAAAAATCCTGCAGTCTCAACTCTTCGTGCAAAAATACTTTTTCATCAATGAATTTCTGGATCTTATTTTCCATTTGGATCAGATCGATTCCATAGAGAATGTTTAGATCCTCCTTCTCGGATGAGGAAGTCTGCAATTCATCCGAATAATGTTGAATTATCTCTCTTGATCCTGCATAGCCGTATATTCCGGAAATTCGGTGTCCGACAAATTCTTCTTCGATGACTTCGGGAAAATTTACAGCAAGAAAATAGAAATATATTATTAAAAGGCTCGGTATTGAGTCTGCGATTTTTAGTAGAAGGGGATCCGAATACATCACACCCATTAAATCAAGAATATTGCATATGCTGGCTAATAGCGCGATTGCACAGGCGTTTAAATAAACTCGAGAGAGTCCGTCCCGAAAGTAAATTACAATGGTTTCTACTAACGTGAAAGTGGAAATGAGTAGGCAGATCTGATCGCAGTAGAGGATTATTTGCAAATTATCCCTTAAAGCAAAATTCAGTAGTAGCATGATCGCTAATGAATGAGAAAAATTTATTAGAATCGCTTTAGGGTGATTTGGATAACCTAACGATCTGCGGATCAGCACCCTTAACATTAAACAGGAGAATATTAGAATGCCAAAATATATATTGATATGAACTGTTTCTGGTATTGTATTTTGGTCTCCGATCCTTGCTTCGAACCCTATAATCTTTGCAAGGAGTTGGAAAGATCCAACGCTGATGAAGACTGCCGCGTACTGTAAATTCCGCGTCTGTCTTCTTGCTTGGGACAATCTTTCCAATCCTATTAACAGACAAATTACGATCCCCGCTAGATGGAAGAAATCGGCAAACTTGTTCAGAAGTTCTGGAATGAAGATCAACATAATGAAAACCTTCTGGATCCTTTCTTTCGTTTAATATGGATCTCGGTCGCCTTCAGTGGTGTATTATAAAAATGTAAATTTGTGCCTTTGCCAAACCGGCAAAATGAAGCAGAATAATTGTCTATTTTGGTAAATGCTGAATAATGATTAAAGCTGCTGAATGCTCGATCCATGCCCGAATTCTTTACTTACTAATCGATCAGTAAGTTGATCAATGTCAATCTAAATTTCAGAATCTTATTTCCAGAGTTTCAGATCGACCTAAGATCGAATAGAGTCATGTTGAGACTTTATATAAGCTAAGAATAGAAATAAATACAAAAGGAATTCGGCTGCTCGGTGGGTTGGGAATGGACGCTACTTTTATGGGTATTAAATATAAGGTCGATGCTCACTTCTGCTTTGCTAATCCTTGCAACTGAACTGAGTCCTCGCTTGTGTATTCCAGATTGCAGCTCTTTGTATTCCTGCATATTTGATTAGAGGTACAGTCCTGTCCAGTTAGTCTTTTTGAGGCGAATCGATTTAATGTTCCAGGACTGAGCTTGCGTTACATTTCGGGATCCATGCTTATTTATATTTTTATAATGCTTTATTTAATCCTTCGCCATTGCATTGGGGGATTTTTATCGGATTGGGGAGAATTTTGTGTTTGGCACTTGGGAGAAGTGGGTGAGCTAACTTTATTCTCGTAAGCCTAACGGAGTGTTTAGGAAATTCTTGAGGTGGCTGATTTTGACTGTGCGGCCTGAGCTGTGAGGTTTATGATTTCTGAATGCAGATTTTTTCTTTCTGAATAAGAGAACGGTTTTATTGACTTAAGTCTTCCGTGTGTTGTTTGTTTATTATCTTCCTGGCACATAAAATAGATTTGTTCCGATTTGATAAAATGCTTGGGAATTGCCCGATCATCGTTTTATCGAGGAGATCTGTATTTAAACGCCTAAATAGCATTTTACGAGTGATTATAAATTACGGAAAATCCTTACTTTCGCATTGCTATTTTTCATGTTTGTCTTATACTGAGTGCCATTGTTTTATAGAAGGACCTAATATAGCCGATCACGACTTTGAATAGGCTTTGCGATAGGCAAGGGTGCAATTCGATCGCATGATTTCTAATATAGAAAAGGATTAAGGAGTGCTCTTGGGGGATAATAGGAGCTAACGTAAAGGGAGCAAGAATAGAGTTGACATAGTGTAAAAATTTAATCTTGTAACTTTAGGTAACGGTTTTTTAAGTCTCAGGTTGGTCTAAATATCATGCAAGAAACAAGTCTACGCGAAACGATTGTGACTGTTGCCGGCGAGCTTTTTATAGACCGCGGTTATAATGCAGTTTCGATAAAGCAGATTGCGGATGCGGCGAATTGTACAACTGCCGCGCTTTATTACTATTATGAGGAAGGAAAAGGGGCGATTCTAAAAGGCGTTCTTCGCTCGCTCTTGCCTGAGCCGGAGCTTGTTTTTCAAGAATGTGCGAACGCGACATCACTCAAGGAATTGTTTTCTTGTATTACGATAAAAGTTTGCGCACACGAATCGGCCAATGTTAAGAAAGACCGCTGGCTTTTGGCTGAGTTTCCGAACTTTGGCGAATCCGACAGGCAAGTAATCTATGAGAAACTGCAGGCGGTCCATTCTGCCATCTGCACGCAAGTGAGCCGTTTTCTGGACGATCCAGAATCTGTACGAATCCTATCTTGGGTCTTTATGTGCACGAGCTTTGGCTACGGACAGCTATTTGGCACATTGCAACTGGGCAAGGTCGCTCCATTCTCCATCGAAGATTTTGCCGAGAAAATTTCTGACTTACTCTCCAATAGCGTAGCGATCGACAATAAGATCGTGTAATTGGTTCTTCTTTTTGTAGCACTTAAGGGATGACCCATTCTGGGGGCTATGTTTTTATTTGACTTACTGATCGATCAGTAAGTCAAATAGGCCATAAGAGACCTGCCTCAATCGAATCAGGCAGTACGATCTCTTATTTAGAACATTTCTAAATTAGGGGAATATCAAATGATCCAAAAATTAGAGCAAATTAGGGAAGAACAGAGGAACTCTTGGAATAGATTTTCATCGGGCTGGAAAAAGTGGGACGACCTCTTTATGGACTTTTTAGAGCCGATGGGGAATGAGATCATCCGATTGCTTGATCTGAAAAGTAAAGATATAGTTTTAGATGTGGCTGCAGGAACTGGGGAACCGGGACTCACTATTGCATCGCAGATCAATAACGGATATGTAATCATTACCGACCTCGCTGAAGATATGCTAGCGATAGCAAAAGAGAATGCAGCTGCTCGCGGAATCAATAATATAGATACGATTGCCTGCGACGTAAGTGAATTGCCTTTTGGAAATGAAACATTCGATTCTATTAGCTGTCGTTTCGGCTTTATGTTCTTTCCGGATATGACATTGGCGATAAATGAAATGGTGCGGGTCCTTAAGCCGGGAGGAAAAATTGCTGCTTCCGTTTGGAATGTTCCCGAAAAGAATTTTTGGATCACCGCCATTATGGGTGTTATTAATAGAAATATGGAGATACCGGCACCTCCTCCTGGTTCACCTGGAATGTTTCGCTGTGCAGGTGACGGCGTCATTTCGGATCTTTTTTTAAAAGCAGGCCTGAAGAAAGTCTCTGTTAAAGAGGTCAATGGAAAACTGAAATGCGGTACAGCGGAAACATATTGGAACGTTATGACCGAAGTGGCCGCACCTATCGTTGCGGCTTTGAGCAAAGCCGATGATGCGATGAAGGAAAAAATAAAAAGGGAAGTGCTTGAGTTGGTTAATCAGAAATACCCGAAAGACGGTGTGATGATAGATTCAAGCTCTTTAGTCGTTTACGGACAGAAACCTTAATCGATAATCGTTGATCTACGGATCGAGTGCGATCCGTAGATCACTCTTCTATTGTATAATAAGAACCAAATAAGAAATTTAATAATAAATCGTTTTCTTACTTTATTCTTTCTTAAACTATTAAAATACTCGCAGGCCTTGATCGAATAAGATCGAAGATGCAACTGCTAATGTAAAATAACCAAAACCGCTTTTTAGATACTTTTCATTCATTTTAGAGGAAAGTGTCTGTCCTAAGATCATTCCTCCGATCCCTAAAATGCTAATGATCAGAAGCAAGGGACAGCTTTTGCTTTGCGCAGGCGTGAAACTGATTGCAAACCCGAAGAGAGAGTTTGCGGCGATAATAGCAAGGGATGTGCCGATTGCCTGCCGTATTGAAAATTTCAATAATAATACAAGAGCTGGGATGATGAGAAAGCCTCCGCCAGCTCCTACAAAGCCGGTGATCATTCCTACTGTAAGACCTTTGAAGCCGATCGCTAAAAAATCATAAGGCTCTGTTTTGGGTTTAGAAGATTCCTGACTGTTAGGATCATTGGAGCGGATCATTGCAAAAGCACTAAAGGTCATTACGATCGCAAATACGGTCATTATCAACGGGGATTTTGTTAACGTAATCCCGAATGGAAAAACCAATACATTTGGAATTGCGGGCAGAATGAGATTTCTTGCGATGTAAATGCCTAGAAAGCTTGGTATTATGAAAAGGATCCCAACCTTTATATTTGCATCTCCATTTCTGATCCTAATGAATGCTCCTACTAACGCTGCCGTCCCGACGATAAAGAGGGAGTTTGTTGTAGCGATAACCGCATCCTGTCCGAAGAGGTAAAAAAGTATGGGAACCGTTAGGATGGAACCTCCAGCACCAATCAAGCCAAGTAAGGTTCCCATAATAAAGGAGGAGATATAACCTAAGAGCAACATCTTAGGTCATTCAAGTTTGCTTTTTAGATGCATTTTCTTGTCTATGAATCCGAAGAGTAACATTCCGAATATGATACTTGCGAAGACGATGATCGGTCTGATCTCGAAACTCGCAAGAGTAGTGACTGAAACTGTAGGACAATAGCCACCAAGTCCCCAACCGATCCCGAAGATCAAACTTCCTATGACCAAAGCTGGAGTGATCTCTTGCCGGGTTGGAATAAACCATTCTTTAGAGAACATCGGCGTCTTTCTCTTACGTATTAATTTGTAAGTGATGAAATGGACTCCTACTGCGCCTGCCATAGTGAATAGCAGGGCAGGGTTCCATTTCCCGAAGACATCTAAGAATCCTATGATCTTTGCAGGTTGTAAGATCCCGGACACACCTAAGCCGATGGCGAATAATAACCCTACGATCAGCGCGCCTATATTATAAGTCATATCATTAACCCGGTTTTACGAAGGAAGGCTACAGCTGCCATTCCCGCCGACATGAAAACGATCGTTGCAACGATCGATCTAGGAGAAACCCTGCTCACTCCGCAGACTCCGTGTCCACTCGTGCAACCTCCTCCGAGCATCGCACCAAAGCCGACTAAAGTCCCGGCGAGAGCGCCTATCCATGTACTTGTCTGGACTTCGATCGCCAGGAATTGAGGAGCGGTAATTTTCAAAGAAAGTCCACCTAATAGTAGTCCGACTATGAAATACCATCTCCAGGCTATATCGCCTTTGTGAGGTACCAAGACCCCGTATACGATACTGCTCACTCCGGTAACTCTTCCGTTCCAAAGAAGCATGAGGGAAACGGCGATACCGATCATTGTTCCGCCGACTAAGCTCATCATCCATTCTGTTGACATTCTTCTGACTCCTTGGGCAGGTCTTTTTCATTCCAGTTCATCTGCCACCTGCCATGCTAGATGTAAATTTATAACCTAAAAGATTACTTTCGATCATTGATTTCACTACTTCGGATTTCCCACAGACATTGTTTGCAGGAAGAGCTATATGCATTTTCTTAGGGACAGCAAGTTGTAGCTCATCCATGATCTTTTGGAAGTCTTCCTTAGAGCGGTTCTTTCCGATCCTCGGATTGAGTTCCTTTTCCAAAGCGATAGTGGTACTTGATATTCCGTGATAATCATGAGCCGGATAAACTTGAATATCATCCGGAAGAGTGAATAACTTTTGCGTGATACTTTCATAAAGCTTGGAAGCGGATCCTTCTTGGAAATCGGTCCTTCCTGTTCCCCGGATCAGCAAGGAATCTCCCGTAAACAACATTCCCTCGAAGAGAAAGCTCATGCACGCGTTCGTATGTCCTGGAGTGGAGATCGCCTTTATTCTTTTTTCTCCCAGCTCTAAGACCTGTCCGTCCACGAGTAGAATGTCCGCGCAATCGATCTCCGCTAAAGCGCTTACTGCGGTTCTTGCCATGGTATTCTTCCGGATCTCGGAAGCTCCGGTAATATGATCCGCATGAATATGCGTTTCTAATATATACATCAAATAAAGACCTAGTTCGCTAATCAGTTTCAGATCCCTGTCTACGGTTTCCCAAACAGGATCGATAATTGCCGCTTCCTTTGTTTTTAGATCTGCTATCAGATATGTATACGTAGAAGATTGCGGTTCGAAAAGCTGGTAAAAAAGAATATCCTTCATACTTGAGTCTCATCCTTTGTAACGTGCATATACAGCAATATACATTGCCCTGATCCGTCCACCTTGTATATTCCTGCAGTTGTTTAGGAAAATTTTATGGAGAGGTTCATTTTTTTAGGGAATTTGCAGGATTATACAAGCAGTGAATGTTTTTACGTTAGTCAATAAGTGATACAGGAAGTATCACATGAAGACAAGAGAACGAGAAAGACTTCACAGGGACGGGCTTATTAATTTCTCCATGGCATTTACCGCTGCGGGTTTTTTATGGAGTATTCTATATTTTGCATTAGGGTTTCCACAATCGGCTATGATCCCGGGAGGATACGCGCTTTTGAGCCTAATGAGCCTATTATTTGTTTTTGCTACTGGCAAATACTTAGCTTTTCGATTTCTTCAGTTTCTTTTCATTTTAATACTTCCGGTGCTTCTGCAATTAAGCTTAGGAGGTTTTAATAATTCGGGAGCGGTCATCATTTGGGCAATCCTCTGTCCGCTCGGCGCGCTTTCTTTCGCTCCGGTCCGCCACGGCTTGGTTTGGTTCGGATTATTCCTGATCGTTCTGGTTTCTACCGGAGTCGCCGAAATTTACCTGGAGCTGCCTGCGCCTAAGGTAGAGCGTAATTTGCAGATACTGTTTTTCGTTATAAACATAATGGGTGCGGGGACCTTAACGTTTTTCAGCTTATACTATTTTATTTCAAAGAATAAGCAAGAGCATGATCGCGCAGAGAACCTTCTTCTGAATATCCTACCGGAACCGATCGCAGAGAGATTGAAACGAAATCCTTCTACGATTGCAGACGGATATCAAATGGTTTCCATACTATTTGCAGATATAGAGAACTTTACCGTGATCTCTCAGAAAGTTTCTCCGGAAGCCTTGGTCCATTTTCTGAACGATGTGTTCTCTTATTTCGATATTCTCGCTGAAAAATATGGAATGGAGAAAATCAAAACGATAGGAGATGCATATATGGCGGTTGCTGGAATTCCGATTTGGAATGAGCATCATGCGGAGAGTGCGATGCAAATGGCGATCGAGATGCAAAAATTCGTTAGGACCTTAAAGGATCCTTCCGGAAATCCCATGAAAATGCGGATCGGAATTCATTCGGGACCTGTTGTCGCCGGTGTGATCGGGAAAAAGAAATTCGCTTACGATCTTTGGGGAGATGCGGTAAATACCGCAAGTCGATTGGAATCCCATGGAGTATCCGGTAGGATACAGATCTCCGAAACGACTTATGATCTGTTGAGAGATACTTCTAAGATCGAAATTCGTAGATTAGTGGATGTAAAGGGCAAGGGACCGATGACAACCTATCTCAGTTATGAATGAAGAACTTAATGTCTTACGACAATTAAGCTTCTACATAACTTGCGGGCACTTCGATAAATGATCTCAGATGTCTAGTGCTTCTGAATATTTCGGATGGAGGTAAACCGAAAGTGGAGCGAAAGGTCCGAGTAAAATGAGCGGAGTCGAAAAATCCTGCCCGGTGCGCAGAATCAGTATGGCTCATTCCATGCAGAAGGGAATACACTGTTAATTTAAGTCGGAACCAAGTACGAAATGAATGGAAGGGGATGCCGATCTCTTTCTTGAATTGGTGTTCCAGATTTGAAACGGACATTCCGGCATATTCTGCCAGATCCTTTGCGGAATGATCTTCATGCGGCATTGTAGTGATCAATTCTACGATCTTTTGGATACGAGGGTCTATGATCCTTGTTCCATCCGTAGGTATCGGGGGAATTTGATTCAATAATTCTAATATTTCTTCGTCGGAAACGGAATCAGTGGATAGGATCTGATTGATCTTATCGAACAGTTCTTCTTCTTCTCGCAAGCCTATAAAAATACCTTCATTTTCTCTTTCTTCATTCGACGATCTTAGGGATTCATAATTGGGACCACTTAGATCCATAAAGAGTAGTACGCAAAACTTTCCCGAGAATCGAATCGAATGATCTACCATGGGAGGAATGAGTGCCGTCCGAAAATTGAGCCAATCGGTATCGTTCAAAGAAACTTGGAATTCCCCATCCAAGCTTATGCATACGGTTGCTGCCGCTCTTCGACGTAATGTTAGGTCGGGCAGATAACCTGCAAATAGGCAACGACTTCCCCAAATGAATATCCTTTCTTGGCGATCGAGTGGACGTGAATCAGTTATCATAGCAAGAGCCTGGCAAAGTTTTTATTCAAAGTTGCAGAATTATACAAGGAGCTTTCATCTTCCGCAAATATAATCAACCTGTCACGGAGAATTTAACCTACCCTGCGCTTGGGTAGAAGGTTGGAACGAATATACTACTCTATAATATGATCTATTGCTATATGATAAAGCTGGCTTTGGACGCAAAAACGGAAAATCCGAGCGAAAAAATATCGGAGAAGGGCGTTTTTGCCGAGATTTCTAAGCTTGCGAGTGGATCCGGAGAGGTTCCCGTAAATGACCTTGAGATCAGACCTTCTACTTCCTTGAAAGTAACAGTTACTCTGTGACGGATTCATCCCAAGAATTAAAACGTCGTGCCCTGGTCATATTGTTCGGGGTGACGATCCTGCTCGTTCCTTTCTGGTCCTTGACCTATTGGTTTTATGATCTGTATTTGGCGGCGATCATTCCCGTTATATACTCTGCCTGCGGGTTACTTACTCTTCTTTATTATTGGTGGAAGGGGGAGTCGGGTTTCTCCGTCTTTATGGTTACTTGCTTTGGACTATATTTTATCTTGCCTCCAATCTTGCAGGGAGCGTTAGGCGGGTATCAAAATGCAAGCGGTGTCATTCTTTGGATGTTTCCGGTAGTGATCGCCACGTTCATTTACCAAGGGGCCCGCAGCGCGTTTTACTGGGGATCCGCCTTCATGTTGATCGTTGTCGGATCGGTTTTTTCCCCCAAGCTGATCGGGAATCCGTCGGGACACAGACTTCCGGAGCAGTTGATAGATATCTTTTATGCGCTCAATATAGTTGCTATCGGCGGGATCGTATCTATGACGGTCTACTATTTGATAACTACTATATCAAGAAAGTCTAATCAATTAACTCTTGCTTTAGGTGAGGTCACTAAGGCGAAGGAAATGCAAGAGAAGGATTATTTCCTGATCAGCTATTTGAGCAATCCTCTCAGTCAGGTAAAAGAACATGCGGGACCAGTGAAGGTCGAATCCTTGATCGAGCAGAGAAAGAAATTCTATTATAAGAACCAGATCCATGAGATCGGCGGCGATATTTGTATTTCCGATCGGATCACTTTACGAGGTAAGCACTACACAACCTTCTTAAATGGAGATGCGATGGGCAAATCCCTCCAAGGAGCCGCTGGAGCCATCATCATGGGCAGTGTGTTCCGAGTTTGTCTCTCTAGGGCCATGGCAAAGAAATACCAACACCAATATCCGGAGCAATGGATCAAGGCTTGCTACTTAGACTTTCAGAAAATTTTCGAATCCTTTGACGGCTCTATGTTCATGTCGATTGTCTTCGGATTGGTCGACGAAGAAAGAGGGTTTCTCTATTATATCAACGCAGAACATCCTTGGACAGTTCTGTATAGGGACGGTGATGCTCGCTATCTGGAGGATGAGCTTTATATACGTAAGTTGGGTATGCCTATCATTGACAGGATCATCCAAGAAGGAAGCGACTCTCATCGCATTGAGAATGTTTTTACGTTGAAAACATTCTTACTCAAACCGGGAGATTCGATCATTCTTGGCTCCGACGGAAGAGACGATATTTCTATCAAGAAGCCGGAAACAGGAATGCAAGAGATCAATGGTGATATAGAACTTTTCCTGAAGGCTGTTCGAAAAGGTAAGGGGGACTTGGTTGAGATCAAGGATTTCCTTGTAAACCAAGGAGACCTTACGGATGATCTAAGTTTGATGCGTATTTCGTACAATGTGGAAGGCAAGAGAGAGGAAAAACCGATTGCGAATGAAAAAGAGTATGTTCGTGCAAATGGCCAAGCGCTTCGTAATGCACTGGAACGAAAGGATTTTGCGTCTGCTGCTAAAATTGCCCAGGAGCAAATCCATCATTTTCCTGAGAACGATACCATGTTTCTGATCGCATCGATCAGTAATCGAAAGATCAACAATTTAGAGCTCGCAGCAGATCTAGGAGAATGCTACCATTTCCGTTATCCGAACAGTAGAAGCAGTCTCATGAATCTGACAAAGATCTATTATTTGGCCGGAGAGCATGAACGGGCCAAGTATTTGCTGGACAGATTGAAAGCAATCGATCCGGAATATGAGCCCTTAAAAAAATTGCTCCAAAAGATCAGGAGCAAGAATCGTATTTATAATTAAGGGCCAGATCGGAAAAATAGCGACTGACTCGCTATGCAGGTTCCATGTTCGTAAAGAACTCTAGTAGGCTCTCAGGTGCATTGTCGCCGTAACAGGCCTCAAAGATCACCTCGGCGTCTAGAGCCGCAGAGGCACTGCGAGTGAAGAGTTCTTTTTCATAGGCAGCCAAGGCGACTTCAATATTTCTTGGATTCGCTGCAATCTCTTTGGCAAGTTCGGCACCGTCATACATCGCTAAGTTGGCTCCCTCTCCGGAGGGCGCCATCAAGTGTGCTGCATCTCCTAATAACGTAACCCCAGGAACGCGGGCCCATTTATGATCTGCAGGAAGGGAATGGATGGGACGAGGGGTTGCAGTCTCACCTTCCATAATAAGAGCCTTTAATTCAGGAGCCCAGTCATCAAATTCGTCGGCAACACTTACCAAGGCTTTCGTAGGATCGGAGAAGTCGATCTTCTCGATCCAGTCCTTCGGCTTCTTTAAAGCCACGTAGGTATGTAATACTCCGTTGGTCTCCTTGTGGGCCACAATTCCTTTATCCGGCGCAAGTGCGAACAACGCGCCTCCTCCGACTACATCTGCACTTGTCTTGTGGCGGTTCTCGCTATCAAATAGATACGTCTCAACGAAAGAAGTGCCAGTGTATACAGGCTTTGCTTCCGAAACAAGCGAACGAACTCTGGACCAAGCACCGTCAGCGCCAACGAGTAGGTCAGTAGTCACAGAAGAGCCATTCGCAAAAATCAATACATGACGCCCTTCACCGATCGAATATGCCTCCTGGATCTTGTGTCCCCATTGGATCGTGTCGGAAGGAAGCGAGTTGATAAGAATTCGACGAAGATCTCCTCGAAGTACTTCGGGTCTAGCGCCTGTACCATCATCGGGCTCGTCGAGTAGGATATTGCCTTCTTTATCGAGTAATCGAGTTGCTTGGCCTCCGGCATGAATGATCTTTAGAAATTCTTCAAACAGTTCTGCCGCCTTCAGAGCCAACTGTCCATTGTCTTCGTGGATATCGAGCATGCCTCCTTGTGTTCTTGCGCTTTCGGAACTTTCTGCCTCATAGATTTTAGATTTAATGCCGTGAACATGGAGAACTCGAGCGAGAGTTAAGCCTCCTAACCCGGCGCCGATGATTGCAATCGGAATGTGGTTCTGTTGGTTCATATTTAGATCTCCTTTTTATAAATAAGACGTCGGTCTTTATTTTTTAATTGACTAAAATATTTAAGTCAATTAAATTTTATTAGAATATTTAAGAACCGAGAAGGATTTTTGATTTTGGGATTACGAGAGATAAAGAAAGAGCAAACCCGCAAGGCGATCTCAGATATGGCGACAAAGCTTTTTATGGAACAAGGCTATCATGCGGTCACAACGGCTCAAATCGCCAAACTAGCCAATGTCTCTGTGCCAACCCTATTTAATTATTTTCCAAACAAAGAGTCTCTTGTCTTCGATGAGGATATAGAAAGGGAAGAACGACTACTGAATGCGGTCTTGTCCCGGAAAAAAGGAGTATCGATACTGGACGCGCTTCTTGACTTTGGATTGAAGAATCCTGCATTCAACTCTGTGAATCGCAAGCTTGTTCGAGACTTTAGGAACTTTATCAAATCGACCCCGGAACTTTCTCATTATGAGAGGCAAATTACGATGAGATATGAGAGCTCTCTTGCGAAAGTCCTTCAGAAAGAGGCGAAGAATAAATTGGGCGATGTAGAAGCGGGATCCATTGCGCATTTTATCCTAGATGCGTTCTTTAGAGCTAGCGATTCCTCTCGTCCTCAAAAGACTTTAGAATCGCTTTTTGAGATCTTAAAGAACGGATGGGAGGAATGACGTTTATTCCTTATAATAGATCCCTGTCATGCTTTCGGAAATTTTCCAAATTTTGTCGGCTGCATTTTTATCCAAAGCCCATGGCCTAACACCGAATGGAGCCTTACTGTCGATAGGAACAATAGGCGCTATATTACAGTCTTCTAAATATAGTCCTCCTTTTCCATTTAGGTCGGAACTGACCGCAGCCCAAACAGTAGTAGCGCCTCCTTGCTTTACAGTTTTGTAAATATCTCCGATGTTCTTCGGTCTTCTCAGGAAATTTAGAATTTCGGTAGCATAGAACGTCCTCAGTGTTACGGCTAATAATTTACTAAGATTTACTTTATATTCTGGTGAATAACCCACCATTGAACCTGCAAAAAGATCGGAAGTGGGAATTGGGCCCGGATGCACTGCAAAGGCTCGGATATGATATTTCTGTAAAAGCTCGTCTTCTTTTACAGTCAGAAGGGATAATGCAGTTTTACTTTGAGCATACGCTACCATTCCGTTGTATGGAGTATGTTCGAAGTTAATATCCTCAAAGATCACATTGCTAAGTCGATGTCCGCGAGAAGATAAATTCACGATCCTTGCTCCATTCGCTTTCTTCAGAGCGGGAATGAGCTTGACCGTAAGTTCGAAATGTCCCAGAACATTTGTTGCAAATTGCCGTTCAAATCCTCGTGCATCTCTTTGTAATGGAGTATTATGGATACCGGCACTGTTTACCAAGATGTCGATTTGTCTGTTCGACTTCAGAAATTTCTGTGTGAAACTTTCTATAGAAGAAGGGATCAATAAGTCCAAGTATTCGATCTCTACATTCTTTAATCCCTTCAAATTGCTTTTGGCCCATTCAATATCCGGTGCCAGTGCTATGACTTTTGCTCCGACGCTCAGAAATGCCTTTGCAGCTTCTCTTCCCGTTCCGGTGTGTCCTCCGGTCATTACTATTATCTTTCCAGTTAGATCTAGCCCTTTGACTACATCCATCGCCTCCGTACTATGACCGAAACTGTTTTGGATCGGTTGTTGCTCTTCGCTCGGAATGATCGGTCCTGAATAAAGCGGATCGGCAGATGATCCATCATTTTTTATTAATATGAATAATACAACGGCATAAAAAAATACAAGAAGAGTGAGCGGAATAGCTGCAATCAATATTGTTTTCCTTTTAAAAGAGATTTTGGGTTTCATAGTGATTTCCTTTTCCTATGGTAAGATAGATCGAGAGAGTTTGGCTTTCGGGAAAGGTTATTTGGCAGTATACTTCTTTAAGAACTTTGCAACCGTTTCTCGGTATTGTTCCGGCTGATCGTGATAGGACATTGCATGCAATGCGCCGGGAACAATCCAGAGTTCTTTAGGGCAATTTGCCGCTTCGTAAAGCTTTTGTGCCATCCACACTGGGTTATAATTGTCCTGTTCTCCGTGAATAAATAGAGTAGGGGTCTTGGATCTTTTTACTGCTTCGAGAGCACTTGCCTCTTCAAAACTATATCCGGCCTTGTCTTTCGTCTTAGAACTTGCTAAGTTCAATAGCGGGAAAGTAGGTATATGATATAAATTGTTAATTTGATGAGAAAGTTCATCATGAACTGAAGTATACCCAGAATCCTCTACAATTGCCTTTATCTGCGAAGGTAATGCTTCTCCGCTCATCATCAAGACGGTGGCTCCCCCCATGGATACTCCATGGAGTACGATCTTAGTATCTTTCCCTAATTTCTTAATTAGAATGTCGATCCATTCCAAATAATCTAATCTGTCCAACCATCCCATTCCAATGTATTCTCCTTCACTGCTCCCGTGGGCTCGGTTGTCCGCCATAAAAACGTTATAACCTAAATGTTGGTATAAGACCGCATATTTTGCCATCATTCTCGCATCAGCTCTATGCCCATGTATTAGAATTACTAATTGTTTCGAAGGACGATCATTTCGGATGTAGTATCCATGCAAGGTGGTCCCATCTTTCGCTTTTAATATTAAAGATTCTGCATTTGACTTTTTCAGCCATTCGGCACCGAATTCGTTATCCTTATAGATCATCACGCTTACAGGATTCGCAGGATTTACTTTTGGAGTCGTAGCTGGTTGCCGAACGATTGCTCCGTTGAAGACCGGGTTGCACGCGTTTAGTCCTATAAGGACTAAGAATCTCAAGAATTGATTTCTCATGTAAATCTCCTTACTGCTATCTGTTGGATCGTTTGCAATACGATCGTAAAGACTGCATATCTTAATTCTATGACTGAATAAACTATTTAATTACTTTACTAAAATAGTAAAATTAGTCAACTTAATTTAAAATTAACGTGAGCTAATAGTATGGAAATGCCGATCAACTCTTGACGAATTGTAATTCCTTAGGATTGGCTGGGGGTTTACGGGGTCTGGTTAGGTTTCGATTTGGCAGCAAACACGAATGCAAAGGCCGAATTTTTTTATTAGATCGGCTCTAGAAGTCACATCCTCTTCCTTCCAAGTGAGTCCGCAAAGAAAAAGCACTTGTGAGATCTCTTTAGGGGAATAGATATTTTTACTTCGTTTAAACTCTGTCGATTCCGCTATTGCCTTTGCTATCTTTGATCGAAACATATCTTTATATTTTTCGATCTGTACCCCGGATATACTATTGCCGGTCTTGATGATATCGAAGGATTTCGGAGAAAATGTGGCGTAATGACGACCGAACCAAGCATCCATCGCTCCAAGAAGTCGGTCATATAAGGAAGAATTTCCTTTAGATAGCTCTTCTTGTACTAAGATCAATCCATCGTCTAAGTATTTTTGTAATGATGCTAGAAAGATTTCCTGTTTGCTGGAAAAATGAAGGTAGAGCCCTTGCTTGGACAAATGAGCTGCTTCGGCTATATCGTCCACGGACGTTTTTTGAAAGCCAAATTGACCAAAGACACCGATTGCCGCATTCAAAATGCTTTCTTTTTTTGTCGGACCTTTTTCTGACAATTGGGCCATTTGATCATACTTTACTATATTAGTAAATATAGTAAAGTATATTTACGGAAACTTACATTTCTTCCGCCTAAAGAAAAAGGCCGACTCGAGTTGAGCCGACCCTAACTTCGGTCTTATCGATCTTTTAGGTAAAGAAGATCCGCCTAAAAGCTACTTGATGGATCAGCGATTCTGAACGGTAACATTTTCCGTCTTCACGTATGAAGTATCGTACCACCAGGCACGTACTTCCATAGGACGATCTACCTTGTCCGGTGAGATGCTAAAGTCGAGATCCAAATTGGTGTAAAGACCGGGGCCTGCGAAATCATGACGATACACATCTCTTGCCGCTAAGACATTCTGCCCGTCGAACACATCTAAGGTAACTACCTTATCGTTATTCGCATTTGTCACATCCACCATCATCCGGAAGATCGCTTTCTTATTTCCGCTCCCCCAGCGAGCCCTATCGTAAGGACCGTACAGAATATGATCTGCCCAGTTGTCCGCAGTGGTCACGACCCATGCGTCTCCTTCTGCGAAGCCTGTGCGATGGCCCAGATCCTTGGCCTTATATACCAAAGGAAGGTCGCCGATCGCATTCCGGTTTTGGACAGTGACGTTATCTATCTTCACATAAGAAGTGTCATACCACCAAGCGCGTACTTCCATAGGACGATCAGCCTTGTCAGGGGCAATATTGAAGTCTAGGATAAACGGAGTGTATTGGCCGGCACCTATGAATTCTTTTCTATAGATATCTCTGGAGGCCAATACGTCTTGACCGTCAAACACATCTATTGTGAGAACCTTATCGTTATTTGCGTTCGTCACATCCACCAAGATGCGGAAGATCGCTTGCTTATAGCCGGTGCCCCAACGACCTCTATCGTAAGGTCCGTAGAGAATGTGATCCGCAGAATAATCCGCGGTAGTCACGGCCCAGGCATTTCCATCCGCAAATCCTGTACGATGGGAAAGGTCCTTCGCATTATAGACCAAAGGCAGTTCTCCGCTTAAAGGAGAAGAGCAACAAAGAAGAGCAGCAGCCCCGCCGTTTCTTTGCGCGATCCCAGCAACATATTCCACATCGGCACATTGGCCTTTATAAGAACCGGGGGCCCAGTCGCCAGCACGTTGAGAAGAACGATTATCGCCACGATCGAACCAAACGGTTCGGCAAGAGTTTGCCAGAGGGATCTTGCTATGCGCACAGAGAACACCACTGGTTCCCCAGGAATGCTTGGTGGCGCCGGCAACATAATAGTCCGTAGGACATTCATACTTGGTGAAGCCACCGGCCCAATCCCCGGTATCATGAGAACGAGTAGGAGTCTCATACACTGCTTGCACATTGATCGCACGATCGCTATTCCAAAGTTTGCCGTACTTAGTATCCCCGCAGAGGGCACGTTGGTCTTGGCTTAAGCCTAAGAAGCGTTCTCCGTCGGGACAAGTCCCTTTATTCGCACCGGACAACCAATCGTTATCGATCGTGCTCGCGTTATCATCCACACCGTTAAAGTTCAAACGAGTGAAATGATCCACGTTAGACACTGTTCCTGTCTTACCATTGTTCGAGATCAAACGGCTCAAATGTTCAAAGCGCCAGTCGTCCATTCTGGTTTGGGACCAATCCGATGTCACGAGACCCCATTCGTCTTCTCCATTCAAAGGCCAGATCGCAAAATCGATATCCTTATCGATCAAGTAGTCCACGATCCTCTTTAACCATTCTCTATCCGCTGGATTGGTCTCTCCGGGCGAAGCACCGAATTCACTTAACCAAACCGGATAAGTGGTGATCGTATCCGGATTCGTTACATATCCCCATTCATCCGTGATCGTATTGCGGAAAGTATCCAGATCCATGTCCTTGTATTTGATATTCCCGCCGGAAGTGGCATCGTCCCCATTATGCTTAGGGCCGATATAAGCATAGTTATGTGCAGAATATACCAACTTGTTCATCGCACGAATATGAGCCTGAAGATCACGTACAGGTTTTAAGAAGGGACGTTCTCCGGAACCGAGGATCGGGATCGCTCCCCACCAATTGATCCCTTCGATCACGATCAAGATATCCGGATTGATGCGAAGAATATCATTTGCCGCATTTTGAGAGGCCAAGCGCCAATCGTCGATATTCCCCCAGCCCCAATTCGGACTATTCGGGAGATATGTATCGTTGAAACGCATAGTCCTCACTTCATTACGAAGATCCGCAGCAGCTACAAGCTTATTGCTTTTATAGCGATCCGCTAAGAAAGCCCAATCCGCTCTCCACATCTCCGGGGTCTGGTTGTATGCAAAAGAAGAACCGGTATGATACCATTCTCCATTATAATCGAAACCGCAACACCACTCGGAGAAGGTCGTATGGTTATTCAAGACCACGACAATCCCGGCAGAAGTCAGAGCCTGCACGGTTGCATCATAAACTTCTAAAGCAGTTTTGCCGAATAACTGAGGGTTCGCAGAAATATAATCATTCGGAACGACACTCGAATCGTGCAGCATCTTATTTGAAAAAGGAAGACGGACCGAATTAAAGCCCCATTCCTGAATCAAGGAAACGATATGCGAGATAGGCTGTTTATCCAAGCCGCCCACAACCTGACGAGTATCGCTAGCGCCATACCAGTTTACCGCTTTCAACTTAAAGCGGTTATTATTCGAATCTACGATATACCTGCCGCTCGTGCTCAAAGGGGGCACGGGAGGAGTGCTAAAGCCGGCCAAAGACATCGCAGAGAAAGCAACAGACTTAAAAGACTGGGATGCCTGCGAAAAGAACGGAAACAACGACTGCTTCGAGTCAGGCGAGCAGCTGGCCGCCGAGACCCAAAGCACTAAGATGGAACAGAAAACCTTCAATCTTTTTCCAATAAACATTTTAAATTCTCTCCAAAGAATTCCCAATCAATCACGGATGTTTGTATATGTTCGCACTATTAAACGGAGCACACTTATAAATCATTTATATTACTGAAGGGATCTAGCGTAGAACAGCCACTTTTTTCTTTTTAAAGCGTTTGTTATGTGTAGGAAGAGCAAGTTCTAATGTGAGGAAAGGGAGGTAAATTATAATTACTTAATATATACTTTCCCGGAGAGGCGGATTAGATTCTCATTATGGATGCTGTCTTGGTAAATTTGGATTAATTCCCATTTGATTAAAGCTGGAAGATTTTCGTAAACTTCCTTGCTATAGGGTGAGAAATAATATCTATGAGTAGAGGCGGTCATACCACCTAAGAATTTCATAAAAAGAGAAGGCCATGACAAAGAGTAATTTGCTGGAAATGCACAATGTAGGTATCGTTGTTGAGTCCCTCGATACTGCAATTTCATTCTTCAAAGAGATAGGGCTGACGCTAGAAGGGAGAATGATGGTCGAAGGGGAATGGGCCGGGCGAGTAACAGGATTGGGAAATCAATCCGTTGAGGTCGCAATGATGGTTACTCCGGATGGGCATAGCCGACTCGAACTCTCTCGGTTCCTTTCGCCTCAAACTGTGGCAGATCACAGGACAGCTCCTGTGAACTCCCTCGGATACCTTCGCATTATGCTCCGGGTCGACAATCTTGACGAATTGCTTTCCAGGCTCATGAGGCAAGGCGCTCAACTCGTGGGAGAAGTCGTTCAGTATGAGAACATATATCGGCTTTGCTATATCCGCGGAGTGGAAGGGCTTCTTATTGGACTCGCGGAACAAATCTCTAATTAAACAGGGATGGACATTCTAGAGAACTCATGACAAAGATTTCTATTGATTTCTCGCTCATACCTCGGTCGCTAAGTCCTAATCAAAAAATAATTTTCTTAATGAAAATGGAAGACAATCTTTCTATATATAGATAAATTCGATTTTTCTTTTACGATAGAGGGATGATATTATGAGAAAATTAATAATGTGGAATGTAGTTACCTTGGACGGGTACTTTGAAGGCGAGAAAAATTGGGACCTGAGCTTTCATGAACTCATTTGGGGGAATGAGCTGGAGGAATTGAGCCTCACTCAATTAAGGTCGGCCGATATGCTTGTCTTTGGTGCAAACACCTACAAAGGGATGGCGGACTATTGGACAAAGGCGGAAGGTGGGGACGAAGGAGAGGTTGCCAAATTCATGAATGGGCTTCCAAAGATCGCATGTTCATCTTCTCTTAAAACGGCGGACTGGAAAAACACTACGATCGTAAAAGATGCTGTGGCTGAAATTCCCAAATTGAAACAGCAAGGCAACGGAGATATGTTTGTGTTCGGTAGTGGTAACCTTTCCGAATCTTTACTGAAAGCTGGACTGTTTGATGAGATCCGCTTATGCATTGCCCCCGCACTTTTAGGGAAGGGCAAGCTCCTATTTAACTCGGGTATTCCTTATAAGAAACTCAAACTGCTGGAAGCTCGTCCTCTTGCTACTGGCGGCACAATCGTTCGATACGTTCCAGAGTAAGGATTAATAACTGTCGACGATTCCATAGTGTTTGGATATCGCTTCGTGACTCGCGAGCGATCGCTGCACATTTAGAATATATCTGAGAAGAGCGTACTTTGCTATTATGTAAAAAGTACGTTCTTCAAAGCACCTTATCCAGAAAGTAAGTTATAATAGAAAAGATAACGCGCAAGCAGGGCCGGCTAGGCTTGTCGTTATATGTGTTGCATACACTGCTAAGAAAACCAATTCGGAAGTTTTATGGGTCAATTTGGAATATCGATTTCATCGAGTGATACATATCGTGATGCCTACAGGGAATTCATGAATGCATTCAATGCCAATGTAGAACTCCAAGTTTTGTCCAACGAGATCCGCGAGAAATTTTCCTCATCCTTGGACGATCCGGACGAAGCCAATGATATCCTCTTTGCCATTGCTAAGGCGGAATGGGATTGCGGATCCTTGTCGAAAAATACCTTAACGGAAATCTCGAGGATTGTCGAATCCGGCGCCGACATTGCGCGGTGGAGGCAACTGGGAGCAAGCCCAAAAGATCTGGCAAAGCGCAATGAAGCTTTGTTAGTATTTCTAGAGAAACTAAAGACAGCTAACCCTCGTCCGAAGAAACCCAAAAAGACGAGACTCCGTGATTCTATTTTCACAGCTGGCGATTGCTTGGCAATAGATTTGAAAGGGAATTTTGGAGGTGCAATTGTCCTTACGGGGCAAAAGGAATCCGAATGGGGTTTGAATCTGATATTGGTCCTGGATTTCATGATGCCCAAGTTTCCTTCTATCGAAGATTTCAAGAAGGGCCAATGCTTGATGGTGAAAAACTTTCGCGAGCAATATGAACCCTACCTCCAATACTGTTACGCAAAGTTTTTTAAGAAAGCTGAATATGATTTTCAAAAGATCGGTAATATACAAGTAGGCGAGTCTTACGATGCTGAAAACGAAAGGTACAGTTACGGTCACTGGAACCATATTCCGGAATCTATCCTGAAGTATAATTCCAATCCTCCGACGGATGTGAAACCCAGGAAAGTCTCCGAAATGATCTCGAAAGACCCTTTTGGTTAAGAATCATGGATTATCATCATTTCCAAGCAAGCTTGCATGCGAGAGATCTGCATGGTCCGTTTGTTAGGAACATTGCTTTTACTCTTTGGAGATTGAATGTCAAAGTTATATCGTTTAACATTTGAGGATAATAATAGCGTGATGACAAGCAATGAGACCATTTCCGGCGAGAAATTGTCTTCTGCTCAACGCGTTCATTATGATTGGATGTATGCAGAGAATGGTAGCATTCATCATTCATTATGCGAGACATGCGGGAGCAAAAAGTCATTCGATTACGTTAATCCGGATTTTAAGCTAAAAAGAGGAGTTTATGACCTGAGTATAACATATGACGGTTATCTAATTGCTTCTCAAAGGTTTAAGGATTTCTGTGTCCGGAAAGATTTTTCTGGCATTCAATTTGAAAGGATTCGCCATGATGTAAGTTTCTATATTCTTAGAATAAATAATGTTCTTCACTTGAATGAGAGTAAAATGACGCATAGGAAGACGAACTTTTGTTCTTCCTGCAATGAGTATTCGTCTATCGTTAAGCCAGGGACACTACATTTTTCTGAAAATATAGATGAAGTGGAAAATTCTTTATTTGAAAGTAATATTCATTTCGGTTCTTCTCACGAGAAGCATCCATTAATTTTAGCGACGAGCGATATTGTTGACGAGTTCGCAATCGAAGGGTTTAAGGGATATTATATTAATGAAGTCTGATGAACCGGCTTGTATGACTTCCTTTGTCTATACGCCTGCTAGCCAACCTTCGGGATAGCCTGCTTAAAAAATTAAGCTGCTATCCCTCTGACAAAACAGACTACGCGAGTGTGGAAAGAAGTTTCTCGAGTCCCTGGTAGTTTTCTTCCCATCCTTCTACCATGCCGCTTTCGAGTATCTCTTTGCGCGCTTCGGCCGATGCAAACTGGCAGACATGGGTCATCAATGTCCCGTTTCCTTGCGCAGTGAAGGTCCGTGTCTCCACAAATGCGTTCGGATCTTCCGGAGCATTTGGATCAAAGGTAGTCATGTCCATCGCGTAATTTTCGGTATTGGCTACGATTTCCGGTACAACCACTTTCCGAAAACTTCCATAGACGCCGAATTTCTTTCCTTCTGCAGCGGCATAGACAAATAGGTATTTGCCTCCCACTTTAAGGTCAACCTCGCAAATTTCCAGCACCATACCTTCTGAGCCTAACCATCGACGCATCAGTTCCGGTTTGGTGTGGCAGTCGAATACTAATTTACGCGGAGCGTCAAAATAACGCGTGAATACGACTTCGGTTTCACCTTTTAATTCGATCTTCAGTTTTGGGTCAGCGTTCATTTTTGATATCTCCTGGTATTTGCATAGCCGTATATTTATATAACTATATGGATATATAATGAGTAATTGTCAAACTTTTTCTTTCTTGCCGAAGATCTTGCATTGGTTCATCTTTATCTAAAACGTACTTTACTTTCAAGTGATTATGCCTTCTTTAAGAGCTTGAAATGTGCTTTGTGAGTGGGATCTGGAGAGATCCGATTGGAACGGGGAGAGAGAATATCTCCAAAAGAGAATTTCGGAGAAGATATAAAAAATCGTAAGCAGGTAGAATAATGAGGAAAGTTATTTTTGCGATCAATATGAGTGCGGATGGATATTGCAGTCACACGGACATGGTAGCGGCCGATGATGAGTTACATAAGTATTTTGCAGATCTATTGCGTAATGGGGATGTCTTATTGTATGGAAGGGTTACTTACGAATTGATGGTCCCTTTTTGGCCCGATGTCGCGAGAGATCAGTCGGAGTCAGAGATCACGAATGAATTTGCCTTAGTGTTCGATTCAATGGAGAAGATTTTATTCTCTAAAACATGGAAAAAGGTAGAGGACCCACATACTAGACTTGCGAAAGAGAGCCTTGCGGACGAAGTTATTTCTCTAAAGAAGAAGCCGGGAAAGGATATCTTGGTCGGCAGTTTGAGTCTTGCTTCGCAGCTTTCAGAACTTCATTTGATCGATGAGTATCGTTTCGTGATTCATCCGGTAATTTCGGGGAATGGTCCTAAGTTATTCGATGCCGTGAAGTTAAACGAAAGGCTTCGGCTAGACCTTCTTGGTTCGGAAACTTTCGAGTCCGGCGCCGTTGCCCTTCGTTACAGAAAAAGTGTGTGAGTGGAATTCTTTTCTATTGAGCCGACGTTATCTTGCAAGAGCGATACAACGTCGGCTTTGAACTACCACTGTTGGTTTGTGCTATCCCAATTCCTTGGAGCCAACCAGAGAGCCTCTGCGATTGCCACCAATCGTTTCGAGTCTGATTGGAAAATAGCAGTCATGACTTTGAAGGCTCTGGACATCTTCTGCAATCTCCAACTTGCTACCGTATAGTTTTCTTCGATCTTCGGACGCTCTAGGATCTTACCGCGTATTTTACTTAGTACGATTAGTTGAGGCTCACCCAAGACAGCGGCAAATCCTCCCGGGCAATCCAGGGCTCCCCAAATTGCCGCATCTCGAACAAATCCATCGTGTGAAGAAACGGTATTGTCCGGAAGCCAATGGCCTAGCATCAGGTTCTCGAATCCGATTTGTTCGGGTGCAGGGCCGACAAAGATCCGCATTCCGTCGTGCACTTCTCTCTTCGGGCCACATACAAAGCATGTAGGGAAGGGATGTGTAGTAAATCCCGGATAAAAGGCAGAGATCTTCTTTGCATCTTCCAGATCGGGAATCACTGGTAAGGCATATTCTGGAAAATCCTCATTCTCGATCGATCTTAACGTTGCGAGTGCCTTCTTTGAATCATCGTAAAGTGTTCCTCGTTCTCCTTTTTCCGATTCCATAAGAATAGATGTCTCGACGGGAGTAGGATTTAGTAAGCGTATTTCGGCTGCATTTGTTCCGACTGCTTCTACTAAAATGCCGGCAGTAAAGCCGCCGTTACCTGTCTTTGGCGGGCCGCAGAATCTTCGGGACAATATCATATTATCAACTTTCATATTTTTCCTCCGATTGGATCTTTTGCAGTCCTTTCCTTTTGCTTAAGAGAAGGCAAAAGCATAGGAACGGTGCGTTTATATTGAAGATACTTTTCGCCGAAATTACGGACCAAATCCCTTTCCTCGAACCAGGTCCCGATGACAATATAAAGAGTCATTCCCAAGGAAAGAAGAAGGTGACCTGCATTCATAAGCGGTGTGCTCCAGAGCATCAAAAGGATCCCAAGCATCATCGGATGACGCACCACCTTATACAGCGATGGAGTAACGAATTCTATTGGCTGTGATCCGCTTCCGATAAGGGAATTCCAGGGTTGCTTTAATCCAAAGAGATCAAAATGGTCTATCATAAAGGTAGAAGCAACTGCCAAGAGAAGGCCTATTAGGAAAATAGAATAGGTTGCATACATTCCGAAGTTCGTCTTAATATTCCAGATCTCAAAATGGATTGGTTGCCAAAGGCAGGAGAGAGCGATCAAGGAAATACCGGCCACTAAAACGTAGAGACTTCTCTCGATCTGCATAGGCATTATCTGCTGGGAGTATTTCTTGAAGCTACTCCTTGCCATAATGCTATGCGGGACCCCGAAGAGCGCTAGCAGAGCAATATTCATGCAGATCGATCCTGCTAGTCCAATTTGGAATTCATACGTAATAGCTTCCATGAATTGAGTGGCATCGAGTAAGCGTAATACGAATGTGATCATGCTTAACACAAAAAGCATGTAAGCGATGAGGGCGAAGATAAAATGAAGTATCCTCGTAAGTATATTTCCCATAGACAAAATTGCCTCCTAAATGCTTGGTATTCAAAGCATTCTAAAAATTCTCATCTCAGCTGGAGAATGGGAGATCGTAGCTGTAAATAATAAATCCGCAAAATCTATTTTGCGTTTGAGAATATTGCTTGGTATTCAAAGCAATATTTGTATATATAAAACTGTTCTTTAGGAAAGGTAAGGGAGAACTGGAAAAAGAATGAAACAAGATAGACTGTTAGTCCTGATTACCGTATTGCGAGATCAAATTCTGGACGAATTGAAGAAAGATTACTCCCGCTTCGGCCTTACGAATATAACTCCTGCTATGGGGGCAGTTCTCTGCGCTCTTAAGAGCGAGCGTCCCCAATCAATGAAAGAAATAGCGAAACAAATTTTAAGAGACCAGTCTAGCGTTACTCCTTTGGTGCAGAAGCTGGTGGATCTGGATCTCGTAATCCAAGAGCGCTCCTCCCTGGATGCAAGAGAGAGCCAGGTCCGATTGACAGCGATCGGGAAGAATACACGTTTGAAGATCATCCGAGCAGGAAGAAAAATGAATGCTCGTTTGTATCGAGGCATGTCAACCGGCGATCGAAAGAGCCTCATCTCCTTGTTGGCCCAGTTAAAAAAGTAGGATGAAGCCTGCTTAAATACCTCCGATTGACGCCTATCATCCTTAGATCAGGACCAAATATTCTCTCCTGCAAACCCTTTTCTTAGCCTTTGCAAAATCAGGAAGGAGGCGCCTTCGGCACGCGTACAGGTCGAAAGTCTCCTTTCTTGAGCACTCTTTTTCCCGATTTTCCTTTAGACCGTTTTAATTAAATCTCGGTTTTTTGTGCATTTCGAAATTATTGGTTGTAGTATAATTATATAGTTACTACAATTTTATACTTTATATTGTTTTATGAGGGGCCTTAGTTTTGGAATTGAGACCAATTAGGGGAGATTTAAGAATGGGATTGAGAGAAACCAAGAAGCAAAGGACTCGAAAACATATCTCGGATCTGGCGAGGGATCTCTTTATAGAAAGGGGATATGCAAATGTTACTGTTGCTGAGATCGCCGAAAAAGCGGAAGTTGCAGTTACCACTCTGTTTAATTATTTCCCGACCAAAGAATCGATTATCTTCGATAGAGAGGATGACATCGATTCCGAGATCATAGATTGCATTCGTAATAGAAAGAAAGGCCAATCTATTCTAGATTCCTTACATGAATATTTTCTGGCTAGTAATCTGATCAATCCGCCGAATAAAAAGGTCTTTTCCGAATTTATAAAACTTTTGAGGTCCTCACCGGAGCTTTCGACTTATTTCCGTGGGATATGGGGGAAGTATGAGAGCACTCTGGCCAAAGAGATCAGGAATGATTCCGGTACGAATAAAATAGAATCCGAATGTATGGCAAAGCTAATTCTGGAAGGTGTGAGCTTTGCCTGTAACTCAGCATCTCCTAGGGATGCATTGAATCTCACGTTTAAAGTCTTAAAGAATGGATGGAATAAATGAATGATAATCAATCTAACTACGATGTAATTATTTCAGGAGCAGGGCCTGTTGGTCTATTCCTGGCTTGCGAGCTTGCTTTAGCTAAATGCTCGGTCTTGGTACTGGAAAAAGCGGAGGATCCGAATGCACCAACGAAGCAACTTCCTTTCGGAATACGAGGCCTCTCTGCACCTACGATCGAAGCATTGTATCGACGTGGGTTATTAAACGAACTCGAAATTCATAAGCGTCTTAAAAATCCCCATCAAACCCCGATACAACAAGGAGCTCGTAGGCAAGTCGGCCATTTTGCAGGGATTCCTTTTCACGAAGGAAATATTGATCACTCACAGTGGGAGAATCGTCTACCAAGTTCCACCGACACAAGTTTGATTTCAGAAATGCAGGAGATGGAAACTATACTAACTCGAAGAGCGGTGGCATTGGGAGTAGAGATCAAGCGTGGGCTTGCGTTGACTTCTTTTCAACAAAACGAAGAAGGGGTGGTCGTGCATTCAGGTGAACAATCCTTTTCCTGCGGATGGCTTGTTGGTTGCGATGGGGCCCGTAGTGTAGTTCGAAAGGAAGGAGGTTTCGAATTTGCAGGAACGGAGCCTGAATTTACCGGTTATTCCACCAAGGTTGAGATCGCGGATCCGGAGAAGCTCGGCTCGGGGCGTATTCTTACACCGAAGGGGATGTATTTGCAATCCCAACCTGGCTTTGTAGTCATACAGGATTTCGATGGAGGAGAATTCCATTCTTCCGGAATGCACCTTACACTGGAACATTTACAGGAGGTCCTGCGTCGGATCTCAAGCACAGACGTTACTCTCACTGCATTGCATTTTGGGACTACTTGGACCGATCGAGCAAGACAGGCAACAAACTATCGCAACGGCAGGGTCTTTTTGGCCGGAGATGCGGCTCATATTCATTCTCCCTTGGGAGGCCAGGGACTGAATCTGGGGCTCGGCGATGCAATGAACTTAGGATGGAAACTGGCTGCTACCATTCACAAAAAAGCACCGGAAAGTCTATTATATAGTTATCATATAGAGCGGTATCCTTTGGGTGAGCAAGTTCTGGATTGGTCACGCGCCCAGGTTGAGATCATGAAACCGAATCCGGGAGCCCGCGCTCTCAATTCGATTGTTCGCGATCTTCTGGACACTCGCGATGGTGCGACTTATATCGCAGGAAGGGTCTGGGGGATCCATACCCATTACGATCTTGGAGAGGGTCATCCATTGATCGGCTATAGCGTACCTAACTTCGAATTCGAGGATGGCACAAAACTTGGAGAAGTCATGCTACATGGTAAGGGGATCTTGCTTGATTTCGACGCCAATACTTCTCTGCAAGCAATCGCAAATAAATATACCAACTCTATCGAATATGTTTCCGGAAATGTGAAAGATAGATTGGGAATAAGTGCAGCCTTGGTCCGTCCTGATGGGATAATCGCCTGGGCTTCTGAGAAGGATCCGGATCCAAGTCAATTCCAGGAGGCTCTTGCACTTTGGTTTGTTCGCAATTCAGAATGAAATGCACGATGAATAGTAAATCTATTCCGGAAGGATATCTTCTCTCTCTTTGTATCCCACAAACGAGTGATATTCAATTTTTTTAAAATTTAATACTTATAGGACAAAGTTAACTCGAGCAAATGAATTATTTTATTTCTTTGGTGAGTCCTATGGTCGATGCTTGCTAAAAAGAGTCGATACGAATGGATTCTATCAGTCTGATCTTTAATTCAATCTTTCGAGTAGCAAAGCCTTTTGCTCTTGCCGGTGTTTTTTCCTTCTTCTTACAATGCGGCGCCATTTCGAAAGAGACTCCTTGTGATCCTTCGAGCAACGATTATATAAAGAATCAATTCTTGAAATTCCTATTGAATGATACTAGCTCTACTTGTGCGATCTCTTTGCAAGAATGCGGTGCTTTAAAGCAGGGAGAGGCCGCAAAGATCGTCCTCGGCCAACCTGATTTTACGACTGCCGCTTATGGCGGCGCAGGGGCGAATCAGTTCTCTCCTTCCGGCATTGCCTTAGATCACAAAGGTGGACTTTGGATCTCCGATGGAAATACAAATCGAGCCATGCATTTTTCCCCTCCTCTTCGCAATTTCCAAAACGCAGATATCATACTGACTGGCTCAAATGTACCAAGGGGTATTGCTGTAGATGCGAGCGGAGGTCTTTGGGTGACGAACAGTTTAGGCGATTCTGTTTTTCATTATCCTGCGGGAATGACTTCTTCGACTACATACGATATTATGCTCGGTACTGGAACGGGTACGACCACTCAAAATACAATGAACAATCCGTTTGATGTTAAGGTGGATTCTGCTGGAGGAGTTTGGGTCACTGATTACTTTAATAGCCGAGCTTTGCATTATTCTCCTCCGTTTACTACGAGTATGAATGCGGATATAGTACTTGGACATCCGGATTTTACAACGGGTGGAGGTGGGACTTCATCCTCCAAATTTAGTACCGCTTTCGGCGTGGGTGTGGATCCGACAGGCAATGTTTGGATAGCGGATACTGGCAATCATCGTGTGCTTAGATTTAGTCCTCCATTTTCAAATGGAATGGCTGCAGATCTAGTTCTTGGTCAGCCTGATTTCATTTCGAATACAGGTGGAACGAGTCAAACCTCTTTGTACAATCCGAATGCGTTGACTTTTGCTTCGAACGGTGCAGTTTGGGTAGGAGAAAGTAGCAATACGAGAGCAGTGCGTTTTTCCCCTCCTTTTTCTAACGGTCAAGCGGCAGATAATGTGATCGGCCAACCGGATTTTGTTTCTACCAATACTACTGCAGCGGTTTCCGACAAGGAAGTATATGGAGTTCCTTCTCTTGAAATGGCTCCTTGCGGTTTATGGGTGGTGGATGGTTCGAACTACAGGGTACTGTACTTTCCTTAAAAATTATACAGAGATCTTTTCATTTATTCTTATGAATGAATAGAACTATGTTGGAATCAGGGAGAATCCTTTTCCAACATATAGAATGATTCTCGGTCTTTGCTTAGGCCTCTTCGATTACCGTTAGGATTTGGTCTCCTAAGTCGACCCTTCTGTCAGCGGTCCGGATAGAAGATCGGATCCGATCCTTCGGCTGAAGATATTCCTTTCGTTTCAATTGACCTTTTACGAACAATTCCCATTTCTTTTTCTCCGATAAGAGAGCAGCTATTTTCTGGATCAATTTTCCCGGAGCCCTTAATGCACAACCTGAGGGAGTCCCTGTGATCAGAACATCACCCGGAGTTATATTACAAAATTTTGATAGTTCAACAATGGTCTCCGCAGGTTTGAAAACCAAGTTGGAAGCGGTATCATGTTGGCGGATCTCGTCATTTACAAGAAGGGTAAGTTCCAGATTTTCCAAGAGCGAAAAGTCGCCCGGTTCTAAGACGGCGAGCATGGGGCCTGCAGGTAGGAAGGTTCTATAAGATTTTCCCTTATACCATTGTAATTGAGGAAGCTGAACATCTCTCGCGGAGACATCGTTTGCCATGAAGAATGCGGCTACGAACTGCGGGGCATTTTCGAGAGTGACCTTGGAATCAGAGTCGATCTTTTTACCGAAAACCAGTCCTAGCTCGATCTCATAATCCAGAAGCTTCACATGTTTGGGGCGGATGACGTTCCCGACGGGAGAAGTGAGAGAAGCATCCGATTTTGTGAAGAACATGTTGTAGGTCTTATCGTCCGGATTTAATCCGGATTCGATCAGATGTTGTCTATAATTGGCACCTTGACAGACGATCTGACAAGGTGCAGTTATAGGAGAAAGAATGGAAAGCCCGTCTAGTGAAACTTTCTTTTCTGTTTTTATATTCGGATCTTTTTGAATGGCTTCTAAAAATTCCTGAGTGCTGATCTCTCCGAATCCTAAAGGGGTCACAGATCCATCTTTGTAAAATCCCCAATCTACTTTACCTTTGTCCTGAAATCGAATATAGTTCTTTGCCATTTTTTCTTCCTTAGTATTTGATCCATTTTCGAGGAGACAGAGAGGCCATTGCCTTCATTTGCATTAATGTTCGGATCCGGATCTCTCTTTTTGCAAAGATGCCCTTGATGAGTTCCTTTAAGGTACGGAAATTCAATTTGGAATCCAGAAAATCTTCCGGCATATCCTGTCCCCATTGGTATAGGCTTTTACGACTGATCTCATGGAATCCTACCGGTACAGAATGATCGAACTTATCACCATCGGTATAATGTTCCACTAACATTCCTGTGGGATCTCTTTGGTAGTCGAAAATCTGACTGCCTAATAAATGTCTACCTAATCCCCAAGCAGGTTTCCAGCCTTTAGTAAGTAACCATTCTCTCCCTTGCGCGATCTCATCTAGATCCTTCAGTTCGAATGCGCAGTGCTCTAAGCGATCTTCTGCCCCTGAGGCGATCACGATCGTATGATGATCCGTCAATTCTTTCCCTCTATCACATCTTAAGAAGGCAAGGACCGGCTCCTTGGATCCGGGAAGCAATTGTATATCCGATGGGATGAGCCCGAATGTATCGCAATACCATTGGGCATTCTTCAGGAATTCCTGTTTTAAGAAAACTGCATGTCCTAATCGGATCACTTCCGGGGGTCCGGAAACGCTCGGTTGGGGCATATTGATCCGCTTTGTATGATCGAATCGGTTCCAAATACGATTTGGATTCTGCACTGGTATGCTCGGATCGGAAGAAGAAAAGACCGCATCCACTGGAAGTCCGGAAGGATCGAGTAGGGATACGGAAGGTGCATCACCGAACCTTCCTTCGGAGCGGAAGATCGCATCATCTAACTTTCGCAATTCTGCAAATTCCTTCTTGTCCGAAATGAAGAACCCAAAGCCCAGCAAAAAATCCCTATTGGCCCTTTCGATGGACCAACAGGGGAATTCGGAGCTAATAGCATGGAAAAGAATTCGGTCCTCCGTTCGACTCTTAACTTTTAAGCCGAAATCAGTGTAGTAATGATACGCAGATTCCAGGTCTTTTCTGCCTAATCTAACGTAAGCAATGTCTTGTGCCTTACTGATCGGACTTTTTGAGTGTATCGGAATACGTGTTGGCATATCGATTATAAATGAGAGAATTGTCAAAAATGAATAATAAGTCAACTGTAAAAGAGGGTTTATTTGCGTAAATTTTCCTTCAAGGCATCTTCGATCTCTATTTTTAAGGCCTTTGTCGAGTAATGGATCTCTAGTAAAGAATATACGAGGGACAGGATCATCAATAGCAAGGATGCTCCGAAAAAAGACCAGGCCAGATCATTCTGTAGTGAGATCGATCCGATAGAAAGTATACAGGAGATCAAGCTCAAGATCCCGAAAGATTGTGAATATCGTACTAATGAGATCCTAAATCTTAGATTTTTTACCTGAGCCACCAACAATTCCTCTCGGGTTTCCCTGTATTTGTCTAAAAGTTGTCTTGCGAGGGAGGCAAGTCCGAAGAATCGATTTGTAAACGCTAACATCAAAAGGGAAATTGCGGGAAATAGTAAGCCTGGAGTATTGTACGAAAGTTGGGCCATATAAGGTCAGCGACTAATGCTCATTGATAATAAACAATCAATAAATGAGATATCTCTCAATATTGTAGTTGCTCCAGTGGTCTTCCGTATCGAAATGGTAATGATGGCAATTACAAGACATAGAAAAGTCCTTCTCCCAAAACGGGAGAGAACAAGAGCTCAGATTATGAATGCTGCTTTAAGAATCTTCGCCGTTAAGGATGCCGGAGAGACTTCGATAGCGGAAGTTTCTGCAGAAGCTGAAATTGCAAACGGTACTTTTTATAATTATTTCAAAACGAAAGAAGAACTATTAGAGGCTTCCGCTCTTGCTTTAGCCGAGTCTTTGGTAGCCGAAGCAGTTACTCTTATGCCCGATATCACCGACGGAGCCGAAAGAATGGCTTTGGGCGGAATGCTCTTCTTGAAGAGAGCGAGAAACGATGCAGATTGGGCCTGGGCATTGATCCGTGTGGCCGCAGTCGCACCAAGGATGAGCGAGCTTCTGCGCGCTCAACCTTTGAAGGACATGCAAAAGGCAATAAAGTCCGGAAGATTCACCATCGATTCCGAAGAATCCGCATTGGGATTGTATGTTGGCGCCTTGCATTATGGGATCCGGAATATTTTGGAAGGAAGAGTAAAGAATAAGTCTCACGACGTAGAAATGATCGCTTTCGTCTTAAAGGCCTTCGGCGTCTCTGCAACTACTGCGAAAAATATTAGCCAAAGAGCCTTCGATAGAGCCTGGAAAGAATAAAGAGACATTGCGATCATCGGTTCCGAGCCTTAGAAGCCAAGCTTACGAATCGTTTGATGACTTGGAATTTGATCGAAGAGCGTAAGCTCACTTTGTCGAAAATAGGAGCGGTTCCGGAAATTTCTCCTTTGGCTGCTAAGTTCGGAAAGAGCTTCAAGGCATGTCCTCTATCAATTCCCGAAAGAGTAGAAGAAGAAAATTGTTTTAATCTGCTTAGTTCTTCTCTTTGATGAATCAATAGCGGTTCCGGCGCGAATGGGAAATCGCTACCGAATAGAATATGATCCGGTTCGACCAATTCCTTCAGTGCGGCCATTGCAAAGGGAGAAGGGGACAAGGCAGTATCGAAATAAAACCTTTTTAGATAGGTGAGTATTCCTTGCGGTGTCTTTTCTGAGATCTCCGGAAGAAGATTTCCTAAGGACACTCTCCAGGCCACATAAGGTAAGAATCCTCCCGCATGCGCCAGGATCCATCTGATCCTCGGATATTTTTCGAGTGTTCCTGAGTAGATCAGATTGACTGCGGCTCTCGTAGTATCACATAGAAATTCCAAGATGAAACCGGGTGTTTTTAGTCCCAATGTTTCGCTGCTTGGGTGAATATCGGGATGCACGAATACAACCGCATTTCTTTTATTCAACTCTGCCATAAGCTCTTCAAAGTCAGGATCTCCTAAGAATTTTCCTCTGGTGCTTGCAAGAAGAACGATCCCTTCCGCTTTCAGAGTATCCAATGCATAGATCGCCTCTTGGGTAGCTTCCTTCGGTAAGGGCATGGGAAGGATCGCAAAGGATCCGAATCTTCCGGGATATAACTCCTTTATTTCTTTTGCATATTCGTTGCAGCGGCGGGCCAATGCTACTGCGGCATCTCGATTCCCAAAATAGACTCCAGGCGAGGAAATAGAGGTGATTGCAGTCCTGATCCCATTGATATCCATAGCATCCAATGACCTCTTTGGGGCCCAAGAAGGAAGGGGAGCCCCCGCAACGATCTTAATTCCCTGCTTCTCCAAAATTTCGGTATAGAACGAAGGGATGAAGTGGTGATGCACATCGACTATATTGATTTCCTTACTCATAAGCGTGTCTCCCCGTCTCTTAAGACTAACTCTTGTTGGTTCATTTTAAATAACGATCGTAACATAAAAAAGATATATTTCATAAATATGGATACTATTTTAAAATGAGAGATATTTCAAAAATAATACTATAGTCAACTACGTTTAATCCACTCCTCTTGAAAATATTTCCCTTCGCCGGGTACGCCATGTCATTTTTGGTTGACAAAAGTTTTTTATGAGGAAGATTGCAAAAAATAATTATATATTTAAAAATGAGAGTTATCTCATAAATATGACCATCAAAATATAACGTATGTTCGAGGAAGGGATATTGGGATGAAAACGTTGGATACTCAGGTAGGCGCAAGGCTCCTACCTGTCGGAACAAGAAAGATCCAGTTCTATGAGACTGGAATAGGCGAGCCTATCTTAATGTTGCATGGGGGAGGTCCTGGGGCTTCCGGAATATCGAACTATTCGAGGAATATAGAAGCTCTTGCTGAAAATTTCCGAGTGATCGTTCCGGATATGCCTGGTTACGGAGGATCCTCGAAGGGGATCAATCGAAAAGATCCGTTTGGCGACCTTGCAGGAACAATGCTCCAGTTTCTGGATGTCCTTGGGATACCCAAAGCGCACGTGATCGGAAATTCTCTCGGTGGAGGTTGCGCCTTACGGATGGGATTGGAAAGGCCGAATCAGATCTCTTCTCTGATCCTCATGGGGCCAGGTGGAGTGGATACGACTAGATCTCTCCCTACAAAAGGCTTGAATCGTCTTTTCAACTATTATTCCGGTACAGGTCCTAGCTTAGAAAAGATTACGGAATTCATTCGGGAATACCTGGTATACGAAGGTGCTAAGGTTCCTTCTTCTTTGATCGAAGAAAGATATAGATCAAGCATTGATCCTGAAGTTGTGCAAGCCCCTCCTTTGAGAAGGCCAAAAGGCATTCCTAATTTCAAGAATTTGGATTTCACCAGAGATCCTCGGCTTTGGAAATGCGAGATCCCAACCTTAGTTCTTTGGGGCACGGAAGATAAGGTAAACCGACCAAGCGGAGGCCCTTCCCTACAGAAACGCATGCAGAATTGCGATCTGTACTTATTCAGCAAGACAGGCCATTGGGTACAATGGGAAAGAGCGGAAGAATTCAATTCGATTACGAAATCGTTTATTAAGAATCGATCACAATCTGAATTGTCAGGGAGGAACTAGGAGATGTTCGAAATTCCTTCTGTACATCCATTTAATTTTGCTCAATTAGGTTATGCGATTATAGACTCCGAACAACTGGACCAGTGGCTGGTATTCGGAAGGGATGCGATAGGACTTCATGCTGAATATCTTTCAGAAGATACTCTTTCCTTTCGGATTGATCGACATGCGAGAAGATTCCTGATCCAAAAAGGAAAAGCGGAAGACTTTACCTGTTTGGGATTTCAGATCCAAGATGAGAGTTCCTTAAAGACCATATTAGGAATATTAAAGAAAAAGAAAATAGAGGTCAGAAAGGGAAACGGAATAGAAGCGGATCTAAGAGGAGTGGGCTCATTTTGGCAATTTTCGGGACCCAAGGGATTGAAAATTGAGATCTTCACCGATCCGATCTTAACGAACACTCCTTTGACAATGCTGTCCGAGGGTTTCGTTACGGAAGAGTTCGGAATGGGACACGTGGCATTAGTCTCCAAGCAGCCTGAAAAACTGGTGGAGTTTTGGATGGAGATCTTCGGGGCCAGGATTAGCGATTTCATCGAACAAAAAATGTCCGGGGTCACCTTGGATATTACCTTCCTGAGAATGAATCCTCGTCATCATTCGGTAGCGATCGCGGCGACGAGAGGTCTTCGTATGGATCCTATTTCCAAGAAGATCCAGCACTTGAATATAGAAGCGAAGAATTTGGAGGACATGACCCAGGCTTATCATCGTTGTAAGCAGTTGGGATTCGAGATCGCTCACGGGATCGGGCAACATCCCAACGATCAAGAGTTGTCCTTTTATGTGATCACGCCTTCCGGTTTTGAGTTCGAAGTGGGATGGAATCCTATTTCTGTAAGCGAATCTCATTGGAAGCAGAATACATACAAACAGATCAGTGCGTGGGGACACCAACCGGAGATCTCTACAAAATTATCTAGGTGGAACGAATTCAGAAGGGGGTTCTTCTCCCTTTTTCGTTCCGAATACGTCCCGTTTTAATGGTGGAGGATTTTATATTATGGAAAGTTTAAATAGATCGGATGAGCCTCTTTATGATGTGGCAATTATAGGATTAGGTCCTGCAGGATTGACCCTTTCCCATATTTTGGGGAGAAGAGGTCTAAAAGTGATCGTTATCGAGAAAGAACCTGTGTTTTACGGAAATGCGAGGGCTGTATACACGGATGATGAATGCCTTAGGATATTCCAAGCAGCAGGAGTGGCGGATGACGTTCATAAGGACATGATGTTCGATATTCCCGTTCAGTTTACATACGAGGACGGGACACCGATCGGTCAATACATTCCTACAGGAACTCCGAATGGATGGCCAATCGTTAATTTCTTATACCAGCCTTATTTGGAGACAAAGCTAAGCGAGAAACTTGGCAAGTATGATCACGTTAAGATCCTAAGAGGAAGAGAATTTAGATCCCTTACCCAGGACGAAGAGGGCGTAACTGTTTATCATATTGCATCGGAAGGGACAGGTTATGGGCAAAAGCAAGAAAATCCAAAACCGAAAGAAGAGGAGGATGAGCGATCGATCCGAGCCTCCTTCGTTGTTGGTTGTGATGGGGGTAGAAGTAAGGTCCGTGAATTCCTAAACGTAAAATTGAAAGGGAAAAATTTTCCAGAGCCTTGGTTGGTCGTGGATTTAAGGCAAAAGAATTTAGAATTGGGGCTACGTCATTTACCTTATTTCAACTTTTATTGCGATCCGAATGGACCGGTCGTGAGTTGCCCTCAGCCTGATGGGCATCATCGTTTTGAGTTTCGACTCAAGACTGGAACTTCGAAGGAATATATGGAAAGACCGGATACGATCCGAAAGCTGCTGTCCAAGCACGTGAATCCGGATCATTTCGAAATAAAACGTAGATTAGTATATACATTTAACGGACTCGTCGCAGATCGATGGAAGGAGGGGAGAGTTCTCTTGGCAGGAGATGCTGCTCATATGACGCCTCAGTTCATGGGGCAGGGAATGAGTTCCGGGATCAGAGATGCTTTCAATCTTGGATGGAAATTGATCGAGGTGATCCACGGAAGAGCGGGCGAGAGACTACTGGAAACGTATCAGACTGAGAGATACTTTCATGCTAAGGAAATGATCCAGATCTCCACTATTTTAAAGGATGTGGTTTCTTTGGAGAATAAGTTCTTGGCTGCGATGCGGGACGGTTTCCTAAGAGCGGTTCGATTGATCCCGAGCGTTTATAAAATTTTCCAAGAAGGAAAATTCAAACCGAAGCCCAAATACAAGCAGGGTAAGTATTTCGGCATTCCTCGGAATTCTTCCAATCGACATGCAGGAACTTTAATGCCTCAGCCGGATCTTCAGATCATGGACGGTACTAATCGAAAAATGGATCAGATCGCGGGGGACTCCTACGCTTTGATCGGACAGGGTATCGATCCGAGAAAAGGTCTATCCGAGAAGTCTCTTTCTTTTCTGAATTCCCTCGGGACTAAGTATATTACGATTTATGAAAAAGGAAAAAGGCCACAAGGGATCCGAGGGGTGGTGAGGGATTTCGATCCAGGGTTGAACGAAGTGGAAGATATCTACAGTCTCCTAAAGCCTTGGTTCAAAGAAGCGGGATACAAGAAGAACGGTGTCGTACTACTTCGTCCGGATAAATTCGTATTCGGAATGGCGAAATCCAATTCTAACAAACTTGTAGAAGAGTTAGAGCGTCAACTGGATCGGCGACCGGTGCATCGTGCTGCACAAGTAAGATCCTTTGTTCAGGTTTGATATGTTAGAAGAAGATCCTTCTAAGATCAGAGCCGCAGCCTCCGCATTGTGGGAGGCGAGAAAGAATAAGAAGCCGATCCCGCCGATTACGGAAACATACGGCATTCGTGGTTTAGAGATCTCTTATGAAATCGCTAAGATAAACAATGCAGAAAGACTGAGCACTGGAGTTCGGCAGATTGGAAGGAAGATAGGACTTACCTCTAAAGTAGTGCAAGCCCAATTGGGAGTAGATCAACCCGATTTCGGGACACTTTTCTCCGATATGGAATACCTGGATTCGGATAATATTCCCATTTCTAAACTTCTCCAGCCAAAGGTGGAGGCAGAGGTTGCTTTTGTACTTTCTAAAGAGGTCCAAGGACAGATGCCGAGCTATGGAGAATTCCTAAATTGCATCTTATATGCTCTTCCTGCTTTAGAGATAGTGGATAGCGCCATTGAGAATTGGAAGATCAAACTGGAAGATACTGTGGCGGATAACGCATCTTGCGGGCTCTTCGTATTAGGAAACCAACCTGTCTCTTTAGGGAATCTAGATCTGGCAGGTGTGGGAATGTCCTTAAGAAAGAATGGGAAGATCGAATCCATTGGATCTGGTGCTGCCTGCTTAAACCATCCTTTGAGAGCCGCTTACTGGCTTGCAAAAAATCTAATAGAAAGAGGTCAGGCCCTAAAAGAAGGGGAAATCATTCTTTCCGGTGCCTTGGGGCCTATGGTGTCCGTACAGCTGGGAGACGATATACATGCGGAGATCCAAGGTTTAGGAAGTATCTCCTGCAAAATGGTTTAATTCGATCTTTATAAATTAGGTAATTATTATGGAAGGAAAGAAAAAAGTCGCGATACTCGGATCCGGCAATATTGGCACGGATCTAATGATAAAGATCCTGCGAAATTCCAAGAATTTGGAAATGGGTGCTCTTGTGGGAATAGACGAAAACTCCGACGGACTGGCTCGGGCGGATCGACTCGGAATATCGACCACACACAAAGGGGTGCAGGGACTCTTGGAGCTTCCTCATTTTTCGGAGATAGAGATCGTATTCGATGCTACCTCTGCCTCTTCTCATTTGGAGAATGAAAGGATATTAAGGAAAGAGAATCCGAATATTCGAATGATAGATTTAACCCCTGCTGCGATCGGCCCTTATTGTGTTCCGGTAGTCAACTTGGAGCAAAATCTGGATCGAAAGAATATCAATATGATCACTTGTGGAGGGCAGGCCACCGTTCCGATCGTATATGCGGTTTCGAGGATCGTGGAAGTGCATTACGCGGAAATTGTAGCATCTATCAGTAGCAAATCGGCCGGACCGGGAACGAGAGCGAATATAGATGAGTTTACGGAGACGACCTCCAAGGCTTTAGAATTCGTCGGCGGAGCCAAAAAGGGAAAGTCCATTATCGTGATGAATCCGGCTGAACCTCCGCCTATGATGAGGGATACGATCTACATTCTCTCAAAATTAGAAGATCAATCTAAGATAGAGGCATCCATCCTAGAAATGGTCGATGCAGTGCAAAGTTACGTGCCGGGATATAAGCTAAAACAGAAGATATTATTCGATATCATTCCCGAAGACAAACCTTTGAGGATACCGGGCATAGGATCTCTTTCCGGATTGAAAACCACAGTCTTTATACAGGTAGAAGGTGCGGCACATTATCTGCCTTCTTTTGCCGGGAATTTAGATATCATGACTTCGGCGGCCTTGGCGACCGGGGAAAGAATCTCTAAATTAGAAAATTTTAAATTACAAGGGATCTTATAATGACTCTTCCGGAAAACAAGAAACTATTTATATCCGATGTGACTTTAAGGGACGGGAGCCATGCGATCCGTCACCAGTATTCTCTTTCTCATGTGAGAGAGATCGTCCGGGCTCTGGACGATGCAAAGGTGGACAGCATTGAGATCGCACATGGTGACGGATTGCAAGGATCCAGCTTCAACTACGGATTTTCGGCTCATACGGATCTGGAAATGATAGAAGAAGCGGCCCGGATCGTTCAGCACGCGAAGATTGCCACTCTTCTTCTGCCAGGAATTGGGACCATTCATGATCTAAAAGATGCATATAACGCAGGTGTCCGTTCCGTAAGAGTAGCAACTCATTGCACCGAAGCGGATATTTCCAAACAGCATCTAGAATATGCAAGGCATTTGGGAATGGATGCAGTCGGATTTCTGATGATGAGCCACATGATCTCTCCGGAAAAGCTAGCAGAGCAAGGCAAGCTAATGGAGAGTTACGGAGCGGAATGTATCTATGTAGTGGACTCGGGCGGAGCCATGAATATGGGCGATATACGGAATCGTTTTCGGGCTATGAAGGATGTATTGAAGCCGGGGACCCAAACCGGAATTCATGCACATCATAATCTTTCCTTGGGAGTGGCAAATTCCATCGTAGCGGTGGAAGAAGGTTGCGATCGAATTGATGCAAGTCTTGCCGGAATGGGAGCCGGAGCAGGAAATGCCCCTTTGGAAGTGTTTATCGCTGCAGCTTCCCGAATGGGTTGGAACCATGGGACTGATTTGTTTATTCTAATGGATGCGGCAGAAGATCTGGTACGTCCTCTGCAAGATAGACCGGTTCGAGTGGACCGAGAAACATTAGCTCTCGGTTATGCCGGAGTGTATTCCAGTTTCTTACGTCACGCGGAAGAGGCTTCCCGTAAATTCGGTATCAAAACAGTGGATATTCTGATCGAATTAGGAAAACGCAAAATGGTCGGAGGCCAAGAAGACATGATTGTCGACGTGGCCTTGGATCTTTTAAAGTAAACCGGCTCTTACATAATTCCGGAGGTGGGCACCGACGCTCTTCATATGTTCTGTGATCGTGGAATCTAATTCGGTCAGGGAAGGTTGATCGATATTCGGCAATAGTTTCCCTTCTGCAAATCCGTTTAACAGATTCGAATCGTCGATCAGAGTGTCGATCCGGTCCGAAATATCCCAGCTTTCCTTGGTTACCACGTCGACTATATAAGAGTCGTTGTATTTTCCGAATCCTTCGTCTCGATCGGTTAGCTTTACGCTTCTGATAAACGGATGCGTTAGATCCTTCTTTGCATACGCATTTTTTAATACACTAAAATGGTATTTTTCTATTGTCTGGTGTCTATTGGAGATGCGATCGATCGCGTCGTTCTTGGCGTTCTCAAATCCGAAGATCGCCTTGATATTGATCCAAAGCATGCTCAAGGTCCCGTAATTCGGAAGTACTCTTGCATGATAGGGTTGGGTCAGATCTCCTATATAATGCATTCCCCAGCCGAGAAAACGGTATCCCCAGTATTTATGACCCGTTTGGAAGGCATAACGAGACAAGGTCTGGAATTGGAATACTCTGTATCTCGGGTATGTATGAGTGAGAAAGTCCGCAGCTAAAAAGATGATCGGGGACTCGTGATAATAACCGATGTGGAAAGGGACTTGGGTTGCATAATATACTTTAGAATCCCCGAAGGATTGTATTCCAAAACCGTAATCCTTGCCTAACTCTTCCCCATTGTCCAAGAATAGGTTCAGGTCCAATCCGAAATCGGGTTCGTCTCCTGCTGTGGCAAGAACGTCGATAGGACTTACTAGATCACCTATTCGAATATCATAAAATTCGTAATCTTGCTTTAGATCCTTTTCTCCGTAAAGGCTAACTGTGTTCGGGTCTGTCTTTTTTCCGGGAAGAGGTTGTCCCGGAAGGTTCTGTAGATAATAACCGAGTGGTGTGCCTGTATTGACCCGCAGAGCTCTTAAGAAACGATCTCGGATCGATTTTCTGTCCCCACCTTTGAAGGCGAGTATCTCAGGTCTGGGAGCATTCTTGGAATATGTGGAGTTCGCTTCATTTTCCATTTTGTCCATAAGAGAGGCAAGGCCATCTTTTTCCTTTAGCAAGAAATTTTCGAGCGATTCTACCTGGACCTTAGGTGATGAAACTAGTTCCGGCATAGATTCGAGCGCCGGTCTATTGAATAAGAAATGATTCCACCACGCATGTGCCGGTGTAGTGAACAAGCTAAATGCAAATACGCAAATTAAGATACGGTAATACTTAAACACAGCGAGGACATTCTTTCAGAGGAGCAGGAAAGTCAACATAGAATCTCAACCCAAAAGTATATCATGAACGAAGACCTTTGGTTTCCTTTTGGAACAGTTCCGTAAAAAAGCCTTGCTGTCTTTCTTTCTAAGATCCTAAATCTCCGAAAACCGCTAGAATCTATTTCTTGCGCGTATTGGGACCGATGCAAAGTATACTAGTTGATTACGTTTATCTTGTTTTGATCATTCTAGGATTGGTTATGCTTGCCAATCGTATAGGCTTAGCGTATCCGATCGTTCTAGTTGTGGGAGGGCTCGTTATCAGTTCTCTCCCTTTCTTTAGGGATATAACGATCACCCCCGAGCTTGTGTTCCTGATCTTTCTTCCCCCATTATTGTATGAGGCGGCTTGGCAGGTTTCTTGGAAAGAGTTCTGGAAATGGAGAAGGATCATTGTAAGCTTCGCTTTTTTGATCGTGATCGTTACTGCCTGCGTGATCGCATTCGCTTCTTCCGCATTGATCCCCGAATTTACTTTGGCATTGGGCTTTCTTTTAGGCGGGATCATTTCTCCTCCGGATTCGATCTCTTCCGTTTCCATCATGCGTCAGGTCAGGGCGCCCAAAAGCCTGATCAGTATTGCAGAAGGAGAAAGTCTACTGAACGACGCTTCCTCTCTTATTGTATTCCGTTTTGCTTTAGCGGCGGTGATCACGAGCCAGTTCCATTTGCAAGACGCTGCGTTTAGTTTTGTCCTGGTGGTATTTGCTGGAGCCTTGATCGGTCTCGCAGTCGGTCTCGTATTTTACGCGATCCATCGTTGGCTTCCGATGACTCCGAGTATAGAGATTGTTTTGACCTTCGTGACTCCGTATTGCATGTACTATTTGGCGGAACATTATCACTTCTCGGGAGTTCTCGCAGTGGTTTGCGGAGGTCTTCTTCTATCTAGTAGACGCAGGGATTTTTTAAGTTATGCGAGCCGTATCCAAGGAGTGAATGTTTGGAATAGCATCGTGTTCATTTTGAACGGGTTGATCTTCTTATTGATCGGATTGCAATTGCCTTCCATCGTTGGACAACTAGGTGATATTAGCCTAACAGAGGCTATCTTTTACGGTCTTTCGATTTCCTTGATCTTGACGATCACTCGGGTCCTACTTTGCCTGGGTGCCTCGGGCTTTACTCGCTTTATGAGCAATTTTATTACTGTGGCCGAAGTGAATCCAGGTTGGAGATTACCTATCGTTCTAGGATGGTCGGGCATACGAGGCGTCGTTTCTTTGGCAGCTGCTCTTTCTATTCCTTTGTATATAAATGAAGGTCAACCCTTTCCTTATAGAAATCTAATATTGTTCATTACCTTTATCGTGATCTTGACTACAATGATCCTGAACGGACTATCCCTTCCTTGGCTGATCCGTAAGTTGGATGTGAGGGATTTTAACGAAAGTATCCCGGTCCACACACAAGAAGTGATCATCCAGAAAAAGTTAGCCGTCCATTCTTTGGAGTATTTAGAAGCCAAAGGCAAGGGCACCGGAAAGCAAAACAAGCATCTTCAGAATCTGATCGACCGGATGAAAACGGAGCTTGGTTATTTTGAAGAAGAACTGAAAGGTTTCCGGAATTCGGAAAGAAGGGACTACGGAACCGTTTATTTGGAGCTATTGCAGTACCAGAGAGAATTATTGGATAAGATCAATCATCAGTCGGAGTTCGACGAAGAGCTGATCCGAAAATACCATGCTCTCGTCGATATCGAAGAGTTTAAGACGAGGGAAAGTGACCCGCTCGAACCGGGATCCATTTCTTGATCCTTCCTGGCAGCAGGACCCGGTAGACAATTTAATATTCCTTTTTCTTGAATTGTCTTCCGGGTTCAGATCACTTATTCAGACTCGGTGCAGTTAAGTCCTTGTCTTGTTTGTTGTTATCTTCGGTATTAACGTCTATGCCGCCGGCAGGATCCGGTTTCTTGCCTGGAATATCGAAGATATTGAACGGTTGGATCTTGTCATCCTTAGGCAGCTGATCATACTTCCAGCCACCGCCTAACGCACGGATCAATCGTACGGAAGCCTTGTTCAATTCCATTTTGACTAGAATGGCATCGATGCGAGCTTCCATAGTACTGACCTGAGCATAGATCAATTCCAAGCTGTTGCTGAGTCCCCCTTGGTACAATGCCATCGTCATATTCTGTACCTGCAAGGCCGCATCCACTGCTGCATCCTGGCGTTCGGATTGAGAAGACATGAGGGAAGTTTCCGTCAGACCATTCTCAACTTCTCTAAATGCGTTCAAGACAGTAGAGCGATAGTTGTCTTCCGTTTCTCGGTAGGCAGACCATGCTTGTTGTAATTGAGCACGACGATAGCCCCCTTGGAAGATCGGAAGGGAAACAGTCGAACCGTAAGACCAGAAACTATTGGCTAACTGGACCAGGTTCATTCCCCCTTCGAAACCCCCTCCTGCATTAAACGAGATATTAGGGAAGAAGGCGGCTCTAGCGATCCCGATATTCCGGTTTGCTATCGCCATTTTACGTTCCATGGAAGCTACATCCGGTCTACGCTCTAGCAATGTGGAAGGAAGAATACCCGGCACCTTGAACGAAGCCATCTGTAAGTCTTCTACAGGAGGGATCCTGAAATTGGATGGAGCTCTGTTGACCAAGATCGCGATCGCATTCTCGATCACTCGCATCTTAGCCTGTATATCCAAACGTTTCGCCTGAGTACTAGAGAGAAGGAACCTTGCTCTCTGCACATCCAGCTCCGGAGCAAGACCGCTCTTATACCTTTGCTCTACGAGAGAGAGAGATTGCTCATAATACTCGATGGAAATTCGATATGTATTGTCTTGCGCGTTCAAACCTCTGAAAGTAAAGTAATCCGATGCAAGCTCCGCTTGTAAGCTCAATCTTGCTAGAGCGTAATCAGCAGCCACGGACTGAGCTGTATAGATCTTTGCCCGTGTAGAATTACGGATAGAAGACCAAAAGTCAGGTTCCCAAGAAGCAAGGCTCCCGACATTGGCAGTGCCTTCGTAAGTATGTTCCCCGTCTCCGCGAAATAAACGATTATCGGATTGCTTGTTATTCGATCCGCTAAGGCCGACCCCTAAGTGAGGGATCAATTGGGAACGGATCTTAAGCATTTCATCTCTTGCTTGTACGAAGCGTTCCGCTGCAGCTTGTAAGTCCGGGTTTGCGGAGATCGCAAGCTCTTCCAGTCGGTTCAGTACAGGATCGTTAAATAGTTTCCACCAATCGCTTTGGATCGCTTCTCCTTCGGAAGGATTTGCTTTTACAAACGGACCGGATCCGCTCCAAGAATCCGGAACCACAAAATCGGTGCTCTTATACTTAGGGGCAAGGTCTATCGCAGGGCCGCTCAAACAAGAAACAAGTAAAACTGTTAATGGAAGGAGTGAGGCCCATTTTTTATAAACCATATGCAAGGCGGTTGTTTTATTTTTCTTTATGTATAAGGTTTTGCTCATTTGGACGCTACGGGTTCATGTTTTGTATTATCTTTCTTAACAACATTCATATCCGCATATCCAGTTCTAGGCTCGACCACTTTCACTTTGTCTCCTTCGAGAAGAGAAGCCGATGGGTTATTTACAATACGATCGTTTGTATCCACTCCGTCCCTGACTTCAATGATCGTATCGACGATCTTATTGATAGTGATCGGTTTGAAATGGATCTTATTGTCATCGGTCACTGTAGCTACCTGTGTGCCTTTTTCATCGAAGACCAAGGAGCTGGAAGGAATTGTTAAAAGATCCTTTTTTACAGCCGCGGTAAGGGTCACTTGAGCAAAAGAACCTGGCCATAGGGACCTGTCCTTATTGTCGATCGTGAACTCGGCTACCACAGTCCTCATATTCAGGTCGAAACCTTTCGCCATGGTAAGGAAGTTAGCGATGAATTTCCTGTTCGGGAATTGCTGAACGGTCAATTCCGCAGTCAAGCCCGGCTTGAGCAGATACGCGAAGGTTCCAGGAACAGAAACGAATAATCTCATCTTATGGATCTCCGCCACGGTGAAAAGGTTAGAAGGAGTTTTGCTGTCGTCAATATTCCCTTCTTGGTTTACATAATCCCCGACGTTGATATTCCTTTGGATCACGACTCCTTTGAATGGAGATACGATCGTCTTGAAGTTCATTCTTGCCTTGAACTTATCCACGTTCTTCTCGGCGGATTTCATCTTAGCTTCTTCGGAGTTCTTGTCTGCGACTGCGACCGAAATGGACTGCTCGGAAACTGCATGAGAATTTCTTAATGCTAGATAACGATCCGCGGTGACTGCTGCAAGTTTATACTTTGCTCTTTGCGAGTCTAGATCCGCTTCTGCCTGCGCATATTCCGCATCCAGCGCGGGAACTCTGATCCTTGCTAGAACATCTCCTTCTTTCACTTCCGCGCCATAGTCCTTGTACCACATCTTCACATAGCCTGATACTTGCGCATAGATTACGGCTTCATACCATGCTCTGATTGTCCCGGGAAGAGTGATTGTCTCTAACGGGTTCGGAGGCTCGGGATTTACAACGGAAACCTTCGGAATGGATCCTTCCAATGCTTCCTGTTTGAATTTCTCCGCGCTATGGATCTGCTGATAGAATACATAGCAAAGGAATATACCTCCGAATGAGATCGAAGAAAGTGTTAAGAGTTTTCTTTTAGGTAATTTTGGGATCATGGGGTTATCCTTTCTGGGCGTTTGATTTGTTGTTATATATGATCGCATAGATACATGGCACGAAGAAGAGAGTAGCGAATGTTGCCACTAACAGTCCTCCGATTACTGCACGACCTAATGGAGCGTTTTGGGAATTACTCATGGACATAGGGACCATTCCTATGATCATCGCAGAGGCAGTCATGATCACCGGTCTGATCCGAGAATAGCCCGCTTCGATCGCTGCCTTGACTGCGTCTCCGTGAACCATCAAGCGGTCCCTTGCGTAGGACACGACTAAGATCGAGTTTGCAGTCGCAGTTCCCATACACATGATGGCACCAGTTAATGCTGGCACCGAAATGTATGTGCGTGTGAGAAATAGGGACCAAGCAATTCCTGCCAAGGCTCCCGGAAGTGCCGTGATGATAATGAACGGGTCCGTCCAAGATTGGAAGTTAACCACGATCAATAGATACACGAGTAAGATCGCGAGGACTAATCCGCCTAATAGCTCGATATATGCGCTTCTCATCGTTTCTGCCTGACCAAGGATCTCGATCGCGGCTCCTCTTGGAAGCTCGCTCTTCATAGATTCCATGATACGTTCCGCGTCCGAAAGAACGCCGCCTAAGTCCCTTCCTTCCGCAGAAACATAAACGTCAATCAGAGGAAGAAGGTTTTGGTGAGTTACGAGACCGGGAGTTCCCGTAGGAGTAATGGTTGCTAGATTTCCTAAGAGTTGGATCCGATTTTCCGAATTATCCTCTAAGTCGCCTTTATTAATGGGCACAGTGAGTAAGTCTTCTGTCCTTCTCATCTGAGGCTGAGGCACATAGATATTGATCTGATAAGAAAGACCGGTTTTCCGATCCATCCAATATTCTTGATCGATCTGTTGGCTTCCCGAAGTCGCTAAGAGCATATTCTCCGCGACCGCTTTCAGAGGAAGGTCTACGTTGATCCCAAGACTTCTGTTCCCGTTCACAAGAAGTGTAGGAGTGCTCATTGTCTGTTGGATCACAACGTCCGCCGATCCGGGGATCGTCCTCAGTTTTCCCTGGAGTTTTTGAGCGAACTCGAAGTTCTTCTCCAGATCCATTCCATTGATCTGAATATCAATAGGAGAAGGGGAGCCGAAGTTTAGGATCTTCGCAGTCAAATCCGCAGGTTGAAAGGTGAATACGGTTCCAGGATAGAGTTCGCTTAATCCTTTTCTCAGGGTTTGTCTATAATCCCAAACCGGAGACTCTTCGTCTTTCAGCTCGATCGTTAAGTCGCAGTCCTGGGAACCGATCGTAGGAGTAGGAATGAACGCAAGGTTGTGAGGACCGACTGGAAGACCGCAGTTACTCAGAACACTCTCCACTTTATCCGGAAGCAATTTCTTAATGTCTTCCGAAACAAGGGTGGCTATTCTTCCTGAAACTTCAATACGAGTTCCTAGAGGAGCGCGCATATGCATTTGCAGAGTTCCCGCCTTGATCTCAGGGAAGAAGTCCCTTCCGTTCAGATAGAATAGAACAAGGGAACCTGTAGCAATTGCAAGGAAGACAGTCACGAACTTCTTACGATTCGCTATTACTGTTTGCAATAAGATATAGTAGCGCTCTCTGAAGTCCGTGAATCCATGTTCGAAGCCTTTTTGAAAACGTTTCAGATATCCGATCGCTTCGCCTAATAACGCAATACGAGGATTTGTTTTCTTCGTCACAAACACTTCATGATGAACTACAGGTGCGTGCTTAGATTTGCCCGCCTTGGACGCAGATCCATGGTTGTCAGCAGCATGCCCATGTCCATGATCATGTGCGGTGAGTAGATACTTGGCCATGGTAGGAACAAGAGTTCTGGAAAGAATGAAAGAAGCGATCATCGCCAATGCAACCGCTTCGGCCATAGGCATAAAGAGCCAACCGGAAACACCGCTCAATTGGAAGAGAGGGAACCAAACGATAACGATTGCAAGTGTCGCAACGAAAGTCGGGATCACGATCTCGTTCGCAGCATCGATGATCGCAGTTTCTAACGGTTTACCCATCTCGATGTGGGTGTCTATATTCTCGATCATCACCGTCGCATCATCCACAAGGATACCGACGGCTAACGCTAAACCACCCAAGGTCATCACATTGATGGATTCGTGGAGCAAATGAAGACCGATGAGAGAGCTCAAGAGTGAAAGAGGAATAGAAGTCGCAATGATTGTCGTAGCTCTCCAAGAACCTAAGAACAATAATACTACGAGTCCGGTCAGACCGGCAGCCAATACCATCTCGTGAACCACATTCTCGATCGAGTCTTTAACGAATACCGAAGCATCGTTTAACATCTTGATCTCAACATCGTCCGGAGCGATCTGTTTGATCCTTGGCATTACTTTACGGATCCCGTCTACCACATCCAATGTGGAGGCCTCGCCGCTTTTCATTACAACGATCAGAACGGATTGTTTTCCGTCTACGAGGACGGAGTTCAATTGAGGAGGACCGCCTAAGGCAACGTTCGCAACGTCTCTCATGAAGAAGGTGCTATTCCCCACGCGTTTGATAGGAATATCGTTAAAATCTTCCACAGCGAGAGGGATAGCATTCGTCATTACCATCCAGTCGGTCTTACCGATCTTCTGGTCTCCCGCAGGTAGCACGGCACTCTGCTCATTGAATGCCTTAAACACGTCCATGGGGGAAAGATTTCTAGAAAGAAGCTTTTGCTTATCCAATGAAACTAAGAGCTGCATCGGAGTTCCGCCGTAAGGCTGAGGAATGATCGCACCCGGGATCGTAACGAGCAAGGAACGGATCCTCATGAATGCGAGGTTATAGAGTTCCGCCGGAGTCATCTTCTCCGAAGTAACCTGGAGCATGGCAACAGGAACGGAAGAGGCCTCCAAGCGCATGATCATAGGTGGTGAAATGTCCGGAGGCAGGGACGTCACCACCGTCTGCGAGATTGCCGCTACCTCCGCTTCGGCACCCGCAAGGTTCGTATCCGGTTGGAGTTCGATATTGATGATACTACTTCCATAATAGGATCTACTGTTGATGGCTTTGATCCCTTCTACTGTACTGGTTAAGGCTCGCTCGAAAAAGTAGGTGATCCTTCCGGCTACGTCGGAAGGAAGCATACCTTGGTATCCCCATACTACGGAAATAACCGGTATCTTAATATTGGGGAAGACGTCAGTCGGTGCCTTGAATATGGATTGGATCCCGAATAAAAGGATCAGGATCGCGAGCACCACGAAAGTGTATGGTCTCTTAAGTGCGATGAGTACTATTTCGTTCATGTATGTAAAACTCCATCGACATCTACCGTCCTTACGGAGAAACTTAGCCTATAGCGACTTGAGCAAGGGGCCGGCAAGAGACTAAATCGACTTGAGAGCGGCCACATTGCCAATTCTCGGTGGGAAGAGCTTGGCGGTGTTTTTTGTTTCATTTTCTGTTCCTCTTATATTAGTAGCATTATATAGAGGTAAAATCGTCCCGGTTTATAAGCCTGGACTGAATTTCAGAGAACCAACTATGAGTAGACTGACAGTATTTCTCGTTTTAGCCCTGATTTTTGGAGTGTCCACACAGACATATGCCCAAGGGGATGAGAACGGGGTCGGGCACCTGCGCATTCTCAATCGGGATCATGCGAACTGGAAGCAGATCGATGATTTCTCTGTGCTCCTAGACTGGGGATTCTATTCGGAGCCCATCGATCTACGTTTCCGGATCGGCAATTTACCAGAGGAATCCAAAACCGAATTCTTGATCTTTCCTTGGAGCCATTTGGATTCCGTTCAGGTCTGCGATCTCAAGGAGGAGAATTGCGTTCAGGCTGGCTTCGGGCATCCGGTGGATGAGTGGTTGATCCCGGGAATATTCCCCGTTTTCCCGCTGCGAAAATTCTTAGAGCATAGTTCTGAGATCAACGTAAGGATCCAATCCAGGAACTATATACTCTCCGAAGTCCGTTTAGTGAGCGCGGAGGAGTTGTATTCTATTACGACCTTATATTCGGCGATCATGTTCTCCCTTCTTGCGGTTGTGATTGTCCAGATCGCATATCTGTTGAATTCCTATTTTCGCCTTAGGTCTAAATGGATCTTGTATCAGATCCTGTTTTCTTTCGGGATGGCGCTTACATTTCTGTTCGTATCCGGGATCGCTTCTAGATATCTTTTTCCAGGATTTGGTTTTCCTCTTTCCTTAGGTAAGAAGATCATGATCGGTTATTTGATCATCTCCGGAACTCTATGGGTCTCTCATTTCCTGAAGATCAGGCAGAACTTCAAACCGATTTGGTACTTCTACAATGCGGTGAACTGTATCTCCGGGATATTGATCGTTTTAAGTTTCACTCCATTCCCTAGGCTATTCATTTCCCGTTCTTTTACGATCCTTTACTTAGCGGTGACCGGGATTGCGATCGTTTTAAGTATCATCGCTATGAAACGCAAGACGATCCAGACCCGTTGGTTCGTAATGAGTATGTTCTCCCTTCTCGCAATAGAGATATTGAATATTATCTCGTACAAGACCTATTTCTCCTTTGATGGTAAGAGCTTCCTATTCTTCATGGGATTCTTCGTTCCTATAAATATATTCCTGACGAGTCGAGTTGTCCGTACTCGGATACGTGAATTGGAATTTGAGATCGCCTTAAGAAGAAAGGAACTGGAAAACTTTCAAAATGGTATAATGGAGAATCAGTCGGACCCTAGCGGCGAGAAAAGAAAGTCTACCATTATCGGCATCAATGTAGAAGAGACCTTGGCTAGATTGAATCGACTCCTGGATGAAGACAAGATCTATATGGAGGAAGAATTGCGGATCAGCGATCTTGCTGCCGTTTTGGGTCTGTCGGTGCATCAGGTGTCCGAGCTTCTGAACCAGGTGCTGAATATTTCCTTTCCGGATCTACTTAAGAAATATAGAATAGAAGAAGCGAAACGGATCATTGCAAACAATCCTTCTGTAAACATATTGAATCTTGCCTTTTCTGTGGGCTTTCAATCCAAATCTTCCTTCTATGATTCTTTTAAGAAATATACGGGACTGACTCCTCAGGAATTTCGGAAGACTTTCTTACCGGATTCGGATGAGGAGCCAGAAACATAGTCTTACAGTCGGAATTCGGGATGAATTGCAATATTCATCCAAATTCTAGGCATGATATTTGCTTTTAGATCCCATTCTTCGGCATTCCAATTTACTTTGTCTGCCTCTTCCTTTGCTAAATATGTAATATAAACTTCTATTTCCGCGCCATTTCCATAGTTATCTTTCATAGGAAAAAAGGCTCCGATTTTACATTCTCCGACATTCTTGTAATTCTTATATATGGAGATATAGGATTCTGCCATTTTCGTTTTAATCCAGTCGATTCGTAATTTTTTCGGATAATCAAGGGTACCCTTAGCGTCGAATTCAATTTCTATTCCTAGCAATCCATCGGCAGCGCGGGTAATGTCAATCTTTTTCAGGGCATTTTCTCCGATCTGCTTTTTCACGATCAATTTGATTTGCTCTTCTTCACTTAAGGAAGCGATCTCTTCTTTGCTCAGCTCATACTTAGGGGGAGAGAATGCTCCAAAGAGAGCCAAAGAAATGATAAAAGGGATACCAAATAGAAGAGAGGTCTTCTTTCTGGTCGGATCCTTGATCCATTTAGAGAATATCTCCGGTTTCTTGAGTCCGGCAATGAATGCCAGTAATAGGGCTAATGTCACGATGGTCAAAATTTGATGCATGCGGAAGGATGTAATATTAGCAATAATTATGTAAATGCTAAATTATTTATTACTAATTAACTTTTTGCGAATGTTGTTTCGGATATATCTCAATTGGGTAATGGATTTTAGATATCCAATTTGTGTGGTGGGATTTCAAGTGAAGGGAGGGTTGGTTTCAAAAAAGATTTTCACTCCTTTTCGAAACCAATCCTTCAGATCTTAGTACCAGTTAATCAATTCAACTACAGTAGTTGGGCTGGACTCTTTGACTAAGGCCTTGAATTTTTCCGTATCACTCAGGCCGTCTTTCCCGCGGTAATGATATGGATAAACTACTTTCGGTTTAAAGTCTTTGACTGCATCTGCCGCTTTTTCTACGGACATCGTGTAGGGCTGGTTCATGCAGAGAAAAGCGATATCTATATTCTTCAGAGCTCTCATTTCTTTGATATCTTCGGTATCTCCGGAGATATAGATCGTCTTTCCGCCGAACTTGATCAAATATCCGTTTCCTCTTCCTTTCGTATGTTTATCCAAATGCTCTTTGGTGATATTGTACATTGGGATCGCGGAGAAGGTGATATCTCCTACGGAAGTGGACTGGCCGTTCTTCAGGCGAGTGATATTCGTATATTCTTTCGCTTCTTTGGCCACTGCTTCCGGAGCGATGATCGGTGTTTCTTTCGTTGCAATCTCGCCTAAGGTCTTTAGGTCCATATGGTCCGGATGGATATCCGTAATAATGATCAGGTCCGGTTTTTTCAGATCCTTGTATTTTTCTCCTCCCCAAGAAGGATCCACATAGATCGTTTTATCTCCGATCGTGAGTACCATACTTCCATGAAAGATCGGTTGTATTTGGATAGAAGTTGGAGTGCTTGGAACTTCTATTTTTGGTTTTAAGGACGCACTGGCGCAGGCTACAAGAGCGAGCGAAATTGCGGTCCAAAGAACGACAAGGGATGCGGTTCTTTTAGTTAGTAAAAGATTACTCTTTGATTGCATTAAGGTCTCCTTATTTTCGATCGTGATGCTTGCGATAGATAGAAAGTCGAGCCGATCGAATGGCCAAGGTATTTCTCTTTTTGCAGACTGTAAAGATAAGTACTCGATTAGACCGAAGGACAATCGTCTAGTTTAAGTTTCTCTAAAGCCGATGAAAAATGGCTACATTCGCATGAGATTCGGCTACAAGAATAATCTAACTAGAACGAACTTCTAATACTCAAAACGGATCGGAATTACAAATACAGTTTCTGCAAGGATCTCTTAGCAAGGAGAAGGTATAATGAAGATCGTAGTTACAGGTTCGTTAGGGAATATTAGTAAACCTCTTACGGAGGAATTGGTACAAAAAGGTCATTCGGTTATTGTGATCAGCAGTAATCCGGAAAGAAAGAAGGAAATAGAAGCGTTAGGAGCGATTGCTTCTATCGGAAGTATGAGTGACAGTAATTTCTTGTCTAAGACCTTTCAAGGTGTGGATATCGTGTATGCCATGGAAGCGCTTGGATATCATAGTTTCTTCGATCAAGACTTGGATGTAATGGAGGAGATCAACAAGATCGCTTATAATTACAAGGAAGCCATCCAAAGATCTGGGGTTAAAAAGGTGATACATTTGAGTAGCATCGGAGCGCATACCGATTCAGGGAACGGAATCCTTGCCTTTCATTACAATGCGGAAAATATCCTTAAGCAATTGCCGGAGGATGTTTCGATCAAGTTCATGCGTCCCGTAGGATTCTATTACAATCTGTTTTCCTTCATACAAACGATCAATGCGCAAGGCTCGATCGTTTCTAATTATGGAGGGGACGAGAAGGAACCCTGGGTCTCTCCTAAGGATATCGCATCGGTGATCGCAGAAGAGGTCGATGCGGGATTCGAGGGAAGAAGCATCCGATATATTGCAAGTGACGAGCTTTCTCCGAACGAAGTTGCAAAGATATTGGGAGAGGCGATCGGGAAGCCCGACCTGAAATGGCTGGTGATTTCAGATGAGCAGTTACTGAATGGCATGATAGGCGCAGGAATGAATCCCAAGGCGGCAAAGGGTTTTACGGAAATGAACGCTTCTAGACGGGGAGGAGTATTATATAAGGATTATAATAACCATAAACCGGTACTGGGAAAGACTAAGTTAAAAGACTTTGCAAAGGATTTTGCGGAAGCCTACAATCGGCAAAAGTAGATTCGTCATGATAGATAAGAAGCCGTATAGAATCAGAACGATCAGCGAATTCCACGAAGTAAGGGGATTGCCTAAACCGGAACATCCTCTTATTAGTGTGGTAGATTACTCGTCCATAAAGCATTCCTCCGAGTTTAATGTCACGAGTTGGACTTTGGATTTTTATTCAATCTCTCTGAAACGGAACTCCGCCGTGAAAATGAAATACGGACAGCAGGAATACGATTTTGACGAAGGGATCCTGTTCTTTATGGCTCCCGGTCAGGTTTTTCGGATTGAAGTGAATGCGGATCTTCGGGCAGAGCATTCCGGATGGATCTTGCTTATCCATCCGGACTTTATTTGGAATACTTCACTGGCAAAGAATATTCGAAAATATGAATATTTCGATTATTCGGTGAATGAGGCTCTCTTTCTCTCCGAAAAGGAAGAGAGTACGATCAATAATATTATCCAGAATATTCGCCAGGAATATCATTCTAATATAGATAAATTCAGCCAAGGGATCATTATCTCTCATATAGAGACACTGTTAAATTACGCGGAACGATTTTACGATCGACAGTTCATCACAAGAAAGATCTCCAACCACCAAGTCTTGGATCGGTTGGAGGAGATTTTGGGTGAATACTTCGAAGAAGGGGATCTAAGACAGAAAGGACTTCCCTCCGTGCAATACGTGGCCGATCTATTGAACGTTTCTCCGAACTATCTGAGTGGTTTATTGAAGGTGCTTACCGGGCAAACCACTCAACAGCATATTCATGATAAGCTGATCGAAAGAGCGAAAGAGAAATTGTCCACTACGGATCTTCCAGTGACTGCAATTGCATACGAATTGGGATTCGAGCATTCTCAGTCCTTTAGTAAATTATTTAAGAGTAAGACGAATCTGTCTCCTCAGGAGTTTAGACGTTCTTTTATGAGAGAATTCTAATTTTGGATCGGATTCGAGGTTAGGAAACCTTTCATTTCGGGGATCATTTCTTCTTTTGTATCTTCAAAGAAAAAATGGTCCGCATCCTGGAATTCGATCGTTTTATGTTTTACAAATATTCTCTCGAAACGTCCTTTTTCCTCGATAGGAAATCCTTTATCTTTCAAGGCCCAAAAGATCAAGGCGGGTTTCTCTTTTAGGGCGGGAATAGAGTCTTCGATCTCTTGGAAGAACGAATTTGCCTGAGTGATCTGGCCCGGATAGAAAGCCGCGATCCCTCTGCGGTACGGTGAAATAAAAGGGCGAAGATAAAGATCCAATACTTGCTTGGGTAAATTGCGAACGATCCCGTTCTGGATGCCTGCGGAAGCGAATCCATTGAAATTGATCTGCATGAATTCGCCGATCGGTCCGCCTACAAGAAAGGAGAATATTCCCCTGGGAGAATTGCGATCTGTTTTCCAGGCCCAAGTGCTTCCTAAGATCACTCGTTCTACCAATTCCGGATGACGTCCTGCAAAGCCTAATCCTATCGGTCCTCCCCAGTCCTGCATCACTAAGGTGAGATGATCTAATCTTAACTCTCGGACGAACTCTTCTAATACGATGCTTTCTTCCCTAGGAGTGAACCCGAAACCTTTGGAAGCGCTGGACTGACCGAACCCAGGATAATCCAAAGCGATACAGCGATACGAGCCTTTTAGTCCTGAGATGAGATCTCTCCATTGAAAGGACCAAGAAGGGTTTCCGTGCAAAAAGAGTAAGATCTCTCCTTCTCCTTCATCCACATAATGGATTCGGGCACCGCTAGGAAGATCTATGAATTTCTGCTCTGCTTGGAAAATCTCTTTAGGGATATCGAATTGTATTTCTGAAGAAGGAGCCGAAATGTCCAAGGAAACCGCGATAATAAAGGAGAACAGTTCTAATCCTCCCATTAGGAATATTAAGATCTTAGAACGTAAGGAAAATTGAATACGATCCAGAAAGATAGGCAGATACCAAGCGGAGACTAGGAGCATTCCCAAGAGGATGACAAGACTATAGATCGTCGGGCCGGAGCTTCCTAAGACTAGAACTCCTGATCCGGTCAAGAGTAGCTGGACGAATAGGGCTGCTGCCAAGAAAGATCTGGGTCGTTTGGATCGAGTCTTCAGATATCTATATAGGAAGCCGTTTAGGATACCGATCGAGAAGCAAAATGGGAAGAGTAGGCTAATCCTCAGCTCCGGTTGGAATCCTATTCCTCTGGCATGAGGTACTGCTTCCACTAAGACGGTTGCGAGAAAGGCGAAAAGGATAGAAAAGAAAACACTTTTAAAAAGAGTACGGAGGAAAGAGTCGTTAAGGCTCCCTTCTGAGATATTTTGCGAAATGCTTTCTTTTGGATTTTGTATTCTTGCTTTCATGCAATAGAGAATACTCTAAAGAAGAAATGCAAAATTGTAAAAATTCAGGAAATTACCAGAAGCGTCTCGGAGAAGTAGATCTGAAAAACTCTTTCGGGGTCTGGCCTGTGAATGCCTTGAAGTCCTTATTGAAATGAGCCTGGTCAAAGAAGCCCGCCTGCATCGCAGTTTCGGTAAGGCTTTTTTCCGGGGAATAAGAAGCGATCAGATCCCTCATTCTGATCATTCCGGCATATTGCTTTGGACTCGTTCCTATAATTTGTCTGAACTTCTTCTCGAGGGAATCCCTGCTGATAGGCATTCCTTTGATCAGGTCCGCTATTCTTAGATCTCCTTTTGCGCTCCGTATCCTTCGGACGGTTTCTCGAATGATGGGATCGAATTCGGATCCTCTCCACTCCGAGACCAGGATATTTTCCAAACGAGAGATCCTTTCCTGATCTGTCTTCGCTTCCGACAATCTTTCCTCTATCTCTCTGACCTTACTTGCTTGCATCAGATTTTCCATAGGCAGGCCCATTCCGAAAATCTCATGCATTGGTTCCCTAAAAAAGGAGGATGCGGCACCTTCCTTAAAAAGTACGAGTAGCATAGAGGAGTTTGGGGAATAGCGAGCGATCCTAGCCTTCTTCCTTAGGCCGCTCAATCCGAAAAGAGGAGTGGAAGTTTCGGAACCTTCTTCCAATTCGGAAACGTTTCCTCTGATCCGGAAGAATAGTACGATAGAAGAGCCCGGGAGGAGAGTATTCTTCAGTTCTTCCTGACTTTCTATGACCAAGTAGGTTTGAATGAAAGGTTTCAGGAATTCACTGGGAGAATATCTTCTCATACTTCCAGTTGGCAAAATGATCGGCTGGGAGGCGAGGGACATCTTTCTTCCGATCTATTCTTCTCGTTCTAAATTAGGAATGTCAATGTTTATATGAAAGGGATCCAAGACCGGAACCGATTTTGATTGCTCGGACCGAAGTATAGAAAGGCATAAAAAAAGCCGGTGTAAACCGGCTTTCTAACATATCTTTCCGAAAGACTTTTATTGGTTAGCCTTCGCGTTAGACATCATTTTGAGGAAGTAACCTTCCACATCGTACCAGGTCTTGCCTGAGTTCAATGTGTTTGCAGCCTGCAAATGGTCCACTCCAGTAGTGAATAATCCATAATCAGGACCGCCTTTGAAGGTTCCCCATTTCAAAGAAGAATAAGGAACGAGTCCGTCGCAAGTACCGCCGTAACCATTGATCAATCCACCGGCTATACAAGCAGGTTGGATAATTCCCATGAGTGGGTGTTGGATCAGATCCGGAATGGTGATATAGGAACCGTAAGAGAAATATTTCACATTCGGGTTATCCGGAGTGTGAGAATTGAAGAGAGCAGTTCCCGAAGCGGTCAAGGAGCCAAGAGCCGCTAATACGTCTTGGTTGCTTTCATTCCATACCAATTGAACGAACACATTCAGAATGGCTGCCACGAACGGTTTGATCCAGTCAGGCAGAACAGTGGTGATGATGTCCGCGATCGGAGAACCTCTATGAGGAGTATTTAATGTAGTTAAGGTAGAGACTTTAGGACCTAAGGCCAGGTTGGACACAGCATATCTGCTATCTAATCCACCTTGAGAATGTCCCAAGATATGCACCTTGCTAAAGCCGTTTGCGGCCATATATACGAGTACCTTGCTGCTCAATTCCGCCCCACGATTCTCATTAGATTGAGCCGCAGTTTTTGCGGGTGCATACACTGTAGCCCCTTGGGACTGAAGGTAGCTGTCCATTCCACCCCAGTAGCTGAGCAGATTGATCAGACCAGTATTATCGTTTCCCCAGCCGAACAATCCATGAGATAGTACGATCGGGTAGGAACCAGCCAGGGGCTTGGAGGAAGATCCTCCTCCGGATGCGAACAATTGTCCGCCACAAAGAAACGCAACTAGAAGCGCTATACTTAGCTTACGCATTTCGATTTACCTCTTCACATCATTCAAATTTCAAAATTCCCGATCAGATCCGGACTTCTATTTTTGTATCGACCGTTACAGAGCGGGCTCATGAACGATGTTGGATGAGCTTGGCCTGTCAAGAGAAAAGGATTGGTGAATCTGTATTTTTAATAACAGTTGGTATGCAAACTAACTTGTTTATAGAACGATTGTAATCTTTTAAGAAGAAGGAACACCAGCAGACCTGTTCGTTCCGAGAAAGGAGGGTTCTCCTCTCTCACTTGAATTCGTAGCGATAATCTCCGTCGAAATAAGCCCTTGCTCCATGGAATCCGGAACAGGCAACTTCTTCTACTTCGATCCTGGTATCGAAGGTTTGGAACTTGAGGATGCAACATTCCGGATCTTCTGCCTTGCAATTTTGCGGAGAAGACCAAGTCCATTTTCCTTCCGGATTGGGAGTCCAGTCTCCGTCCATTTCTCCAAGATGAGCGGTCGGTCCTCGCACTACGTTCAATTGGAAACGGTCCGATTTTCCTTTTGCTCGAAAGAGTCGGAGCCTTCCTCCGAAGCCGTCCGTATAGATCCCTAATCCGTCTTTCGGGAATTTTCCAAAGATCCAAACTTTTTGCAGATAGGAAGTCCTTGCCTTAGTGGCATCGGCCTTGCAGGAAATGGTCTCTATTCCTGTTTCGTCGCTGGAATACATGGGGCCTTCACAGACCCCATCCCTATATCCGATCCATAGTCTTTGGACTTTTTTTAATTCCTCCTTGTCCGGATCTGATAAGGACTTGCGAACATTCTTATATACTTCGTTCAGTTCTTTGTCCGCGGTTTGGTATTGTTTCTGGAAGCATTCCTTTTGTTCCGCTTTGTCCTTCTGATTTGAACATGGATTGGGAGATTTTGCCTCTAAGGTAATAAGAAAAAGGGGAAGGAGAAGAAAGATGGGATATCGTATCATAGAATTGTAAAATAGAATCGGAATTGTTTTAGTTGGAAGCCGAATAAACATAGAAACAAAATTGTAACATGAATTTCGGAGGATTCCTCTCAGAATAACAAGCAAGATCGGATTTGTTGCTTTTTTATTCGGTCTTGACCCATTGTATTCTATCTTTTAGAATTGTCCATCTACGCTTCCTTTGTAAGCGTTGTACATAGATTCTTTTACGCAATTTTACTCGTGTTTTTCCGAAGCCTATTTGCTATATTATTTCTGTTCAGCAACTGCATTCTTGTCGGGGTAGAGGGTCGCTTGCAAACGAATCTGATCTCTCGGAGCGAGGCCAAGGATAGGATCTCGGGAGTTTCCGATCTCAGATTTTCGGTATGTCTGAATCAGAGCATAGTTTCCGATTTTATCGAGACCACAGACTATACAAATTATCTTACCTGCGAGGGTAAATGTTCCGATTCTACCTATTATCGAAAAAACGATATAGATGCTCTTTATAGGGCGATCCTAGTCCTTCCTTGCGATCCGAACGCCTCTCTCTTGATACCCGTGATCGCTCCTTTTAAAGCAGATGAGTTCCAAGGAAAGTATATCGGATTTTGAGGATCTGCCTCTTAGAAAGTAGGCGGGTCGGATCGCGTCCAATGGATCTATTGGATTGAGATTACCATTCTTTGTCCGGGAGCGATCTCCTTGTCCCAAGCATTCTCTATATTCTTCAGATCTTCTTTATGGATCTCTAATGTAAGGATCCCTTTCGCTGCAAGCTGGAACATTTCAGGCAAGATCTCTTGGTTGAAAGTGTGGATATCTTGCGAAGATAGACTACCCAGTCCGGAACCAAGTATTTGTATATCGGAACTTCTTAAACTACTGGATTCTAGGGAAATGGTCTTGCCGGCCATATCTCCCACGGTTACGATCTTTACCGGATGAGTGAAGGAGTCGATCCCTCCTCCTTTAAAAGATCTTAGTAGGAGCTCCACGGGTCTTCCCCAAAGATAATCCACTACTATATCGATAGGGGTTTCCTTATGGATCTGTTTGATCTGTTCTACGAATTCTTCTTCGCTTCTCTTAAGGGAGATGACTATATCCGCTCCGAATCCTTTTAATTTTTCTAGGGATCCTTCGTTTCTTCCTGTTGCAATGATCTTTGCGGCACCGTAATGTTTGGCGACCTGCACCGCAAGTTGTCCGGTGACTCCAGTCGCACCATTGACGAGAACTACATTTCCTTTCTTTAAATGTACTCTGGAATGAAGAGCCATTGTCGCCCCTATGACTGCATTCGGAAGTGCGGCAGCGAGAAACAGATCGATCCCATCCGGCAGTATGGTAAGTCTGTTCTTGGAAATTAAGGCCTGCTCTGCAATTGTCCCGGTGATCCCTTGCGCGTACACCTTGGTCCCGTTTTCCAAGACTCCCACTCCGTCTAATCCTACGATCGCAGGAAGTTCTTTATAGCTCGCGTAATGAGTTCCGCTCGCTCTTAATTTATCTATATTCTTGATCGCAGCGGTCTTAACGTGCATGAGGACCTGATCCTGACCTTGCGGATTTGGGTTTGCGAATTCTTCATATACTGGTGGTTTTCCAAATTCTCTTAATATTGCGGCTTTCATGAGAATGATCCTTATGCGTCGTCTTCTTTGGGAGAAGACTTCGTATTTTTTAGTACCGAACGGTCTTGCTTACAAGGCTTTCGCGGGATCTA